>WRNW01000008.1 GCA_009776375.1 Candidatus Saccharimonadota bacterium | reverse complement strand
ACAGCATTTCGATATAGATAGAATGCTGTTGGCTGATTATACCGAACAAAACCCAGGCTACAAATATGTGCATGGTAGTGGCGATTTCAGTAAGATCACAAAAGATTCTATGCCTAATGTAGAGGCGAAACTGAGGAGTATCATCAAAGAAAACGCTGAAGATGAAGGCTATTATATCCTAGAACATACAAGACTTTCAGAGTCGGGAATTCGGGATCTTATCGATTTACTTGTCTCGGTTGTGGCGGTATCTGATGTTAAGGCGGAACAAAAACGCGCAGAGAGAGGAAAGCAAGAATTTAATATGGAAAACGCTAGGAAAAGAATGGCAGGTATCGCGATTGATTTCTTGAACTGCGGACAAGATTTGGTTTTGTATAATGACCATGAGCCAGAAAGCCTCGATAGAAATACCGACCTGATACTCAAGGCGCTAGAAAATCAATCCAAATAGTATTTTATATTAAGATGTATTTTGTAGAAAATGGAAAAACTTATGGTATAATACTAATATCATGAATGAAACAAAATATGCCGTAGGATTAGACATCGGGACTGACACAGTTAAGGTTGTCGTCGGGCATGTCGAATCACAAGGCAAAACACCAACAATTATTGGGGTTGGCACGCACAAGAATTCAGGTATGCGCAAGGGCACAGTGGTCAACCTCGACCAGACAGCCGAAGCGGTTGATCGCGCACTCGAGGCGGCCGAACGGATGAGTGGTTATCAGATTGATCGTGCGACAGTATCGATTAATGGTTCACACATCATCGGCCTCGGTTCGCGAGGGGTGATTGCGATCGGTGCTGGTGGTCAGGCTATCGGCAATGAAGAATTGATGCGTGTCGAAGAAGCCGCTACGGTCGTCCAGTTACCGGCTAATCGCGAAATTTTGGATGTCACGCCGCGCTCTTATAAACTCGATTCCCAGGACGGAATTCGCGACCCGTCAGGCATGACAGGGGTGCGTTTAGAGGTCGATGCTTATATGATTACGGCGTTAGCTCCACATTTAAAAAATCTGGAAAAGGTCCTGAGCATGACCGAACTACCGGCTCGACGTATGGTCATAGCAGGTTTGGCGGCAGCGCGAGCGGTTTTGTCCAACAACTTGCGCGAAAATGGCGTGATTTTGATTGATATTGGCGGCACGACGACCAACATCGCAGTTTACGAAGAAGGTGATTTAATCCACGTGGCGGTGTTGCCGATCGGGTCGAACAATATTACGAACGATCTGGCGATTGGCTTAAAAACTGATTTAGATATCGCCGAAAAAGTCAAAATCGAGCACGCCGTCGCCGCGCCAGAACTACGTCGTGGTTCGTCGGGCAAAGTTTCGGTCAAAGTTGGTACCGGTTCGACGGCGCGAACGTTGGAGTTTGATGCAGAAATCATCGACGAAGTGGTCGAAGCCCGTCTCGCCGAAATTTTCGAGTTAGTTAATCACGAGCTCAAGAAAATCAAACGCTTGGCTAAATTGCCTGGCGGGGCGGTGCTGACGGGCGGCGGCGCGAAACTACGTGGCATCGCGGATTACGCTCGCGAAGTTCTCAACATGAACGCACGCGTCGGCCAAATAGCAGAATTTGGCGGTATGGGCGACAAAGTTTCCGGCCCAGAATTCGCTAGCGTCGTTGGATTAATGTTGATTGATTTAGATTTAACGTCCAACGAAATTGGACCACGTAAAAACAGCCCGCTATCAGGAATTGGTACAAAACTTGGCGGCCTGTTCAAACGTTTCAAAAAGTAGCCCAAGAGTTGTGTTGACGGATATTAACGTTAGAAACCTTGCTTTCCTTTTTTGCCTGTGCTAGTCTTTAACCATGCATTTAGTGTGTCTCGATCTCGAAGGGGTGTTAGTTCCCGAAGTTTGGATCGCTTTTGCCAAGGCGACGAAAATTCCCGAGCTACAAAGAACCACCAAGGACGAGCCAGATTATGACAAACTCATGAGATTTCGTCTCGACATTCTCGCTAAAAATAATTTTAAATTGGCGGATATTCAACAGGTCATTTCCAAAATGAATCCATTACCGGGCGCGTTGGAATTTTCTCGCGCAGTGCGGGAACGGACTCAATTAATCATCCTTTCCGGTATTTTTGAAGAATTTACCGAACCGTTGATGGCCAAACTGGGCTGGCCGACTATTTTCTGTAATAGCCTAGAAATCGGTCCGGATGGCACAATTACTGGTTACCAGTTACGGCAAAAGAACGACAAAAAACGGGCAGTCCAAGCCTTTCAATCATTAAATATAAAAGTCTTTGCAGCGGGTGATTCTTTTAATGATCTGGAGATGATCGACACTGCGGATGCTGGCTACCTGTTTCGTGCTCCTGCAAACATCAGGAAAAGGTATCCCGAAATTCCCTGTTTGAACACTTACGATGGACTACTTACCGAGATTGATTCATTTCTAGAATCGGGCGCATAACTCATTTTTGTACAAAATTTGTTCAACCCGAGCGTGCTTGATTTATTGAAATCGAACATGTATAATTATTTTGTACAATTAATCTAATTGGGGTCAAAAGTAAAGGGGGAATATGCCAGAAGTCAAACCTAGCGCAATCCAAGCTTCGGCGGTGATCAAGGTCGTCGGGGTTGGTGGTGCGGGTGGTGCTGCCGTCAATCGGATGAAAGACGTTGGTATCAAAAGTGTCCAATTTATTGCTGTGAACACTGACGCCCAGGCGCTACATAACAGCGACGCCGACGTCAAAATCCACATTGGCAAGGAAGTCACGCGGGGTCTAGGTGCGGGTGCTGACCCGATCAAGGGCGAAGCTGCCGCTCGCGAAAGTATCGATGAAATCAAAAAAGCGCTCGATGGCGCCGACATGGTTTTTGTGACGATTGGTGCTGGCGGTGGGACTGGTTCTGGTGCGGGGCCGGTGGTGGCGGAACTGGCTCAGGAACTCGGGATTTTGACCGTGGGCGTAGCCACCAGACCGTTCAGTTTCGAGGGCGAAAAACGTCGTGTCAACGCTGAGGTGGCGATTGACAACTTGTCGCAAAATGTTGATACGCTGATCACTATTCCCAACGATCGATTGTTGCAAACTATCGATCGACGCACGCCACTGCTCGAAACGTTCAAGATCGCCGATGATGTTTTGCGCCAGGGCGTCCAAGGAATTTCCGAGCTGATCACCGAACACGGATTAATCAACCTCGATTTTGCTGACGTTCGAGCGATCATGAGCAGTGCCGGTAGCGCACTGATGGGTATCGGTCGCGCCAGTGGTGATGATCGTGCAACCAAGGCGGCCCAGCAGGCCATCGAAAGTCCGCTGATCGAAGTCAGCATCGACGGCGCGCGCGGTGTCTTGTTCAACGTTACGGGTGGTTACGACATGTCGATGTCCGAAATCCAGGAAGCGGCCGAGCTGATCACCAGCGCGGTCTCGCCAGACGCCAACATCATCTTTGGCGCGACGCTCAGGCCGGAAATGGAGGACGAACTAATCATTACGGTGATCGCGACTGGTTTTGATTCGGCTTACTTTAGCGACAAAGCCAAATCGACGGTGGGCAGCGACAATGCGCAGACTGACTCTTCAGCGGATTCGACGGATGAGGTCAAGGACATGAACCTCAGCGACATCAACGTGGACGAAGAAATCGTCGCCTCATCGCCAGCGGCTGATTTTACTAGTGCCGAAGAACCGGAAACTGCTTGGCACACGGCGTTTGGCACTGATAGTCAAACTGATGGCGAATCAGCTTCACCGTTTGGCAACGAAACTAACACTGAGGAAAATGTCGACGACAAGTACGACACACCATCATTCCTCCGTCGCAGATTCGGCCGAAAAAATAAAGCAGATAAAGAAAACGAGGAAGATTGAACAAATTTTGTGTTCAATACTACCAGGGAGGATTGAATGATTAAAGGGAAAAGAGCAGCCGGAGACAAAAATCACACTTTTTGTCCCCGCGCGATGAGAAAAACCGTAGGTTTGTCTCATAAGCGGAACGAAGTGGAGCGCTGATGCATTGTCCAAAATGTGGAGACGACGAGAGCAAAGTAATCGAATCGCGCGATGCCGATGATTCGATTCGTCGTCGTCGCGAATGCTTGAAATGTGGCAATCGCTATACGACCTATGAACGATTGGAACGGCCGAACTTGACGGTTGTCAAACGCGACAAACGACGCGAATTATTCGACCGCGACAAACTAAAACGAGCGGTTTATCAATCGGTCGGTAAATTCCTAAACGGCGAAATCGAAGTCGAAGAAATCGTCAATCACGTCGAGGAATCGATGTATTCTTTGGGCGAGCTAGAAATCGCCAGCAAACAAATCGGCGACGCGGTGATGAGCGAACTAGCGCGCCGCAACGAGGTCGCCTATATCCGTTTTGCGTCGGTTTACCGCGAATTCAAAAACGCCGACGAATTCGTCCAAACACTCAAAGAACTACGCCAAAAAGACGACGACGCGCCCGCTGCCGCATGATGACACTTGACACTTGACACCAAATTGACCACCAACGCATCTTCTAGCGTCCTACGTATCCGCGTCAGTGGGATGAATGTCAAAATTTGATTATTGCATATCAAACATTGAACTTGCCCAAAAAACAACATCGCGTACTAGAATGGCTGGATTTATGTTCGTATATTGACTCGTGATGTGATAGGTGTTACAATGATGTCGTGCTTATGGGGCTTGCCCTAGAACCGACCAAGGAAATCTCCTAAGTCTGGAAAATAAGCACACTAAAATACACCGCTAGCGGCGGCGTTTTTTAGTATTTCATGATACTTTGGAAATAGTGACGACCCTTATCGCCAATCTGGCGCGTGACTACTCGTACTCGTACACTACCAGTACCGACACGACTTTCGAGTGCGTAATAGGTGACTTTAACTTCCTTACCACGAACAGTTTCGCGGCGAATCCGGATTTCGACCTCCCGGTCGCAATTCTTAATAACTGGTGCGATCAAAGGTATTAAAACTAGACGATTATATACTGCGAGATTATCGCGCCTGTGGTGGCCTTTAAAGATCAAGTGCTTGAAACCAAACATATTAAAATAAACATAATCACCAATAGCGGGCGATTGAACGCGATTGATTTTCTGGTAGATTGCTTTATATTTTGCGATAATTTCGCTGAGTTTTAATTCTTTTACCTTAGCCATACGAAAATATCATACCATAAACCCTTCAACAATGTGCTAAAATAGATAACAGAACAAGGAGGTGGAAATGCGATTAGTCATGGTTTATCGCGAGCAGTCCGAGGCGCGGCTGGCGGTGGAGACATTCATTAGAGATTTCGAAACACAAACTGGCGGTGAAATCGAGGTGATCGATCCGGACACGCGCGCCGGTGCAGGATTTTGTGAAACGTATGACGTGACGTCCTATCCGACGCTGCTGGCGCTAACCCCCGAAGGCACGCCAACGATGGTTTGGCGTCACACCCTGCCAACGATTATGGATGCTAGTGCGTATAAGTAAACCGAGCGCGCTACGTTGACAACACTGTTCTATCGTAGTAAGATTATTTTATCAAGATAGACTAGGCGGTGGGAGAGATGGAGCTAGGGATGACGGGAGATAATGGTCAAAATCAAAAGAACGGTGGTGCATCGTTATTAGTATCGTCCAGCGACAGGGGGGGGGAGCACACAGGTTTATCTGGTGACGACAATGAGCGAACAGAAACATTAGAAAAACGGGAACGAATAGTATTCGTTAGCGATCCACACGGGTCTAAGCGTTTCGAGCCGCTCGTGAAATTCGCCTTGGGTATGCCTAGTGATGTCGAATTTTCGACGGCCGAAATTGAAAAAGCCATGCAGGAGGCTAATATTAGCCAGATTATATATATGGGCGATTCTATTGATCGTGCCGACGATGTTGTGACTATGCTCGAATGGTATAAAATGCTCATAGATCTGAAAACCGAGTCGAACCCCAATCGTAGTAGCGAGTTGACGGGGAATCACGATGTCCTCCATATAGGGGCTGGGCTAGGGATAGCGTATCCTTGGTATGATAATTATCGCGGTATAAATCCTAATTATAAAGTACGATTTCCAAACGGTGACGAATTCGATCCTAACCAATGGCTACGTGATCAACAAAAAAGCACAGACCTAGGAGAGGGTATTAGAGATCCCAAATTCTGGACACAGATTTCCACGGATTATGCAGCATATGCCGATGCTACTCAAGAAGATAAGTGGGATCGAATATATTGGGAATTCCTACTTGAGACCGAGAATGTTTATGGCACAGAACTAACCAAACAAAACGCAAATGGAGAGGTTGAAGACAGCAAGGGCAATAATATTTTAAACTTTCCCGACCAATACGACGACCGCGATGGCAGCTTGAAAAAGTTCCCTAAAAAACTTGAGTGGCTGGGTTATATGCTCGGCTGCAATGTTGGTGAGTTTATACCAACAGGAATGCGAGGAGTCGATAAAATGTCAATTAATTGGTGGCTGCAAAGACGAGAGGAGTTGGACGAATTATGCCTTGATGTGCAATCTGAAAACGAGTCAGAGTATTTTGAAAAATGGAGAATTCTCTTGGATGAGGAAATTATTCCACAGTATCAAGAACGACTCATGCAATGGTACAACGAGGATACCCTTGACGGGTACGGGAACCTAGCGTTCGATGCTATAAATGAAGGTAATTACGAAAGTGTTGAATGGTGGTTGCGTGACTGGGTGCATCATAATGAGTGGGCGGGTGGTGAGAAAGGCCTCTTTGCGCAAGTAAATAATACGGTATACAAAGGCGAGGACTATAACATTGACAGTGTTAATTTTATGGAGGATCCATATGTTCAAGAAAATGTCCGTCTGCAGATGCTGAACTTCAAGCTATATGAAATCGATGAATATGGGAACTTGTACACGCACGGACCGTTGCCGTTAGATGGGGATGGTGATATCGCTATCGGTTATGTTAATGAAAATGGCCAAATGATTTATGAAGACGAAAACGGCCAGCGTATCAAGGGTGTTCAGTATAAAGGACGGGAGTACCGCAATGGTGAAATTTTCGAATGTTGGGATGAGTGGGAAAATGTTATACACAGGTATGCAGAGGATCCGACCAGTATTCTATTTACTGATGTAGTAGAAGTGTTCAAGCTAGTCTATTCAATGTTTGCTGACAAGTCGACTCTAATTAAACCAAGTATAATTAGTAAAAACCTTACACAGATTACAGAAAAAGACTATGGTGATTATCAAGGACCAATGTTATTGGGGTTAGCCGCAGGTGGGACACTCGAAAAGCTTGGTATAACAGGAGCGCACTTCAGTGGCCATAATCCAATCATCAACCTTCAAAAAGTGAATTTGCCACCAGTGATGTACGATCGCCGCGGAGATGCGGCAACGGTTTATGCTGACTATGGTATGGCCGAAAAATATGGCGCAGATGGTGCAGTGTTTATATATGATCCAAACATGGGTGTTATAAGATACCAGATAGATAAAGACGGAAATCCTATTGAACAAATTATCGTACCACCGGAGAATCTTCGTGGTCGGTCAACAGCGATGGGTGAATTAGCGGTGGCGGCAGCAAATGTATAACAATAGACAACGCCAATTTTGAAAAATTACGCAAATCTGATATAATTCTACTAACAACATTTCGCACACGCGAATGAGCGGCGATCAACCGCGAAGTTGGGAGGAGAAAGTGTTGTAGATTTTACAACACAAGTAGAACTTTCCGTGAATCTGCGTCAAAGATGAAATTAAGTGCTGAAAATCCGCTCTTGGTCATCCTGAAACAAGTTTTCAGGATCTAACGAGAGGTCGAGTTTCAGAAGTTGGATGGTAACACCCGCCCGGGTTCCAACGTCGGGGCGGGTTATTTTAATCCAAGAAAGGAGGTGCCAAAATGACCGATCTAGAACGCGAATTGACTTTTTTGATCAATGAATTACCAGCGGATCTGGACAAATTCCCATCCAAAATTATTGAGGATAATTACATTCCGAAAACTTCTAGCCATCCCGTCATCAGGATCCGTCGAAATGGCGACCAACTGATGATTACAAAGAAATTCCCAGTCGATGCGACGGGTGACGACCAACGCGAGGATGCTTCGCGGCAAATCGAACACACAATTCCTTTAACGCGCAACGAATATGATTTTCTCAATCAATTAGTTGGCAAGAGGTTCAAAAAACGCCGTTTTTATTACAAAACTAGCGGTTACGACGCAGAACTGGATGTTTATTTGGACGAATTATCAGGTTTAGCGGTGGTTGATTTTGAATTTGCTAGCGACGCAGCGATGAAAAAATTCAAAAAACCGGATTTCATTGGCGCGGATGTCACGCAAGAAATTTTAACCGCCGGCGGGATGTTGTGCGGTAAATCTTATTCCGATATTGCCGAACCGCTACGCGAAAAATATGGCTATGAGCCAATAAAAGTACCAAAAGAGTATGGGGAGGAGAAATGAAGTATAAGTACGGCACACGCCGCCGGGCGGCAGAATATGAAAAAGCCATCGCAGAGTGGTGGAAGGATAATAAGACTTTTGAAAAATCGATTGAACAACGACCAGTCGAAAATTCGTATGTTTTTTACGACGGGCCGCCGTTCATTACCGGAACTCCGCACTATGGCCACCTGATGATCAGCACGATCAAGGACGCTGTGGCCCGTTATCAAACCATGCAGGGCAAACGAGTTGAGCGTGATTGGGGTTGGGATTGTCACGGCCTGCCGGCGGAGCGATTCGTCGAAGCCAAACTGGGCATTGCAAATAAAAAAGATATCGGTACAAAAATCAGCATCGCTGATTATGTCCGTGAATGTCGCGAAGCGATGGTCCAGACTGGGTCAGAGTGGAACGACACCATCGAGCGGTTGGGGCGTTGGGTCAACATGGACGATGCTTATCAAACTATGGACCCGCAGTATATGGAATCGGTTTGGTGGGCGTTCAAGGAATTATACGAAAAAGGCAAAATTTACGAAGGTGAAAAGATCTTGGTTTATTGTACCAACGATGCAACACCGATCAGCAAATCCGAAGTCGCCATGGAGAATTCGTATCAGATGGACACCGATCCGTCGGTATTTGTATTTTTTAAACTGGATGGTCGCGACGAGTATTTACTGGCCTGGACGACTACGCCATGGACGCTACCAGCTAATGTGGCAGTGGCGATTAATCCAAAGCTAGAATATTCCTTGGTTGAATTGGGCGATCAGAAATTCTACATTGCCACAGACACTATTAAACGAGTTTTGGTCGACGAAAAACGTCAGCCGCTTGACTATAAAATTATTAAAAAAGTCAAGAGCGACGAATTGATTGGCCTTGGATATGATCCGTTATTTACTAATTATGGTCCAAAGGCACATCATATCCTGTCAGCCGATTTCGTAACAACTGACGAAGGCACTGGCATTGTCCACGAGGCTCCTGCCTATGGCGAAGACGATTATGAACTTTGCAAAAAACACGGTGTACCGCTGGTGTCGTTGGTCGACGAAAATGGTGATTATACGGCGGGGCCATGGCAGGGCAAAAATATTTGGGCAGTGAACAAGGAAATTGCGAAAACTTTGATCGAGCAGGGCCGGGCACTCAAAATCGAATATGTTCAACACGAATATCCGCATTGTCATCGCTGTGGTGAAAAGTTGATGTATCGAGCTTGCCCCAGTTGGTTTATGGATATCGATGGCCAGCGGGCCGAGATGCTAAGTGAAAATACTAAAACCAAATGGGTGCCGGCTCATATCGGCGAGAAACGCTTTAATAATATTATCGAAATGGCGCCTGATTGGAACTTGAGTCGTAATCGTTATTGGGCGACGCCGATTCCAGTTTGGCAGGGCGAGCGGGCTGATGGCACGACGATTATCAAAGTGATCGGCAGTTACGACGAATTTGAAAAATTAACCGGTCAGCGATTGGACGATTATCATCTGCCAAACGTGATGAATATCGAATTTGAAATTGATGGCGTGACCCTGCGTCACACTGGCGAAGTGATCGATTGTTGGTTCGAATCTGGTTCGATGCCGTTTGCGCAGTGGCATTATCCGTTTGAAAACAAGCAAAAATTCGAAGATAGTTTTCCGGCAGATTTCATCACCGAAGCTGTCGATCAAACCCGCGGCTGGTTTTATAGTTTGATGGCAGTCAATATCGGTTTGTTTGGCCAAGCACCTTGGAAAAACCTGATTTGCGCTGGGCTAGTCAATGCGGCCGATGGAAAGAAAATGAGTAAGAAACTGAAGAATTACACCGATCCGAATGAACTGTTGGACAAATATTCGGTTGACTCGTTCCGCTTTTACATGCTATCCAGCCCGCTGACGAACGGCGAAGATTTTTCTTTCCAAGACAAGGGTGTGGCGGATGTTGCCCGAAAACTTAGCATGATTTGGAATATGTACGACTTTTTCACCATGTATGCCGAAGTTGATAATTGGGAGTGGAATGGGGAGCATGTAAAGATAGAAAACCTAAATAATCCACTTGATATTTGGATTATTAGTCGACAACATCAATTACTGGAAGATGTTACCAAAAACATGGATAAATATAATATTCCCGATGCAATGAGCGGGGTCTTATTGTTTATCGACGATGCGTCGAATTGGTATGTGCGTCGTTCACGCCGTCGTTTTTGGAAATCCGAGGATGATACAGACAAGCATAATGCGTATCTGACTTTGCGTTATGTATTGGCAAAACTGGCGAAAATACTGGCACCCTTCACGCCATTTTTAGCAGAAGAGCTATACCAAAAGATGGCTGTTGGAGAGTCGGTACACTTACTTGATTGGTCAACAAATGTGACAGTAGATCAAAAAGTTTTAGATGATATGGCTCTGACTCGCGAAATTATCGAGGCTGGCCTAGCACTACGTATGAATCGTGACGACGAATTTGGCCAGATAAAAGTCCGTCAACCACTGTCAAAGCTTGAATATTCGGGTGACAAACTTGACGAGTTTTATGAGCAGATCATCGCGGACGAAGTGAATGTCAAAACCGTCATTGCGAGCATAGCGAGGCAATCCAGCCTGGATCGCCACGCCGACCAGTCGGCTCGCGATGACGCGGGGAATGTTATCCTTGAAAAGAAAATCACTCCCGAATTAAAACGCGAAGGTGGGGCGCGCGAAATCATCCGCGTCATCCAAAATGCCCGCAAACAGGCTGGTCTCAACGTCGACGATCGTATCGTTGTAAATCTCACAACATCTGACAGGGGCCTGAAGCAAACAATCGACGAATTTTGTGACATAATCGCCACCGAAACTTTGGCGACTAGCCTAAATTGTCATCCTGAACCTCGGATCGGAGTCCGGGATAAACTTCGTGAAGGATCTACTAGTGACGCAAAAGATTCTTCGCAAAATAAATTTACTCAGAATGACAATGGTTGGTTTATGACGACCACTAAAGTTGATAATATAAACCTAGAAATCCAACTCCAGAAGGAAGAAAAATAACATGGATTACCAAGATTCATATATCTGGAAACTACGCCAAAAAGTTGGTCAAATGACAATAATCACTACATCGGTCTTTGTCGTACCAATAAGAGCGGACGGGCGAATTAAATTAACGCTCAAAAGTGATTTCGGCTGCTGGGTCATACCAAGCGGCTATGTGGAACTGACTGATAGTTGGGGCGATGCAGCTGTTCGCGAGTTGGAAGAAGAAGTTGGGATAGTCACCGATAAAGAAAATCTGGAACTATTCGCAACTATTTCGGGATCAAACTTGATCCTTCACTACGACGACGGTAACACTAGGCCTTTCGGTAATGCATATATTGTTAGGCAATGGTCAAAGGAACACACGCCAAACGACCTAGAAGAATCTGCGCAGACCAAGTGGGTTAGTCTGGATGAAGCGCGCCAAATGAACACCCACTATTCAACCCAGTTGTTAATAAATGCCTACGAAAAATATTTGAAAACTGGTAAAATACAAGCAATAGAGGAGGAAAAATGAGTAAAATTACTAAAGCAATTATCCCCGTCGCTGGATGGGGCACGCGGCGGCTGCCAATAACGAAAATTATTGAAAAATGCATGTTGCCGATTGGCAATCGGCCGATTGTGGATTATATTGTCGAAGACTGCGTGCGTGGCGGGATCACCGATATTTATTTCGTGATCAGTCGTGGTTCTACACAAATTAAAGATTATTACAGCCGCAATCGGAAACTCGAAGAATATTTGGTGGCCAATGGCAAAGAGGATAAATTAGAACTCACTATTCCGCCGACTAACGTGAATTTTCATTATTCATATCAAGATTTAGGTGCTGGCGAGAAGTATGGCACAGCTGTACCGATAGCTATAGTTCTCGAGGAAATCGGCACCGACGAACCTGTTGTAGTCGTGATGGGTGACGATTTCATTTATCGTCCAGATGGCGGGTCGGAAACTGCTGATTTAATCGCCAAATATCAACCAGGTGAAGCGGTCATGTTGGGCGTTCCTATTGACAAAGATGACGAAAGGAAGTTCGGTTTTTTGGAACTTGATGGTGATAAATTAGTGCGTATAGCAGAGGCCATTACTGTTGATAAGGCGCCGAGCAATCTGATTAATGTCAGCCGTTATGTTATGCCGCCAAAATTGCTCGCGGAAGTGCAAAAGTTTGTTGATGTGGAATCTATCGATGATCCTGAATATTACATCACAACCGTACCATTTGATAATTTTATCAAGAATGGTGGAGTGGTACGAGTGGTGTCCGCCAAAGGCGAATATCTAGACGGTGGCTCGCTCGAGGGCTGGCTCCACGCTAACGAAGTCATCGGGCAAAGTTTGCTAAAATCGACCTAATCTGTTACACTCGAATGGTTAATCTAAGAAATTTCACGCGGGCGTGAGTCATAAATTGGCGGCGCAAATAAACGCGTGTGAAAGGAAATCATGAAAGCAATCATAATTAGCGGCGGAAAACAATATATTGTCGCTGAAAAAGAACAAATCCTAGTCGATTTGATCGATGGGGCAAAAGAAGGCGACAAACTAGATTTCATGTCACTAATGTTGATCGATGGGACAAATTCCAAGGTCGGTACACCAGAAGTCGCTGGCGCCAAAGTTAGTGCCAAGATCATCGAACCCGAAGTCAAGGGCGACAAGACTCGCGCTATTCGTTACAAAGCGAAAAAACGCGTCAACAAAATCACCGGCCATCGTCAAAAATACACCAAAATCGAAATTCTTTCGATCAAATAAAATCCAAAATTTAATACGGCTCGTCAACGGAACAGTTTTTTGCTATAATAAACTAGTCATGAGGGTAAGAAAATGAGCGCAATCAAAATTGCCGTTACCAACCAAAAGGGTGGAGTGGGTAAAACCACGACCGCGGTGAATTTGGCGTATTTCTTTGCGAAGTCCGGTGCGCGCGTGCTGTTAGTTGATTTTGATCCGCAAGGCAACACGACGAGTGGGTTGGGAATCGATAAATCATCACTCCGTTCGGCGGCGGATCTGGATAAACCGCCGACGATCCTGGACGCGATTTCGGGCGAAGCGTCGCTAGTAGAGGCAATTCAAACGACGAATTTCAAACGCCTAAGTATCGCGCCAGCGACCGCGCAGCTGGCTGATGCGGAGAGCGGTCTCGCCAAAGCAGAAAAACGTTTTGTCCGTCTGCGCGATGCGCTGAGAACTGTCCAGGACGACTATGATTTTATCCTGATCGACTCGCCGCCTTCTTTGGGTCTCCTGACCGTGAATGCGCTGATTGCCGCCGAACACGTGATTTTGCCGGTCCAGGCGGAATTTTACGCGCTCGAAGGCCTGGGCCAACTACTGGAAACCATGAAATTAGTGCGCAAAGGACTAAATCCGACGCTCGAACTGCTCGGCGTGTTGGTGACGATGTATGACAATCGGACGACGCTTAGTCAACAGGTTTACAAGGAAGTCGCCAAACATTTTCCAGGCAAAGTTCTCGAGACGAAAATTCCCCGCAATGTCCGTTTGGCCGAAGCGCCGAGTCACGGTTTACCGGTCGGGGCGTACGATCGATTCAGCAAAGGTTCGCGCGCCTACAAGGCGGCGGCCGAGGAAATCGCCAAAGGCTTAGGCTGGACGGCGAATAAATAAACTGCTAGAATGTTCTTATGATAAAACGAGGGTTAGGTAAAGGTTTCGACGCGCTAATTCCGACTGATGTGTTGGACGAAGATTTCGATACCACCGCGGCCGAAGACGAAAAAGTCAGTGATCTGCGGGTGCTGGCGATTGACGATATCGTGCCGGACACCAACCAACCGCGCCAACATTTTGACGAAGAAGCGATGGCGGCGCTAGCGGAAAGTATTCGCGAACACGGTGTGCTACAACCGATTGTCGTCGCGCCAGCGAAAAAAGGTTTTCAAATTGTCGCCGGCGAACGACGTTGGCGAGCGGCCAAGGACGCCGGTCTAAGGAAAATTCCGGCGATCGTGCGCACTCTCGGTGCTCAACATCGATTGGAACTATCGATTATCGAAAACGTTCAACGGGCGGACTTGAACCCCTTGGAAACGGCGACGGCCTTCCTGAAATTAAAAACTCAATTCAATCTAACTGATGCCGAAATCGCGGCCAGGGTTGGCAAGGGCCTGAGCACAGTTTCGAATCACATGCGCTTGCTCGGACTGCCGGATTTTGCCAAAGAAGCGCTGATTGATGGCCAACTGTCCGAAGGTCACGCGCGACAAATTTTAGCGCTCGCTTCGGTTGGTGGTGATGCCACGACCCAGCGTAAATTGTTTGATTTAATGATCAAAGAAAGTTGGAGTGTGCGCAAGGCCGAACAATTCGTCGTTGGCTTTAAAAGAGGTAAAGCCGGCAGCCAATTGGTGAGAGAACAATCGGCGCATCGCGCGACCCTGGCGGAAACCGAATTCACTCGCGAGATTGCCAAGAAAATCGGGCTGAAAAAAGCCAGTGTCCGCCAGAAAATTACGGCGCATGGTGGTGAAATCGTCATCAAATTTTCGAATGAAAAAGAACTCGCCAAGATCCAAGCGATTTTTGGGACACCCACTTCCGTCATTCCGAACTAGTTTCGGAATCTAGGCTAAAAGGTTTAAAAAACTTTCAATTGATTAATTGGCCAAATCCGCAAAGAAACCGGCCCGACGATGTCTTTTAATGGAATAGTACCGAGAGTCGCGCGCCCGTCACCATTACGGCTATCCATAGAATAATTATTTACCCGATGATCGCCGACCACGAAAACCGCATCACTCGGTACGACGACATCAGTGCCATCGCCGTCGATGCAAGTGTTAAGTTCCTTGTCATTATCAGCAAAATTCTTGAAATCAGGATAAGGATCGAAACCGTCTTGACGTTCCTGATTATAAATCGTTAATTGACAATCGTTGATCGTCACGCGCTCGCCGGGCAAACCAACTACCCGTTTAACGACATATTCGTCGTCATGACCAGCTGTCCATTTGGGATTTTTAAAGACAATAATTTCGCCACGCGCCGGCAGCCAATCGTTACCACCAAGGTGCGCCAAGGTGACCGGAATCAAATTCACAATTACACGATCGTTAGGTTGACCGTCGACACCACCTTCGAGGGTGGGTTCCATACTGGGGCCGATGACATTAAAACTCCGAAAAATAAAAGAATTAATCAGCATCGCGCCGACAAAAATTACCACCACAAAAACACCGAGACCGATAATGTCGCGCAACCAAGGCATACGATTTTTAACAGCCGGACGCGGCGTTTCGATCGGCGTCGCGGTCAGTGGTTGGTTGGGAATTGGCGGTGGTGGGAGAGTTGTGGTCGGTTGGGGCGGTGTGACTGCTTGGGGTGGTTGGGCAGGTTGCGGTGGCGCGGCGGGTTGCGGTGGCACGGCGACTGCTGGCGGTGATGATGGCAGTGGCAAACTGCTATATAATCCAGCCAAACTGTCCGGTGGCGTGGCCGTCGGTGTTGGTGCTGCATTAATATCACGAATAGGTTGCTGCGGATCCATCTTAAACAGTTTACGCTAATTGACGTCAAAAGTCCAACTTTGCTATAATACTGGGGTTAATGGTCGAGTTTATCAAATCAGTTCATCGGCGTGGCGTCATCGCCAATATTGTGCATGCTTTATTTAATCTGGCTTATGCTGCGGGGTTGCTGGGAGTGATCATGTTATTACCCGAAACGCCCTGGCCAGCGTTCATGCTCGTGTTGGTCGCCAAATGGCGCGTCGTCGCTGTCCGACCACGTTATTGGTGGGCGAATATGCTGTCGAATTTACCAGACATGTTGTTGGGGCTAGGGATGGTTGTCTTTATTTGGACCGCGGCAATTTGGCAAATTCAAGTAGTTCTGGCGGTGCTGTACGCGGCGTGGTTGATTATTTTAAAACCGCAACATCGTCGACGCCTCGTCATGATCCAGGCTGGCGTCAGTCAGTTCGTGGCGCTCGCCGCGCTGTTCGCGGTTGGACATTTAGTGCCGGTTTGGGTGGTAGTCGGCCTGGTGTTTGTGATTGGTTTTTCGATCTCTCGACAAGTTTTGGCCCAATACGATGAAAAGGCCAACAGCTTTTTATCGTTGGTTTGGGGACTGCTGCTAGCGGAATTGAGTTTTGTGGCTTGGCATTGGACGATCGCTTATCAAATCACACCGACCCTGCGCATCGCCCAATTCGCGATCATCGCCGCGGTGCTGGGGTTTGTGACTGAACGCAGTTACGCTGCCTGGCACAACGATGAACAGATTACTTGGAACGAAATGGCGCTGCCGGTGATTTTTGCGGGCGTGGTTTTGATCGTGCTACTGCTCGTGTTTAGCGGGCTTTGGGACGCGACCGCAATCTAAGAGTTAAAGTGAAAGGTTGTTCATCGACGATTTCAAAATTAGCTTTCAGAGCGATTTTTTTAACAGTTTCGATTTGACGCGGATCGAGTTCGAGCACTAGAAAACCGTTTTCATAGAGATCTCGTGGTGCTTGAGCGATGAGTTTTTTGATTAATTCCAGTCCGTCGTCTTTGGCGAACAGAGCGATCTCCGGTTCATAGGCGACACTTGGCGAAGTTTCCCATTCCCGCGCCACATAGGGCAGATTAGCAACGACGATGTCAAACTGTTGCTGATCAATATTTTGGAACAAGTCGGATTTGATGAATTCAACTTTGGCATTGAGAGCTTTAGCATTTCGTTTGGCGACGTTTAGGGCTTTTTCACTAATGTCGCTAGCGGTAATTTGTGCATCGGGCAATTCCAGAGCCAGAGTGATTGCAATCGCGCCCGAACCAGTGCCGACGTCGAGGACCCGGAACTCTCCAGGATTGCTCCTCGAAGCACGGCAAGAGTTCAATCTGTCGTCACAGATTGAACATCTTTGCCTCCGCGCATCAATCGTCATTGATTGCGCAGCCTTCTCGGAACAAACCTGGAGAGTTCCTACTGACTGTGAAAAAACTTCTTGACGAAGTTTTTTCACGACTTCTACAATCTGCTCAGTCTCGGGGCGGGGGATGAGAACATCAGGTGTAACGATGAATTGGCGGCCGTAGAATTCCTTGTGCCCCAGAATGTAGGCCAGCGGTTCGTGCTGCAAACGTCGCTTCATGTCATCCTGAGCGGAGCGAAGGATCTCGTCATCCAACTCGGAATCACCGTGCGCAATTAACCACTCACGCGATTTGCCGAGAACGTGTGCCAAAATCAACTCTGCATCGAGCCGAGCAGAAACTATACCTCTGTCACGAAGTCGCTCCGTCGCGTTCGAAATCCACTGTGCAATTGTCATATAAATATTCTACCAGATTAACGTACGTTGTAAAAATTACAACATGAATATGACAGAGATAAACCTAAAAAACTGACCAAAAATCCCTACCCAGATCTTGACAAATGGGGGGGGGTGCTACAATTTGAACAGGTTTAAAAATAAACCATAAAAGGAAGGCAAAAACGATGAATGAATTTGAGAAAAAGGAAAAAACTCTAGAGCAACAATTTTCTGATGGATTTGATGAGGCGTGGACGCGGTCTGTGCCTATAAGTGGCGGTATGTATAAGTTTAAAACGGCGGCGGGTAATTATGTTGAAAAGCGCAAAATTGTTGGTGACACATCTTCTGGCCCAGGACTTATCATTGACATGCAACAGTGCGCTAGGAAGTGGCCTCCCGAACTCAATGGAGATGATCCAAAAGCCATATTGGACCCTGGTAAGATTCCGAACGAAGATTGTATAAGCAAGACGATTACTATTTCGCGTGGACGAGAGGGTTTAGCAATAGAGTTGGAGTATGTAACTAGCGAGAATGAAATCAAGATTAAAAAGGGTGAGGCACAATTAGTTTACGTAAATGAAGAAAATGAAGACAAGGGCGACAATCCTGAGTATCTGAATGAACTAGACAGCAGCGATATAGAGTGGTCTGACGAGCCTGTAACCTTGGATGGCCTATTCGACAAAATTTTGCGCGAAGAAGAGCATTTAGATGAATTAATTGGTAATGAATTGTTTGAGGTTATAAGAGAAGCTATCATGCGACAGGAGCCAGAGCCACCTACCGGTTTCGTACGAAGATGAATAGACGCCAATAGACCTTTTCAAATTCTTAGTTCGCGTTCAGCAGTTTGTAACTTTTCGATCAAATCATCAATCTCGCCGTTCATCGCGGCGGGGATGTTGGAGCGGGAATAGCCGATGCGGTGGTCGGTGATACGATCCTGGGGGAAATTATAAGTGCGGATTTTTTCGCTGCGATCGCCACTGCCGATGAGCGAGCGACGTTCGGCGGCCTCTTTGGCGTTTTCGTCGTCGATTTTTTGTTGCAATAATCTGGCGCGCAAAACACTCATCGCTTTGTCGCGATTCTTGATCTGGGATTTCTCGTCCTGGTTAGTGACAACAATACCGGTCGGTAGGTGAGTGATGCGAACGGCGCTGTCGGTAGTATTAACACTCTGACCACCGTGGCCAGAACTGCGATAAATATCGATCCGGAGATCTTTCGGGTCGATGTCGATATCGACTTCGGAAGCTTCGGGCAAAACCGCCACCGTCACGGTCGAAGTGTGAATTCGTCCTTGGCTTTCGGTGACCGGCACACGTTGGACGCGATGAACGCCGGATTCGAATTTTAATTGACCGTAAGGTTGATCGCCCTTGACGGCGAAAATGACTTCTTTGTAGCCACCGGCATCGTTTATGTTTTCGGACAGGATCTCGGCCCCTAGGTGGTGATTCTCGGCGTAGCGCAAATACATGCGTAGTAATTCCGCGGCGAACAACGACGCTTCGTCGCCGCCCGCACCAGCGCGGATTTCGACGATAATGTTTTTATCATCATTCGGATCGCGGGGGATGAGTAGCTCGCTCAGCTCGGTTTCCAGCGCAGCGATTTTCTCCTCCAAAAGCGGAATTTCTTCGCGTGCTAGTTCAGCCAAATCATTATCAGCATTGTCATCCTTAACGCCCGCTTTGTCATCCTGAACCTGTTTCAGAATCTCCGTTGCGTCGGCCAACTGTTTTTGCGCGGATTCTAACGCCGAAGCTTTCTCAAGCAAATTTTCAATTTCCGCCACTCGGCGATTTTTCGCCGCAAATTCCGGATCAGCATAGGCATTCGGCCGTGCCAAAAAATCCTGCAATCCGCGCAGTTCGAAATTCAAGTTTTCCTTATCAAGATTCATGCTCTACTTTACCTAACTTATCGGTATTTATATCGGGAAATATATCGGTAACTTGGTACGTCATAAATTTCCACGCATCTAGTATAGCATAATCTCGAGAGGTCTAATCCACGAAAGCGTTACGCCAGGTGGCTAGGCCGCTGCTGTCACTTCGGCTGGTTTTTCCACCGGAGTAGTTTTCTTGGGTTTTTTGGCGCTGGCTTTCTTGGCCAGCATTTCTTGGTGCTCTTTGGCGGCTTTCATCTTGGCGGCGAAACGATCGACGCGGCCTTCGGTGTCGATAATCTTTTCCTCGCCAGTAAAGAACGGGTGACTAGCGCTGCTGACGTGAATTTTGACGAGCGGATATTCCTGGCCATCTTCCCACTGGGTGGTTTCAGTGCTGGCGGCGGTCGAGCGGGTTAGAAAAGAAAAACCGGCGGCCTCGTCCATGAACACGACCAAACGATAATCTGTGGGATGTAAATCTTTTTTCATAACAGGGAACATTCTAGCGTAAACTCTTGAGAAAGTCAAACCAGGCAATCGATGACTAATTTATGGGGTGGTAAAGATGTCGTCTAGCCGATTGAGCATCTGATCGATTTTGGTCATTAGTTCGTTAATTTCGGTGACTTTCTTGTTCAACTCGGTGTTTTTGGCGGTTAGATCAGTAATTTGTTTGGCTTGGTCTTCGACTTTCTTCTTGTACTCGTCGATGGTTTTGAGATTTTCCTCGTTTTGGCCAGACAAATTTTCGATCTTGTTATTGAGGCCATTATATTGTCCCGCAGTCGTATTTTCAGCGGTAGCGTTAGTCGATAATTCGTCCTCGAGCTGTTGAATTTTCGCATTGGCGTCGGCCAAAGCGTCGGCGTTTTTGTTGTTCTGGAGGTAAAAGTAGATCGTCCCAACCGCACCAACGAGAGCCAAAATAAAGAAGATGATTGTGAGAAGCGAAATCGTCACGTGCTTGACCGGCGGAGCGGATTCGACTGGGGCGAGAATTGGTGGGGTCGGTGGGTCGCTAGCGATCGGTTCGGCGGGATTTTCGGTGGTCATGCTGGACAAGAAATCCCCAGGGCCGTTACCCGTTAGCGCGTCACTGGCGGCCGCAGCGCTAGCGGCTTTGACAGGCATGATGCTATCATCGATCGGGCTGTTGCTCGTAAAAACATTATCCTCCGCCGCGTCGGTACTCTGTTGCGGACTAATCCCATCAATCGATAGCGGCGCTTTGGTCGTCTCGTCCGGACCGCCCTCCTTGTCGTCGTCAGCCGTGAAATCATCGGCTGCATCATCAGTCTGTGGCGGATCAGTGGCTGGATCCGCGATGACTGGGTCGAATGGATTACTGTTCATTTTTCTCCCACCTTAAATAAGTTAATTTGTTAATGCTTAGATTGTAACAAAGTTTTTTCCTCAGTGCAAGTACCACTTGACCACTGATGACTTTTTATGCTACAATGCTCGGCGTAACAATTTTAATGAAACAATTTCCCGCGATAACTCCTGGTTATTCGTGGCGGGGAATGAAGGGAAGGAGTTAGAGTGTCAGAGGTAGACATTAAAAAACTATTCGAGGCCGGCGCGCATTTTGGTCACAAAACGTCGCGTTGGAATCCGAAAATGGCCTCGTTTATTCATAGCAAACGCGGTGATAGTCACGTGATTGATCTAGCCAAGACGGTCACGCGGCTCGATGTGGCGCTGGCTTTCTTGATCGAGGTGGTGACGAGCGGTCGCCAAGTGCTGTTTGTCGGCACCAAAAAACAAGCTCGCGAGATTGTCCGCGCAGCGGCCGAATCGGTCGAACAGCCATTCGTGACTGAACGGTGGCTAGGCGGGATGTTGACCAATTCAGCGACCATGTCGTCCCAGATCAAGAAGCTCAAACTCCTTGAAAAACGGATGGCGAGTGGCGAACTAGCCAATCGTTACAACAAACTCGAAGTCCAACGTTTCCAGGAAGAAATCGACGCTCTGAACGTCAAATATGGCGGCATCAAGGACATGCGTGGTCGGCCGGGTGCGTTGTTTGTCATCAGCGCGACCGAGGACGGTAACGCTGTTGCCGAAGCGATCAAACTCGGTATCCCAGTGGTGGCGATTTGTGACACTAACGCCGACCCGAGCGGTATCGATTACCCGATTCCGGCTAACGACGATGCGATCGCCAGCATTCAATTAATCACCGAATATATCGTCGCGGCCATTCGCGAAGGCCTAGCCGCCGCGCCAAAAAAGGAAGACAAACCAGTTGCTAAACCAACCGCCATGGCAGAAAAGAAGGGTGAGGAGAAGGAAGAAGTAAGTGAACAATACAATAACCAAGGGGAATAGGAGGACACCACGGAATATATACATTTATCCTCCAGTCGTAAAGTCGTGCCTGGATGGAAATTGTGCCGGCTGTACAAATGAAGGGCGTAGCAGTTGCTACTTTCAGGGGAAGGTCATCAGAACACTAACAAGAAGCGGAAACTTTCCGGGTCGCTTCAAGAATTTGGTAACGTCGAATATAAAACAAATATTGATTTATGACGAGAGAAATCGAGATAGTGGCGAGAAAGCGGAGATTGGTGATCTGACTATGGAGAATTGTCCGATTAACGTCGACAATTTACAAGCTTTCTGCGGACAATGTATACACAATGCTACCTGCGCTAGGGCTGAGGAGGTAGCCAAAGAACGATCCTACAAGGTTAACAAGATTATGTACAAAGGGCTGCTCGATGCCCAGCATGTTTGGAAAAAAAATTTAATAGAGGAGAATAAGTAAATGAGCGGATACGATGCTTTACAGGTAATGAAAGAAGCTGCTAGTGGCTGGGTTGGTGAGAACAATGAGTACAGTTCGGACTATCGCAAGGTTACCAATCTTGGCAAAAATGTCGAACTGGCGCTTGCTTGTGATGAAAAGAATAAGGGGGGGGGTTGTCTCGGTGGTTGTAGTAAATTTAGTTATTGCAATAAGCTTGCAAGAGTGGATGATAGCGTGAGTAATTTGCCAGAAGGACAAGAAGCTATAAGCCTAGATGCGCTACAAGCATATAGGGATAGCCGTCCTGAAAAGGATGAAGAAGGGAGGGGAGAGTAAATGACAATATCAATTGAAGAAATCAAGAAATTAAAGGAACTAACCGGTGTCGGTTTGACCGATGCCAAGCGGGCTCTAACTGAGGCGAGCGGCGATTTCGATAAAGCTCTAGCGGCGATGCGTGAAAAAGGTCTAACCAAGGCCGAAAAACGCGGTGAACGCGAAGCCCGACAGGGCATTATCGAAGCCTACGTCCACAGCGGTCGCATCGGCGTGCTGCTTGAACTCAACTGCGAAACCGATTTCGTGGCGAAAACCGCCGAGTTCAAAGAGTTAGCGCACAATCTAGCACTCCAAGTTGCAGCGATGAATCCAAAATGGATCGCGGTAACTGATATTCCCGAGGAAGAAGTCGCTCGAAAGCGCGCCGAACTGCTCGAAGCCGCCAAAAATGACGAAAAAAATGCAGGGAAACCGGCCGATGTCCTTGATAAAATCATCCAGGGACAGTTGGACAAGTATTTCGATGAACTTGTGCTCATGAACCAAGCCTATTGGAAAGATGACTCGGTAAAAGTTGGTGATCTCGTCAAAGAAACCATCGCCAAACTCGGCGAAAACATCATCATCCGCCAATTCCGCCGCATCGAACTCGGTGTTAGCGAATAATTGTATTACGAATCTTGATATAGTATAATGGTAAGTATTATCATATCAAATGGTAAAGAAAGGATATCATTATGGCTAATGATGCAACTATGGTAATCAAAACTACTTCTGATACCAAGGCGTTAATCAAACGTGCCGCGGATAAACTTGGATTGTCGATCAGTTCATTCGTGGTCATGGTTGCGAAAAACGCAGCTAGTAGCAATGAGATTGTTATCAAAAACAACACTACTGATGCTGATTTGGCGGCCATTGATCGTGCCGAAAAGTACAATGCTCGCCATAAAGTTTCGACGACCTGGGCCAAGCTGAAAGCAAAATATGACGTATAAAATCGTCCCAACAGCACAATTTGAGAAGGATTTACGTAAAATTGGTCATGTCAATGCCGAGCGAATTATCCGATGGATTGCCGATAATTTAGAAGATACAGACAGTCCGCGCTTGCATGGTCAACAACTGAGACATACTCTGCGACAATATTGGCGCTACCGCATTGGTGATTATCGGCTATTAGTAGAAATAATTGACGACCAGTTGATTTTAAAACTAATCACCGTCAAGCACCGCCGCGAAATTTATCGGTAATGTGCTATACTTTTTCTATGTTTCGAAGTTTCAAAAACTATGGTCCGGTTTATAGTTTGCTATGGCAGACATATGGTAAGAGTTGGCACATTCGAATCTCGTTTCTACTGAGGCTAATCTCACAGATCGCGAAATTAGTAATCATGCCAGTGGCGTTGAGCTGGCTGATCACGCGGCTGGCGACCGGTGATTATGCTGGTGCGATGAACGCAGTTTGGATGTTTATAGCCGGTTCGTTGGCGGTTGGTGTTGTATCGCCGCTGACACGATTTATCGCCGCCAAAGGCGAAAATCCGCGCTACGCCGAAATGACGAAAACTTATTTTGCTAGACTGCTCGTTACCACCGATATGGAATATTTTCATTCTAACATGTCGGGCTATTTGACCACGGCGACCCGACAATTTCTCGACGGTTGCCTTGAATTAGTGCGGGCCTGGCGACAACAATTTCTAATTACTATATTCAGTTTTCTATTCCCGATTTTGGTGATTTTTTATCACGATTGGTTCCTCGGGGTGGCCAGCCTCGGCCTGGGGGTTTTACAAACGATTTACATCCTTTGGTCATCGGATATGCTAGCCAGGATGCGTGTCGTAACGCGCGAACTGTACAAACGTAATTCCGGAGTGATGTCGGATGCGATTTCCAACGTTGTGGCGATCCGTTCGAGTGGACGCGAACATATTTTTGTCGAAAAAATCAAAAGGAATTCTCGAGAAGAAGCGCGCGCTTACCGGCGGCGGTATAATTTTCAATCGTTGTTCACCGTTGGTCGCGAAGTGATTTCGGTATCATTCTTCTTGATCATTCTACTCATCGTGGTGTCAAGGGCGGCGGCTGGACATATTGATCTGGGCGTGGCGGTGTTGGTGGTGACTTATACAACGACGATTTTAACTGCCATCTATGCTTTGGACGATAACGTGATCATGCACGATGATCTGGTGGACAAAATTGTGCCGGCCTTTGATGTTTTGAATCGAGATAATAAAGTGCAGGATCCCGCCGAACCGATCAAAGTCAAACAACTCCGCGGTGATATCGAGCTCAAATCGGTTAGTTTTTTCTATGCGGAGGAAAATGGCGGAACAGAGGTATTCAAGGAAATCTCACTCAAAATTCCGCATGGCCAGAAGTTAGGCGTGGTCGGGCTCAGCGGTGCGGGCAAAACGACGTTAGCCAAACTAATCATGCGTTTTAACGATGTCGATTCTGGCAGTGTGATGGTGGACGGTCTCGACGTGCGATCGATGCGAGCGAGCGATCTGCATCGTAATATCGCCTATGTGCCACAAGAGCCGCTACTCCTACACACCTCGATTCGCGACAATGTGGCGCTGGCTTATCCGGATATCGAGGACGAGAAAATCGAGGAAGTTCTCCGACGGGCGCATGCTCTCGAATTCGTTAATAAATTGCCCAAGAAACTCGATTCGATAGTCGGTGAACGTGGCGTCAAACTGAGCGGTGGGGAAAAGCAACGCGTAGCGATTGCGCGGGCGCTGCTGCAAAATGCGCCGATTATAATCCTCGATGAGGCGACCTCAGCGCTCGATAGCGAGAGCGAGGCGATCATCAAAAGTAGTTTCCAGGATATCCTGCGTGGCAAAACGGCGATCGTCATCGCGCATCGATTATCAACTTTGTCGGATATGGATCGAATTATCGTGATTGACGACGGGCAAATCGTCGAGGACGGCACGCATCGGCAACTACTTCACCGCGATAAACTGTACGCAAAACTTTGGAAACGCCAGCAACAATATGAGTAATCGAAAAACTGGTTTGACGTCACGTGATACGTATGCTATGCTAAGAAAACAGGAATCAAACAAAAATGGCCGACATCAAATTCACCCCGACATTTTTCACCCGACCAGCGGCGAGTCCGCCCGCATCGACGCCGATTGCTAGCAGTGTTGGTAGAGTGGCTAGTCGTTCTGAACAAAAAAGTTATTCACCGCGTCACGGTGTACCACAATACGTTAGTCCGATCAAGAGGGTTTCGCCGCTCTCGGACGCACATCAACGTTACGCCGATATCGATTGGACGAACCAAGAAAGCATCATGCAGGACGGCAGCCGTGTCAAATTCGGTGCACCGCGCTAACGTCGCAGCGCTCAATAGCATCGATGATAAACCCTAACTAGACTGTCTATTCGGCTTGTATTTTTTTGGCGTAGCTACTTAGTACCTGATTCATTAATGCTTGATACTTGAGTCCGTGTTTCTTAGCATAATTGCGAAAACTCCTTAGTGTATGTCGATCAACGTTTAGGCTGATCTTTTCCTTCACCAACATCTCCGCAAAATATTCCGGTGGTGGCAGAGTATCCTCGATGGATGACGGATGTTCTAATAGATAATCTAACGACTCCTCGACATCAGCCGGAGCGTCAGTGTACTTAACTTTGCTCATATAACTTCTTTCCTTTCCGGTAATATCCAGCGCTGATGATGCGGATAACACCCTTTCTTTTAGTGAACACTACGGTCAAGATATTCCCGTTAACTTTTCCGAGACAGATTTCACGCTGCTCGGCGTTAGAATGAAGTTTATCTGGGTAAATTTTGCGATTTTCGTCCGCAAAAGCCGATCTAGCATCCTCAAACGAGATACCATGCTTCGCGAAGTTTGCTCTACCCTTATTCGTATCGTATTCAAACTTCATATATATGATTATACATACAATAATCTTCCAAGTCAAGACTTTTTGTCAATACGACATGCATTGTGCTAAAATGAAATCACTATGGATACAGCAATTTACACACAGAAATTTGCCGCCGCCGTGGCACGTTTCGCCGAGGAAACCAAGAAGATTCGGACTGGTCGGGCGCACCCGGACATGCTCAGTGGCGTGGTGGTCGAAGTTTACGGCACCCGCATGCCGCTCAACCAAGTCGCCGGGATTAGCGCGCCAGAACCGTCGCAAATTTTGGTGACGCCGTTCGATCCGCACAGCATTGCGGCGATCGTGGCGGCGATTCGCGACAACAAAAGTCTCGGCCTCAACCCGAGTGATGACGGTCGCAATGTCCGCGTGCCGATTCCGACTCTGACCGAGGAACGTCGGCGCGAAATCGTCAGATCACTAAATGACAAAGCCGAAGAAGCCCGCATCGCCCTCCGCAACATCCGCGAAGATGCTCGGAAAGCCGCCAAAGTCAAAAAAGAAGCCAAAGAACTGTCCGAGGACGACCTCAAACGCATCGAAAAGGGCATCGACGACGACGTCGCCAAACATAACGCCAAAATTGACGAGATCGCCAAGGAAAAAGAAACCGAAATTATGAAAGTCTAAGCAAGTGAGGCGACTGATCATTATCCATAATCCCCGATCGTCGAGCTCTAAAGCAGTGCGAGAGGAAATGCTAGGCAAGGCGCGAGAACTAAAAGAAATCTGGAAAATTGAAATTAGAAGGGGCAGGAAATGTCTGAACGTGATGACAAAATAGTGGCGATGATGGCGTATATGCGAGAGCATTGGCCGAGCAGGGTAAAGAAAAAATGGCAAGTAGGTGAAGAAGATTATTCTCGAATGCTAGGAAAAGTTATGAATGAATGGACGACAGGGAAGTCCAAGGGGAAGAGATTCTATAGGATAGCTGGGCAAAGCGGGAGTGGCAAAACAACGCAGCTGCTGCCGATGGTCGAGAAATGGTTTGAGTTAAATAATGCAACGCCTGTATTAGTGGCGGCTAGGAAATTTCCAGAGTATCATCCGTATATTCGAGAAATCACAGAGGAATATGGTGCGGAAAACGTACGGCAAATGACTGACGAAGTCTCCACGATCATGATGTTTTTAACGCTCCAGGAATTGATTAAAAACGGGTACGATATTATCTTGGACGTGACGTTACTTGATCCACTGGTGGAGGGGATGCTCGTGAACATGCTGCGCGCAGGAAAATATGTCGCACGAATGACGATGGTGACTGTCTCCAGGGAAATATCTGATGGGTTTATAGAAAAACGCAAACTTGGAGGCGACAAAAAAGAAGCAAAGCGGGTTGTGGCTAAAAGTACGGCAGATGAATTCTGGAGAGTGACAGATTTAGCATTCGAGTATTATGCGGAGAATTGGCCGAGCATGCAAGTGACGCTGTGGAGCGCGTGGGAGATGGCGCCGGTGTATGATGGCCAGATAGGCAATGAGAATGCGTTTCAGGTGCTCAAAAAGTACCACGGGATTGCCGAACTACCAGAGGACGCACCGAGCGAAAAGGAATTGTTGGCGGCTAAGATGGAGTGGGCTCTGGGGGGGGGTCTAGGGAAAAAATAGGCCAAGCAGGCAGAGACTCTAGTTCAGTAGAATCTAACAAACCACTATTTTCAATCTGATTCAGACATCCTTCGATTCCAGCACGCAACGGCAGATTGTATATTTCGACTAACGGCCGAAAACACGAAGAAACAATCTCCAGATGATTCGTGTAATCTGTCTGTGTCAATAATTCGGCATCGTTTTCATCAACAAAAATTACCGAACAAATTCCAAAAACAAACTCATTCTCGTGTTTTCCGCCAACTGGAAATTGATGAACAAACCAAGGGGAATTTTTATCAACGCAGGCCTTAATTGTGTATGGGTCGATACGCAGTTCTTCTTTGATGCCTCGCACTAGAGTTTCTAGAGGGTTTTCGATGTAGTGATCACCTTCCTGGCAAGTCTCTGTCATCACGCCCCACTGACACTCAAGGATTTTGTCGCCATCCGGCCGGTGCTCCAACACTAGAACGTTCTTGTTGGGATCTACGAAAATAGCCGCGGCACCAACGCGCGACCAGCCGAGACTTTTTAATGACTGCAAATCGTCGAACGTCAAATCCGGAAATTTTCCAGGGTGTGCTTCTGGTCGTAAACGGTCTGGGATTTCGAGTTGAATAGTTGGTTCTTGCAAATGATTGGGGTGTGGCATGGGTATTATTATAAATCATTAACTTTTAATTGCCAAAACCTTATGCTAAAATAGTTTCCGCAAAGGAAAAAGAGCAGCCGGAGACGAAAATCACACTTTTCGTCCCCGCGCGATGAGAAAAAACCTTGGTTTTATCTCATAGATTTTAAGAGAGGGGAAACATGGATTTAACGTGGTGGCAAATTGTTCTGGGTGTGATTGTTGGACTGTTTCTGCTGATGGTGATAGTGATTATTCACGAGCTCGGGCATGCTTGGGCGGCGATCCGTAGCGGTGTCAAGGTCGAAGAATTTGGCCTAGGTTTTCCACCGCGGGCGAAAATCCTCGGTAAATATAAAGGCACGTTAATCACGCTCAATTGGCTGTTACCGCTCGGTGGTTTTTGTCAAATGAAGGGTGAAACCGATGACGCCAAAGAAAAAGGTTCATACGGCGCGGCGAGTTTTTGGTCCAAAACTAAAATTTTATTCGCGGGTGTCGTGGCGAATTTGATCGCCGCGATGGTGATTTTTACGATTCTGGCGTGGGTGGGATTGCCGAAAATCTTCCCAAACCAATTCGCGATCGCTAGCGATAATCGCGGTCAGCACGGTACGGTCGAAATCGTCGGGGTGGTTGATGATTCGCCGGCCGCGGCGGCGGGCCTGCAAAAAGGCGATTTGCTGCTCGGGGTCGCCGACACTGAAATCGAATTTTCGACCCAGGTGTCGAATCTGACGAAAAATAACGCTGGTCAAAGAACCAAAATCGAGTATGAACGTGATGGTCAGCGGCAAATCGTCGTGGCGCTACTTAATCAAAATAGTTCGAAAGATGGTTATCTCGGTATCCAAACCAGTCAAAAGGATTACGCGACGATTCGAGCGACCTGGAGCGCGCCGCTGGTTGGAATCGTCAATACTTTTCAATTTATTGGTGCGACTTTTGCGGGCCTCGGTGAAATGTTGGCCAATCTGTTTGGTGGACTGTGGGGATTGGTCACGGGCGGTGGCGCGGCAGCGCAGGAACAGATCGGTAAAGCCGGTGAATCGGTGGCCGGACCGATTAGTATCCTTGGTGTGATTTTCCCGCAAGCAATGATGGCCGGACCGACGACGCTACTCTGGATCATGGGGGTGATTTCTCTAACTTTGACCGTGATGAATATCTTGCCGATTCCCGGACTGGACGGTGGGCGTTGGTATTTGACGGCTGGTTTTAAGTTGTTCAAGAAAAAACTGACCAAAGAAAAAGAAGGTTTGATTAACGGTATCGGTATGCTATTTCTCTACGGACTGATCGTTTTAGTTGTGATCTCTGATATTTGGAAGTTATTTTGATATGGAAAAAGTTTTTGCTTGGATAATTATCGTCGGCGGATTAGCTAGTGGAATTATCGCGCCAATTTTGACGCGCCAGAAAACTAAATCAACCGTCGTTCACGCGATCGGCTGGATCAGTTGGTTTTTCTTTTCGGTAGTGGCGAGCGCGTTTGTGCTATCATTTGTGCTCTTGGCGGTCAGTGGAGGGGAATTCAACGACACGATTTTTACGACGATTATTGATGCTTTGACGTACTTGATCATGTTTGGTTTCATGATTCTTTTACCGTGGCGACAGTGGCGCGGTCGGAGAAAGAAAGGTCAACCAAGGAAACAGGGTGCCGGGAAATTTATCTTGAAAATTTCTGGTTTGAATCGTAAACCAACTCTGGATGATGTCAAGAAATTTCTGTCGTTCTTTCCACTCTATTTCGTGACCAATTTGGCCGCCGGCATCGTGATGACGCTGATAGTCGGCACGGAAATTATGAGCCAAGAACAGGACGTGGGTTTTGCGAAGGCCGGCAATGCGTCGCTGGCGCTAGTGTTCATCGGACTGGCCTTGGTGGTGCTAGCACCGCTGTTCGAAGAAATGCTCATCCGCGGCGTCTTGTTTTCTAAATTGCGCGACAAGTTGAAATTCTGGCCAACGGCGCTACTCACGGCCGGTGTTTTTGCGCTAATTCATGGTCAACTAAACGTCGGTGTGATGACGTTTATTTTGGCGCTCTACGCGGCGTTTTTGCGCGAGAAAACTGGTGCAATCTGGAGCGGTATCATGCTCCACGCCACGCAAAATTTGATCGCGTTTTGTTTGCTATTCCTTAATTAGCTCCTCGCTGCGCCAGACCTACCAGTAATGTTCAATCACCAACCTGCTCCCAGCGTTATTTCCTCCGCTCACTCGAACGAATTTCGCGTTAAAACTTTTCTTTCTGAAAATCAGAACCAGCATTCGCCTTCGCTCGGCGAACCTGATTTTCAATCAAAGAAAAGTTTTCGGAAATTCGGAGAGGTCGCGAAAGAAAATAACGCTGAGAAGACGACAGCCAAATCTTTTCAAGCGAGTCTGACTTCGGCCAGCATGCCTGGGCTGGCGCCAAATCGCCAGACGGTC
>WRNW01000007.1 GCA_009776375.1 Candidatus Saccharimonadota bacterium | reverse complement strand
CAACCCCGGATCATGCGCTGTGGTTGTACAAGTAATAGTCGTGTCATTGACGACGATGACGTTGGTACAGGGAGCCGGTGTGCCGGCGGGGTCGAGGGTGATGGTTGGGGTAATTTGCACCACCGCACTTAATAACGGCAGGTTACTGTTGGTGGTTGTGCCATTGCCGAATTGACCAGTACTATTACTGCCCCAAGCATAGATATTGCCATTATCATCCAGGGCGAGATTGTGGCTACTAGCCGTAATCTGGGTAATTGTTAGTCCAGCGGTTAGCTGGCTGCCGCTGATTACTCCACCACTAATCTTGATCGGTAGACCGCTCCAGGTATTATTTCCTCGCCCAAGTTGACCCTCGTAGTTATATCCCCAAACGTAGAGATCACCATCAGCACTTATAGCGATCGTATGTTCTGAGCCAGCCACAATCTGGGTAATTTTCATCCCAGAGATCAGTGGACTACCAGCAATCGCACCCCCCGAAATCTTGATCGGAAGCATCGAACAAATACCCCACTCACAGAAACCCAGGCTTATAGTGTCACCATGACCGAGCCTGCCATCATTATTAGACCCCCAAGTATAGATATCACCATTCTCATCCAGAGCGACAGTGTGAATACGACCAGCTGCAACCTGCGTGATCTTCAGCCCGGCGGTCAGCGGACTACCAGCAATCGCGCCATCCGAAATTTTGATCGGTCGACTATTGGCGATGTTGTTGGCAGTATAAGTGCCATTACCTAATTGACCGTCAGTATTCACCCCCCAAGCATAGAGGATGCCGTTCTCGTCCAGGGCAAAAGTCTGAGCTTCGCGAGCCGCAACCTGTGTCACCTTGAGCCCAGCAATCAATGGACTGCTACTGATTGCGCCATTGCTAATTCTAGTCGGTAGGTTGCTATTAGAGGTTGTTCCACGTCCCAGCTGACCACTATAATTATTCCCCCAAGCATAGAGAATGCCATTTTCATCCAGCGCGAAAGTATGACTACCACCAGCCACAACCTGGGCAATTTTCAGCCCAGCGGTCAATTGGCTGCTAGCAATTGCACCGCCACTAATCTTGATTGGAGTGTTGCTATTTGTAGTATTTCCACGACCCAGTTGGCCGCTGTTGTTGTATCCCCAAGCGTAGAGGTCACCGTTCTCGTCTATAGCCAAGGAGTAATACACTCCACCAGCAACTTGAGTAATTTTTAGTCCAGCCGTCAACGGACTACCAGCGATAGCGCCATCGGAAATCTTGATCGGAACATCGCTATTGGTTCCGGTACCGTTCGTACCATTACCGAGTTGGCCGTAATAATTCCATCCCCAAGCATACAAATTACCCTCACTGTCGATGGCCAGGGTGTGCTGCGAACCCGCCGCAACCTGTTTCCACTCGACATTCTGGACAAACCCTGTCCCAGTAATCGTCATGTTTGTTCCGCCCGCTGTCGGACCGTAATTCGGCGTAATCGACGACAACGTCAACGAATAATAATTGAATGAATCCGTCAGAGTCAGTCCCTCCAAATTAACCATCACTTCGATATCGACCAAACCAACCTTGTGTTTCGGTGTGTCACAGGTTAGCGCAGTGTCGGACAGCACTGTCAGATTGGTACAAATCGCGCCATCGACATAGACTGTTGGCTGGATCGTGCCCGAAAAGCCTTCCCCGGTAATCGTCAAAGTCGTCCCGCCGCCGGTCAGTCCTTCATTGGGTGTCACGGCGGTAAAATCGAATTCGTCTTCAAAGGCCGCAGCTAAAGTCGCAATCTCGCCATTAATATCTACCGAGACATCGACGATGCCACTATGATGCGCCGTGGTGGTACAAGTAATGGTCGTCGAACTAACCACCACGACATTGATACAGGGAGCGGGATTGCCACCAATGTCGAGGGTGACGGTTGGGGTAGCTGGTGGCAAGCTGGCAACATCGACGGCAGTGGGCACGGATTTATTGGATCCTGAACCACTCGTACCATCACCGAGCTGACCGCGGTAATTGTCTCCCCAACAATAAATTTGGCCATTAACGGCTTGAATAGCGCAAGTATAGTCGTAATAGCCTGCCGAGATCTGTTTGATCGATACACCACTGAGCGGGCTAGTCACAGCCACTGGACTAGATGAGTCAGCCAATGTACCATCGCCAAGTTGCCCAACGTAATTCCATCCCCAGCAAAAAGCTTGACCATCACTGGCCCGAATAGCGCAGGTATGATACTCACCAGGGGCAATTTGCTCGACTGCCACACCACTCAGAGGACCAACAACTGCAGTGGGAATATCGTTCTCATCACCGTAAGATCCCCCCGTACCATCACCGAGTTGACCAAGATCATTCATCCCCCAACAGAAAGCTTGATCGTCACTGGCACGAATAGCACAGGCATATTGATTGCCAGCTGCAATTTGTTTGATAGCCATTCCGCCAAGTGGTCCAGCCACAGCGGTGGGAGTAGGCTGATCACTTGTCGTACCATCACCGAGCTGACCATGTCCGTTACCTCCCCAGCAAAAAGCTTGTTCATCACTAGCCCGAATCGCGCAAGTATGGCTACCACCAGCTGCAATCTGTTTGACTGCTACACCTGATAAAACTCCGGCCACAGCCACCGGGATAGGTGAGCTAGCAGTCGTACCATCACCGAGCTGACCGTCGTTGTTATATCCCCAACAAAAAGCCTGACCATCACTAGCCCGAATCGCACAAGTGTATGAATAGCTAGTCGTCACCTGACTAACTGCCACTCCGTCGAGAGGGCTGGTAACAGCGGTGGGAACGGACTTATCAGCTCCCGAACCGCTCGTGCCATCACCGAGTTGTCCATATCCGTTATATCCCCAGCAATAAAGTTGGTCGTTGTCAGCCCGGATGGCACAGGTGTAATTACCGCCAACTGAGATTTGTTTGATAGCTATGCCACTGAGTGGGCCAGCGACAGCTATTGGGGTTGATGAATTATTGTTAGTGCCATCACCGAGTTGACCATAGTTATTATTTCCCCAACAATAAAGCTGGTCGTCGCTAGCAATCGCGCAGGTATGATAACCACCAGCCGAAATCTGTTTCCACTCGACAGTCTGTTCGAAATTCGTCCCAGTTATCGTCACCGTTGTCCCACCACCAACAGGGCCGTGATCGGGTGTGATTGATGTCACCGTGTGCGGATCATAGTAACGATAAGCACCCGCCAGAATCGCAGCTTCACCATTGATAGTCACCGCTACGTCGACGTAACTTTTAACGTGAGCGGGCGTGGTGCAGGTAATCTCCGTATTGCTGACCACGACGACGTTGGTGCACGGTAGGCCATCAAAAGTCACACTCACAGTCGCTATCTCCGACACCTGCGGTCCTAGCAGCGGGGTGCTGTTGATCAAACTAGTATTACTGTTACCGAGTTGACCATATTGGTTAGTCCCCCACGCATACAAAGTGTCATTAGCATCGAGCGCAAATGAATAAAAATAGCCAGCTGCAACTTGCTTAATCTTTAGCCCAGCCGTCAATGGACTACCAGAAATCGCACCATCACTGATCTTGATCGGTAAATTAGCGTGAGAGTTATTGCCATTGCCGATCTGACCATATTGGTTAAACCCCCAAGCATAGAGGTCACCGTTTTCATCTAAAACGAGCGGTTGGCCATAACCGGCCGAAATTTGGATGATCTTCAGTCCAGCAACGAAAGGACTACCAGCAATCGCGCCGTCAGACACCTTGGTTGGCACATTGCGATTAGTCCCAGTAATGCCGTTACCGACCTGGCCATATTGGTTATTTCCCCAAGCATACAAAATATTGTTAGTATCTAGAGCCAAAGTATAACCAAACCCTACTGCGATTCGATTAATTTTCAGCCCAGCGATCAGCGGACTACTAGCGATTGCACCATCAGAAATCTTGATCGGTAGATTACTGTTAGTCCCAGTAATACCGTTGCCGAGCTGACCGTAATCGTTAAACCCCCACGTATACAAAACACCATTCGTGTCCACAGCCACGGAGTGACCATAGTCGCCACTCGCTCCAATTTGACTGATCTTTAGCCCAGCGATGAAAGGACTGCCGGCAATCGCACCATCAGAAATCTTGATCGGAATATTGCTATTAGTCCCAGTATTACCGTTGCCGAGCTGACCGTAATTGTTTTGACCCCAGGCATAAAGATCGCCGTTTTCGTCCAACGCCAGAGTATAGCTACTAGCAGGACTACCGGAATTACTCATTACTCCACCGACAACCCGAGTGATTTTTAGCCCAGCGACCAACGGACTGCCGGCGATCTCACCATCGCTAATTTTGATCGGTAGGTTGCTGTTAGTATTATTACCTCGTCCCAGCTGGCCAGCAGCATTATTCCCCCAAGCATAGAGATTACCATTCTCATCTAGCGCAAAAGAATTAACCCGCCCAGCCGAAATCTGCACAATCTTCAGTCCAGCGATGAAAGGACTGCCAGCGATCGCACCATCAGAAATCTTGATCGGAACATCGCTGTTGGTCCCAGTACCATTTGTACCATTGCCCAACTGACCGTAATTATTATTCCCCCAAGTATAGAGATTACCGTTCTCATTCAGTGCCAAAGTATGATCGCCACCACCGACAATTTGCACCAACCCAACATTTTGTTCGAAATTCGTTCCCGTGATCGTCACTGTTTGTCCGCCCGCCGTCGGCCCAGTGTCTGGCGTCACGGCCGTCACTGTGTGCGGATCATAATAACGATAAGCACCCGCCAGAATCGCAGTTTCACCACCGATGGTTACCGTTACGTCGACGTAACCTTTGGCATGCGCCGCAGTCACGCAAGTGAATTCCGTACCAGAAACCACTGTCACATTAGTGCAAGGTGATCCACCAACAGTCACTACCGGTGTAATCATCGCCACAGCACTCGGTTGCGGTAGATCACCATCGCTGGTCGTCCCATTACCGAGTTCACCATTACTATTACCACCCCAACCCCAGGTCTGGCCAGTTTCATCAATCGCAAAAGTCGTACTCGCAGCGTAATTTCGATTGGCTGCCACATCCTTGAACAACTGACCATAGACCGGACTGCTCGATAAACCAGAAATATTGATCGGAATCGGCGAATTAATATTTGTCCCATCACCGAGCTGACCATTATTGTCATTGCGTCCCCACGTCCACAGCCGGCCAAACTCATCAATCGCGATAGAGTGATAATAACTGCCTGCCGTCGCCTGGAACCTTAGACTATGGAGCGGATTAGTCGAATCAGCCGACAGGCTAGTCGGTAAGCTAGTTGTGTTATTGTTGCCGAGTTGACCGTTAGTGTTATTCCCCCAGGTCCACAGCTCACCAAACTCATCAATCGCCAGCACGTGATTAGTGCCTGCCGTCACGCTGCTAAACTGTCGACCATAAATTGGATTGGTCGGATCGCCTGACAGCATAATTGGAACGGGAGAGTTAACCCCAGAACTATCGCCCAGCTGGCCCATGCTATTACTTCCCCAGGCCCACAGTAGACCAGAACTGTCGATCGCAAACACGCACATAATGCCCGAACTAACCGTCTCGAATTTCGTACCATAGACTGTGGTCGTAGACTCGGCAGAAAGATTGATCGGTATCGGAGAAGTCACATTAGTGCCGTCGCCGAGTTGGCCCACATTGTTACGTCCCCACACCCAGAGATCACCCGAACTATCAATAGCATAAGAACTCTCCGAACCCGTCTCCACCTTGGCGAAACTGAGACCATAAACCGGGTTGGTGCCGCTGGCGTAAATATATTCGGACAGATTAATCGGAGTAGACGAATCATCAAAATCATTGGTACCCAACTGTCCACCGTCATTTAATCCCCACATCCAGAGATCGCCAGTGGTGTCAATCGCCATACTGTGAACATAACTAGACGAAGCATCGACAAAACTGTGGCCATAGAGCGGGCTAGTCGAATCGGCGGACAAATTGATCGGCGTCAGCTGACCACCACCCCACGTCCAGAGATCGCCATCCAGATCAATCGCCAAAGTAATATCATATCCCGGCGACAGTATTTTCCAACCCGAGAGATATTGTTCCAGATTTGTCCCGGTGATTGTCACCGTTTGTCCGCCTGCCGTCGGACCGGAATCCGGATCAATCCCTGTGACCGTAAAAGCAGGCCCATATTCATAAGCATTCGTCATAGTCACCGTTTCGCCATTAATGGTGACTGCTACATCTACCGGACCGATTGGGTGTGCCGGTGCTTTACAGGTGATTTCAGTGTCGGAAACCACTGTCAAGTTGGTACAGAGCAGTCCATCAAAAGTCACACCCACAGTTATAGGCATCACTGCGCTCAGGACTGGAAGATTACTATTAGTGCCAGTATTACCGTTGCCGAGTTGACCGTTATTGTTCTGACCCCAAGCATACAGATGACCGTTCTCATCCAGGGCGAGAGTGTGACCAGAGCCAGAACCAGTTGCGATCTGGGTGATCTGTAGTCCAGCCGTTAGCGGACTACCAGCGATCGCACCGTCAGAAATCTTGATCGGCAGGTTGCTCTGGGTATTATTACCATTGCCAATTTGACCATAACTGTTATATCCCCAACCGTACAGTTGATCGTTAGTGTCCATGGCGAGAGCGTGAAACTGGCCGGCCGCCATCTGGGTGATCTGTAGTCCAGCCGTTAGCGGACTACCAGCGATCGCACCGTCACTGATTTTAATCGGTAGGCTACTGTTAGTTCCAGCATTACCATTGCCCAGTTGACCATTACTGTTCTGACCCCAAGCGTACAGATTACTAGATTCGTCCAGAACGAGAGCGTAGTTAGCGCCAACTGTGATTTGGGTGATCTTTAGCCCAACTGTCAAAGGACTACCGGCGATCACACCACCAGAAACCTTGATCGGCAAATTGCTTGGGGTGTTGTTACCATTACCGATTTGACCATTGCTGTTAGATCCCCAACCATAGACATTACCGTTCTCGTCCAAGGCAAGAGTATGACTAGTACCAGCTGCGATTTGGGTGATCTTTAGCCCAACTGTCAAAGGACTACCCGCAACTACACCGCCCGAGATCTTGATCGGTAGATTGCTGTCCGTGGTATTATCTATCCCCAGTTGACCAGAGTTGTTCCGTCCCCAAGCATACAGATTGCCGTTCTCGTCCAGAGCGAGAGTATGGCTACCACCGCCCGCGACTTTGGTGATTTTTAGCCCAGCGACCAACGGGCTGCCAGCGATTGCACCATCAGAAATCTTGATCGGTAAGTTGCCGGTAGTATTATCACCATTACCAATTTGACCGTAGCTGTTATATCCCCAAGCATAGAGGTTACCACCCTCATCCAGAGCCAGCGTGTGCGATGCGCCAGCCGCGATCTGGGTGATCTTGAGCCCAGCCGTCAAAGCACTACCACTGATCTCTCCATCGCTAATCTTGATTGGTAGATTATCGCCAATGTAGTTACCATTACCCAGTTGACCGTTGGCGTTGTACCCCCAAGTATAAACATTACCGTCAGTATCGAGAGCGACAGAGTGAGACAAACCCGTCGCAACCTGTTGCCATTCAACCCCTTGTTCGAAATTCGTCCCAGTAATCGTCACCGTTGTCCCGCCAGTTTTCGGACCTGAGCTCGGACTAATCGAATCAACACTAAACGACGCTGCCCGAGAGTTGCCGAGCTGCTGTAGCGCTGCGCCGACTAGTAGTCCTCCCAAAACCAACGTAGCCACGATGACAACCGCGGGTTTTGGTTTTCTAATTCGAAAACGTGGTTGATGAAGAAAAAGAAAACTGCGAACAGGACTAATGTCTCGAGCCCATTCGAACAGCTTATTCAACAATATGCTCACTTTTACCTTTTTTGGGTTTATTTTATTATATGTTTGTCTCACCACGAGACGTTAGTCATTATAGCAGTTATGGTTGAAACGAGTCAAGAGTTTTTATGAAAATTACGAACTCTGCTCTAGCAAGATCGTCAGCTATGTTATGATAAGGTTGTGAAACTAATCAAGCGTTTTCTTGGTCAGCGACTGCATGTTTCGTGGTTGATCGCTTTTAGCTGCGGCGGATTTTTGGGCGGGGTAGGGTTGTCGCTGCTGTTGCGCGATAGTCTTTTTGCGGCGCCGCTGTGGCTAGCGGTGGCGGCGATTTTGATTATTTTAACTTTTGTTAGTCGTTTGCGCATCATGGTGATTTTTGCGTTTGTCGCCGGTCTAATTCTCGGACTGGCGCGGGGAACGTGGGCACGGGTTGATCTAAATGTTTATAGCGATTGGCTTGGGCAGGAAGTAATTCTGCGCGGCGCTGTCAAAGAAGATCCGGATATCGGAACGAGTCACGATTTACGATTAAAGTTGGTTGGTGCCGAAGTTATTTTGGCGACTGATTATGACGATTTGTCGGGCGAAGTAGGGAATTTGGACGAATATTTCACACCACTACCGGGTCAGATTTGGGTCAGTGTGATGGCGCGTGGTGCGGAGGTTAAACGTAGCGACATAGTAGAAGTTTCCGGTAAGTTGGGGGAGGGCTTTGGCACTTTTCCAGCATCAATGTCGTTTGCGAGCTTGGTTTCGGTGACGCGCTCGCCCGATGCTGATCCGATGCGTGATATCCGCGATGGTTTTGGCGACAAATTGCGCACGGTGATCGATGTGCCGGCTGCCGATCTCGGGATGGGGATTCTGGCGGGGCAGAAAACCGCCTTGCCGGCGGATCTATCGATGGCGTTTATCGCGGCATCACTCACACACATCGTCGTGGCCAGTGGTTACAACTTGACGATTTTGATTCGTTTTGCTCGGCGTCTGTTCGCCAAGATTTCGAGGTTTGCGGCACTGAGTTTTAGCGGCCTATTGGTTTTTGCGTTTGCCTGTACGACCGGGTTTTCGCCGTCGATGACGCGAGCGTCGCTAGTGGCGGGTTTGAGTTTGATCGCCTGGTACTATGGTCGTCGTTTTCACCCGATCGTGCTACTGTCGATTGTTGCAACGATTACTGTCACTATCGACCCGAGCGTGATTTGGGGTGATGCTGGTTGGTACATGTCATTTCTATCCTTTGTCGGCGTGATTATTTTGGCACCACTGCTCAGAAATTATTTCTGGGAAAGAAAAACTGCTACCGTCATTGCGAGCGTAGCGAAGCGATCCAGTGATATTAACAAGAGCCCTGGATTACTTCGTCGTTTCACTTCTCGTAAAGACGGTGACAAATCGATACCAGCATCGTTCAGAGACGTTTTCATCGAAACCACGTCGGCTCAAATCATGGCTGCGCCGATTATCGCGCTGTTTATGGGGCAGTTTTCGCCGTATGGACTAATGGCGAACTTGCTAGTTTTGCCGATGTTACCACTGGCGATGCTGCTAACATTCATCGCCGGAATCGCTGCCTTTATTTTGCCGAACGTCTTGGCGCAAATTGTCGCCGCCCCGGCGCAATGGTTACTCGATTATGTGATCGGCGTGGCGCGCTGGGTGTCGGACTTACCCGGCGCTAGCCAAGAAGTTGTCGTCTCGTCTTGGGCTTCGGCGGCGGTTTTCGCCATAATCGTCGCGGCGATTTTCTACCTGAAACATGTGACGAAACACAATTTCCGCGAGGACAATGTGGTAGAATAAAAAGTCATGGAGTGCGTAGTTTTTCTCGGCGCTATTTTGTCTGCTCGAAAACTATGCACAAAGGTGTTTGCTGGTTTGCTTGCCCGAGGGGATTGTCGGCGAAAATTTCTTCCAAAGTATGTGCGGTCTCGTCTGTGTCAGTACCCATCATATTGCGTCCAATATCGTTTGCGTCTATTACTACAACACCCGCGAAGCTTTTCTGGTATCGTTGTGGTACAGCCTTGCGAACTTTCGCAGATAGCTGCGCTGCAACTTTCTCGGGATCTTTTGGCGGTAGTTTTGCGGAAACATTGGCCGGATAAACTGAATATTCTGTCGGTCCGTCAATAGCGCGAATATTATTACCAACCAGATTATAGAATACTCCGCGCTTGCCGAATAATTTACATACAGCGCTACCGATTGATGCGAATAGAATGCGCGGCAAGCCGGCTTCTTGGATCGCAAGTTGCATTGTAAATGGGCTGCCTAGGCCAATACCAGTTGGGGTGCGTGTGACAAACCGACTGAGTGTACGCGCCCAAAAGCCAGTTTTTATATTCCAGACAAAATACGATCGACCCTGTGTAATCGCAACAATCTTCTCGCTAATAAACAGAAACCATTTGCCGTCTGTAGCTACCTGGTGTTTGGTGGGCTGTTTTGGTAACTTTGCGAAAAATTGCTTGACACGATCGACCACGAAGGTATCCAGTTTGGTTGTAGAATCAACAAGTTCTGTACGCAATGGATAGCGTCGAAACGCTCGTGAGTCAACCGCGATGTCTAATTTCTTCTTGTCGTTGGGTACGAAATCACTCGACTTGGTCTTTGGCGCGATCTTTGGTTCATCAAAGAATTCGCGTAACCACAATTCAACGTTAATTATTCGCCAAAAGGCCATAGTGTCAACGTTGTTTCTTCCTTTTATGAAGCCCTCAAACGCACTCAGGACCTCCGGCTGATTAAAGTATTCGCGACCAGCGAATTCTTCGGACAAGAAAATACTGTAGAAATGATTTTTCAATCGTATAAACCATTCGCTTTCGGGGGTTGTAAAGCCTATTTTATTGCGGCGTCGACGAATCAAATCCGGCAATTGGCCACGCAGACTGTCGCGCAAAATGCGCTTGTTCCAGCCATGCCTGATGATTGCATCGTCAGACAATGTAAAGACTTGCGTTACCAGTTCACGATCCAGAAATGGCACACGACCCTCGATGCCAAAACGCATAGTGTTTTTGTCCTCGTATCTTAGCAGTGCCGGAATACTGTTTTTGAACAGATCATCCAACAGGCGCAATTTCAAATTATTGGGAATATTTGTAAACTTCTCGCGATGATTTTCTTTTACAAACTTTTGCTTCAGAAAGGTAGATTGATCGATGCGGCGGCGAAGGCGCAGCTTGTCTATGATACGAAAGCGCACCAACCGCAACAGTACATCTAATGACATTAACAGTTCAGCGGTTAATTTCAGCCAACGTTTTTCGCGACGCAGCTGTTTTAGGTAAACCAAATAGTATGGCACGTAGCCGGCCATGATTTCATCGGCGCCCTGACCGTCCAGCAGGACTTTGACATGCTTTGAGGCCTCGCGCATTACAACGTATTGGGCGTATGGCCCGGTCGAAATCAGCGGCTCCTCCTGGGTGCGAATAAAATCAGACAAATCAGCCTTGAACTCGTCGGCCGTTGGACGAATCTTGTGCACTAGCAGGGATTGGTCAGTTGCTGCGGCGGCCGCATCTACGTATTTTTCTTCGTCATTGAGCGATCCTGGGAAAATTGCTGAAAAAGTATTTTGCTTAGCGCCGACTGATGCGGTGGATTTTTTATCGTCGCGCATTAATTGGCTAATCAAAATTGCCACAGATGATGAGTCTAGCCCGCCAGACAGGGAGGTCCCAATCGGTACGTCGCTCTGTAATCGCAGACGTATAGATTGAATCAATTGGTCACGATAGTTATTGGCTGCGACATCATCATATGGCGTCTTTATCTGCGTACATTTTTCTAAATCCTCGCGAAACTGGGTGTAAGAACTAATTTGGGGTTTGTGATTCTTGCCTATGATTAGCATTTGTCCAGGCAGCAATTTTCGCACTCCGTCAAAGAAAGTTTCATCACTGTCGTCATGAATGCGGAATTTGAGGTAACGATAAATCACCCTGTCATTGGGCTTCTTTGCAATTAAGCCACTGTTGACTAGCGGCTTGATTTCCGATGCAAAAATTAAACCACCTTTCTTTACATTCGCAAAATACAGCGGCTTGATGCCAAAATGATCGCGAGATAGGACTAGGCGCTCGGTTTTATTGTCGTAGATCGCCAGTCCCCACATGCCGTTAAATTTGTCGAATGCGGCCGTATCCCATTCGGCGAATGCCGCCAAAACCACTTCGGTGTCGGAATCAGTTGCGAATTTGTGCCCCAGTTGCTCTAATTCGGCACGCAAATCCAGATAATTGTAGACTTCACCATTGTAAATCATCGTATAGCGACCATCAGCGGTAGTCATCGGTTGTTCACCGCCAACTTTACCGATAATTAATAAACGACGATGCGCCAAGCCGACCTTGGCTTTGCGGTCTGAAAAAACTCCCGCACCATCAGGTCCACGATGCGCCAAGCATTCGTTCATGGTGTTCAGTAATTTTTCGTCCGCTACAACATTAAAATAGCCAGATATTCCGCACATGACGTAAATTATATCATTATTTTGCAGAGTGTAAAAGACTAAATGCTGGAGGTCGTGATATAGCGATGAAATTATCTGTACTGGATGATTTTCTTGCAGGACCAGGTCCTGCAAAAACGGGGCTTATGGTTTTTCAATTCGTGTCAGAAGACACGGTGGAGATTGCCCATCATGCGGTATCCTGCAATCATCTGTTCCAACTCTTTGAGTTCGTGCCAAACATCATAATCATCCAACAGACCGAATTCGTACTCTTCTAGTGCTCTGATAAAAGTATAGTAAATCTGTGTCAAGCATTCTCTCAGCTCATTCGTAATTGAATCTATGTTAATCGACGGGTTAAGTACTCTTTCTAGCTTGAATGGTTCAATACCAAGCTCCGCCTCGATCTCATGTAAGTCCTCAAAAGCATCACCTGCGATGAGCGTTTCGTCCGATAAACATGCTTCGTGGGTCTCCCCATATTTTACGATGAAATCCATAAGTACTTTGCGTACAAACTCACCTCGGGTGAGGGTGCTCATACCTTTTTGTTCGATAGCTTCGTATTCACGAAGCTGCTTTTCTAACCACGCCGCTGACAAGACACCATCCCGCCGCTCTTCTGAGTAGCCAAGCAAGTAGGCTCGCATGGCCTGGTAGCGCACACCATCAACTATGTCATAGGACTGGCCATTCTCGAATTGCTTATTTGCATGATCGAGTTTTTCGTCGAGCGACAGGTTGTTGAACTCCGTCTCTGCCGCAGGGTCTCGCGTCTTCTCATCCCACCCTTTGACAAATTCAAAGTAGAGATTCTCCAGAAGTTCCTTCATCCCGTCTGAGAGTATGCCCAGGTTAATTGACGGATCCAACACACCCTCTAGACTGAATGACTCGATACCCTGCTGAGTTGCAGTTGTCTGCTCGGTCACAGGATCACCCTGACTGTCGATGAACCCTTTAGCCACTTGCATGAGCACTGCAGTTTGTGGGTATGATTGTTTGTCAGGCTCAGCTGAGGGATCTATATCTCCAAATCGTCTTAAGTCGCCTGTTTCCATAAAACTCCTTCCTTTAGAGCCAAATTAATGTGATAATCTTCGACGGTTTTGGTTGTTCGCTATGATCTTGGGCGCTCCTTTCCTTGTAGTTTGTGTGGCTATCAAAAAGGACAGCCACGTAGCTGTCAGAGCTTCGAACAGGGTTAAACCTGATCTGTTTTTCGCGGCTGCCCATTACATGGTTTAACCGCGTTAATCAACGCTTCCTGTTCGAAACTCTGACTTTACTAATATAACATGAATTTTGAAAAAGTATAGGATTTACAATCAGCTCCGTTCCCGCAGCAACAGTCAGAACGGAGCTTATAATCAAAAACGCCATAAATGGCGTCATGAATTTTACTGGTCGGCTAAGTTACACGATTATATAACTACGATTCTCTCTAAATGCGGTGCAAATGCCTTTGAGATTAACCGACTCTATAATTGTATCATGGTTTAACCGTTCGGCGGTAGTCGCCACCACCCCTAGTGCGATATATGGGTCTAGCCTATGGTATAAAATAGGTATTTTCACTTTTTTAGACCGACAGCACAGGGCGTTGCGACACGTCAAAATAAAAAATTGATGTCGTATGCCTTTTAGCTCGACGAGTGCTAAATATACCCGTTTGTGTTGTAAAAACTACCATTGACAATTTATATACGTTTCGTATATACTGGATGCAGGTTAGTTCTTTTACAAATCGATTCATAATATAACGCTATCAAGTTAATATATTGAGATGTGTGAGCATCTGAGACTTCCCTCATGGGAAGTAGTAACGCCTTATGGTTAGGTAGCTAGTAAGTCATAAGCTTAATAGTTTAATCTTTCTTCATCAAGGGACTGTCCAAATCGTAGCTATCAAAAGTTTGCGATTGCAGGATACCACCGGACGCCTTCGCCCATTTAATTTTGATAGCTGCGAGAGTAGATTGTCCATTCAATAACTTTAATAGACTAACCCTTATTGGAAGGAGCCGCTTATGAAAGAAGAAGTCAGATACTCTTTTTACCGTGAATCGTGGCGTCCGTACAACGGGCTGGAGATAAGCAATGCTTATCAAGGTGTTGCGGAAAGTGAAAACTATTCTGTCGATTATATCGCAAATAGTAAGAATAATCCGCGACATTGCGGGTGGCTAATCGCCACCCCTAGCCTGTAGTCGAGAGGAGAAAATATGTATACGTTTCCAGAACTTATAAAGAAAATTCGTAGCGAAGCTGGCTTAACTCAAGCTGAGTTTGCAAATAAGATTGGTTCATCGCCAGTCCTTATTGCTATGGTCGAGAGCGGTCAGAAAGAAGTATCTAAGAAACTGCTGCTTAAGATAGCAGAGGCTCTACGCGTCCACCCCGCCTCCATCACACCTTTTTTGTATGGCAATAAGGAGGCAGACCCAGCTAATGCTTCTGGTGTCGAGAAGAATCTACTGTCAATGGGTATCAAAATGCAAGATTACCTCATAAAGAATAGGTCTAAGTTACTAAAATAATATGAATGAACGCTATCCGGACATTGGCATACGTAGCAAGAATGAACTTGCAAAAAGAATTATCAGCAAGTCGCTTTCTTACGAGGAAGCTCTTGAGCTAATCAATGATGTTTTGGAGCATTACGACAAATACTGGAAAGATAATCTGAAAATGTCGCAGCCCAAAAAGAATAAGTGGGTGCGAAGTGCATACGGCACAAAGTTGGGTAAATTACTCAAGCTAATCAACACTAGAGTTCTGAACCCGTATGATTCTATGCTCCCCGATTTTATATTTGGTAGCGTAAGCGGTAAAAATCATAAAGCGGCAGTCCTACACTTACTCGGTAGCAAACAAAAACGAATGCTGTTGGCGTTGGACTTAAAGCGATTCTTCGAGCAGAATCAATATGACCGTGTCCGTAGTCTATTCGCACAAAAATGTGGTTGTCACGGCAAGGGGGCTACGACACTAGCGGACTTATGCTGTGTTCCTATAGGAGCTAAGGACGCTCCGGGCAATTGCAAGACTATCGCCCGCGGGTTCTCTCCGTCTCCACGATTGGCAGTTTGGTGTAACCTGGATGCTTTTATTAGGATAGATAGAGTTGCAAGAAAAGTTCTCAAGGATAAGGATTACAGAATCGCCATATATGTGGACGATATCGGGATAACTGCCAGTAAAGTCACCGTCCAAGATATGATTAAATTACATAAAGAGATAGATAAAGTGCTAAAAACTGGCGATAAGAACCAGCCCCTGTTGCTCAATGATGACAAATCTCGCATAGTGAATCACGATGGTAGCACATACGACATGAGTGGAAATCTCATAGGAAAATGGGCTTTTGAGCATTTAGGTATTGTTATGGGGCGTAAGTCTTTGGCTGTCGGGTCGAAAACTAGACTAAAGTATTACGCCCTAAAACAACAAGTAGAGAAATCAAACAACAAGAGTAAATTGAAGAGAAGCCGAAAAGCACTAAAACGCTACAAACACTATATCGAGTCAAAGTAGGCGACTAGTTTGTTGCTTGCTAACGATTTTTTTGATGGCTCTCCTTTATCTTCTTATCTGTTAACTCAAAAAAGACCGGCATATAGCCCGGCAGGTATTGCTCGCCACTCTGTGATTGCGTTTGAAGGAAATACAATAGGAGAGTAATGACTACTTGACGAGTAAATGGGCGGGTTCGTTTGCTCTAATTTTACGCACACAACCGACCCCCCACCCCCCAATTTCAAAAAGATACTATACAGGTATATGTATGTTTGGACAGGGGGTTATAGGACTTTTCGGCTTGCTATTGCTCTACGCCGTTCATACAGTTCAAAATGTCGATTGTATCAGTGTATCTTTCTTCGCACGGGTGGACAACTGGCTGAGGTTCTGGCTTCTGGCTGGCTATTACCATTGCCACTATGGAAAGAATCAGTGCTACCGATAACACTATCAGCATTCGTTTATTCTTCTTGGTCATTTATTATGTCCCTCCCATTGCTTGTCCCAGAAATTATTAAAATTCTCTAATATGCTTATCTCTAAACTCATTAAGAAATTACCAGTCATATTAACTTTGCCCATATCCTTCATCTCCGGCTTATCGTATGACCAAATGACCTTTAAGTAATTACCAGCAATTATATTTACTGCCATATCTTGATTGCAGGACCTGGATTGCAGGACCTGGTCCTGCAAGAACGGAGCTTATAATTCTAGTGAAATTCATAATGCCACAAGTGACATTCTGAACTTCACTGGTCGGGGTGATCCGACTTGAACGGACGACCTCCGCGTCCCAAACGCGGCGCGCTACCAACTGCGCCACACCCCGGCACCTAATCGCCTGTCCAAAATGGTCGGGGTGATCCGACTTGAACGGACGACCTCAGCGTCCCGAACGCTGCGCGCTACCAACTGCGCCACACCCCGGGACAGGTGTTGTTATTATATCACAAGGTCGGCATTCGTGTGAACTGCTTGGACATCGTCGAGATCATCGACGGCTTCGAGTAAATTCATAATTTTTTGGGCGGTATCGGGGTCGGAAATTTCGACTGGGGTGCTGGCAACGTATTCCAAACCAGCGTCAACAACTTTCAAACCTTTGGCAGAAATCTCCTGACGCACGTGGTGCAAATCTTTCATGTCGGTGTAAATTATCAATTCGTTTTCCTCCTGAACAGCGTCTTCGGCCGTCGCGTCCAAAGCGATCAATAGCAACTCGTCGGCATCCTGATTCTCGCCAATTTCGACGCGGATAACGCCTTTTCTAGCAAATTGAAACGCCACACTGCCAGGCTCGGCCAATGTCCCGCCGTGCTTGGTCAAGGCCGTCCGCACTTCTGGAAAAGTCCGATTGCGATTATCCGTCGCCGTCTCGATAATCAGCCCGATACCGCCCGGCCCGTAGGCTTCGTAGACAACTTCCTCGAGGACGGCTGCGGATTTGTCAGCCACCCGATCGATGGCACGTTGAATATTCGCCGCTGGCATGTTGGCGCTTTTTGCCTTTTCGATCGCCATGGCTAAACTTGGATTCATCGCCGGATCGGTTCCGCCGCGCGCCGCAATCGCGATCATGTTGCCGATTTTCGTGAAAACCGCGCCGCGCTTGGCATCGGTGACGGCTTTTTGACGTTTAGTCGTTGCCCATTTGCTGTGTCCACTCATAATATCTATTCTATCACAGATAGATGTGATACAATATCCGTATGCTTTTGGTGGGGTTTCTCGGGTGGTGGTATAACACTGGCTGGCGTGGCCAGGTTTCGCGCATCGGTGACACGATGATCAGAACCAACGATTGGTTTTCGATTCCGCTACTCATCAAAACATTTTTTGCGCCATTTCGCCAAATTTCGGCTAACGAAATCGGCAACGACATTAGCTCAAGTTTTCGAGCATGGAGTGACCGCATGTTTAGTCGTATGATCGGCGCCTTCATGCGCTTTTTTATGATTATTTTTGGTGCAATCACACTAGTATTAATCCTGATTATTAGCCTGATTCGTTTAATCCTTTGGCCGATTTTTCCGCTAGTGCCGGTGATCGGCATGGCTCTAATGTTAACAGTAGGAACGCCGTGGAACCTATTCTAAAATTTAGATCAATGCGGGGTGTCAAGGCGCGATTCAACGCTCGTGGCGGCAGGTTTCTAGATTTAATTGCTGTGGCACTAACCATTCTTTTGCTACTGGGCGGGGCAGCGCTACTGATTCTTGCCGAACCGATCGGTTGGCTACTGCTCGGGCTGATAACTTGGCCGATGATGTTTCATATCTGGAAAGTTCATGATCTTGGTCAACTCCCGCCGACTAAAAATCCACAAAATCTATCGGATATTTTAGAAGGAGATTTATTGGGTGTGTTGCCCAAGGATCCGTCACCGCGCGATCTAGCGACGGCGGTCATGAAAACCAATGGCGGGCGGTTTTTCTTTGTCCGGTTCGGTATCTCAGCCCAGTTTTTGCCAGATTTGGCGTCACCAGAGCCAGCCGATTCAGAACCAATCTGGGCAGAAACCTTAAAAATCCACGAATCTTTACCAGACAAGCCAGAAACCATTTCAGCAGCGACGCTAACGGCGGCGATTGTCCGCATGACGCCGGCCATGAAAGACATTTTGAGCGCGCTGCATCTCGATGAAGACGACATCGTGAATGGCGCTGAATGGTTTTCGCATTTAGGTGCACTGATTCGTTATCATGACGAGCCAAAGTTGACCGGTGGTATCGCCCGCGATTGGGATTTTGGTTATATCCCAACTTTGCAATATTTTGGCGTCAATCTATCGGCTAAGTATTCTGCTAGCCGCTCGTTTAACACTCACTTGGAAAGTCATCAAGAATTGGTCGCATCAATTATTAACACATTCGGATCTGGTGGGCGACAGAATGTAGCACTCATCGGCCCGCTCGGCGCGGGAAAGTCAACAATTGTAGACAGCTTTGCTGAAACTATCATGGATGGGACTAACAAAATCCCCAATAATTTACGTTTTCGCCAAGTTTTCGCACTGGACGCAGCTTCACTGATCTCGGCAGCTAGCGGTCGCGGCCAAATTGAAAGTTTGGTCAACAACCTGCTCGTCGAGGCGCACGAAGCCAAAAATATCATTCTGTTTCTCGACAATGCGCAGCTCTTTTTCGAGGACGACACTGGCTCGGTGGATATCTCGAACATTCTCCAGCCAGTTCTCGAGGGCGGTGTGCTGCGACTAATTTTATCACTCGATGAGCAGAGGTTTTTACAGATTTCCCAAGCCAAACCAGCCCTGGCGGCTAGTCTCAATCGTCTCCAGGTCGAACCACCGGGACGCGATGATGTCTTGAAAATCGCTGAGGACCAAATCATTTCTATCGAATTCCAACGCAAAGTCACTTTCATGTATCAGGCGCTGGTCGAGGCCTATCGTCTATCCGAGCGTTATGTCCAAGACATCGCCCAGCCGGAGCGGATGATTCAACTGCTCGAAAGTGCAGCTGCCCAAGCCGAGAATGGTTTAGTTACGGCACAATCGGTGGTCACGGCGATCGAAAAAACCCTCGGCGTCAAAGTCGGCGGTTCGGTTGACGCCGACGAACCAGCAGAGCGCGAAATGTTGCTCAACCTAGAAAATTTGATTCATGAACGAATGATTAACCAAACCGCGGCGGTCTCGGCGGTCTCGGCGGCGCTGCGGCGAGCGCGGGCGGGAGTGCGTAACGAAAATCGGCCGATCGGTACATTTTTGTTCCTCGGCCCGACGGGTGTTGGTAAAACTGAGTTAGCCAAAAGCTTAGCGGCGGTCTACTTCGGTGGTGAAGACCACATGGTGCGGATCGACCTTAACGAATATGTCCGCAGTGACGACGTAGCGCGACTGATTGCCGATGGCGCGACCGATCCGAATTCGCTGTCCGCTCAGGTCCAGAAAAATCCGTTTTCGGTTGTCTTGCTTGACGAAATTGAAAAGGCCCACGAATCCGTTCTCACGACGTTGCTCCAAGTTTTGGACGAAGGAATCTTGCGGGATATTAATAATCGAGAGATTTCTTTTCGTGACACAATTTTGATTACCACGAGTAACGCCGGCGCCGATCGAATTCGTGAATATATTGACAAAGGTTACAAACTTGAACAGTTTTCTGACCAACTTCAAGACGAGTTGATTTCCACCCAGGAATTTCGCCCAGAATTCTTGAACCGCTTTGACGAAATTGTCGTATTTCGACCGTTGACCAAGGAAGAACTCCTGCAAATCGTCGACCTAATCCTCGATGGCGTCAATAAGAATCTAGAAGTCCAAAAAGTCATGGTGACTGTTGATACGGACGCCAAGCAAGCCTTGGTTGACGCCGGTTACGACCCGCGACTCGGCGCGCGGCCACTGCGTCGCGTCGTTCAACGAACAGTCGAAAACATTGTGGCGGAAAAGATGCTGAAGAGGGAATTGGTGGCCGGTTCGGGGCTGCGAATTACGCTAGAGGATCTACAGGATAGCGGCGGTTTGAAAGACAACTCTCAGTGATGGTATAATGTCTCCTAGCGCGGGCGTCGTATAGGGGTTAATATCGAAGTTTTCCAAACTTCTGACGCGAGTTCGAGTCTCGCCGCCCGCACCATCGTTGTTAAAATTACAACATGCTCCGGTAGCTCAGTGGATCAGAGCAGCGGGCTTCTATCCCGCGTGTCGGGGGTTCGAATCCCTCCCGGAGTACCAATGCAGAGATTTTTTCAGAAAAGTTGTCCGTTTGGGCAATTTTTTTGTTAAGTTCGCGTAAGTATTGAAAAGGACAAAAAATGGCTCCCCGCCAGTTTTAGGGCATCACGATTTTTTGATGTTAGCCTGCATGCAAAAAGGTGCTATACTAGAGTTGCTAAAACATCAATTTAACAATCTATGGCACACGCTGTGCCTTTACGGGAAAGTTGCGACCATGTGCGCGATCAAAACCTGTAAAGGCATAGATTGTTGATGTTTTAGCGAACTGCATGTGGTCGCTATTTTGTTTATGGCGACCAGAAAGGACAGTCGCTATGAGCAACAATCTAGGAGCCACAACTGTTGCGCCGAATCCTGAGAACACAAAAGGTTTTAATGGACTAAGTGAAGTGACCAGCGGAACGCCGCTATTTACCTTTGAGAAATCAGACGATCAACCCAATATTGATCCTTATGTCGGAAAGACGTCTCGTGAACTGTATGAAATTGCGAATTCCCTAAAAGAGTCGGGTAAAATTGTCGAAGCAGCGGACTTATACGACCGAGCAACACATCATCATCAAGCTATGCGCCTGTGGGAACAAATTGGCGATTTAGAAAAAGCAAAAGAATCGGCAGAAAAAGCAGGAGATCAGTTTGAGGCTGGGCGCATTGAGCAGAAAATTGCTCAGTTACCAGAAAACCCTTATTTAGCGAGGCAAAAAGCCATAACTGAAAAAGAGGCGCAAAGAGGCAGTATTGAACACAGCTTTAATTTATTTGAAGACATTAGTGAACTTGGTGAAAAAATTGGTTTCCACGGCTTCGACAACAAGGTTGTAGCAGACATCGGAACAAGAGACGGCAGATTTATAAATTTATTTTACCGGCTTGGTGCAAGCGAGGTTTATGGCATAGATCCTGACCAGGAATCATTACAAAAAGCTGTCGATGACGGGAAGTTAGACGAAGAACATGCTGTTGGTACAACTTTGGAAAATATTCCAGACGAAATTGCCGAAAAGATTGAAGCAGCGGCAATATTTAACTTTATTATTGGTCTAGACCAACAGCAATCTTTTTTCAAAAAATTAGCAGATATTTTACCCTATGATGGACATGCCTTGGTAACGGTTGCCGAGAGAGAAACCTTAAATAACATGCTAATGAGCATTCGTGGAATGTTTACCGCACAATATGTAACTAGGGTAAGTGGACAGAACGATTTCCCGCACAAGTACCTAGTTTTATTGACAAAATCGTAATGCTCTAAAACTGACGAGGAGAAACATTCGGTTCCATTTTATTTCGTACTAAAATAGGTTCGAACTTTTTTGTAGAAAGTTACCAGGGTAATTAAAAACCGCCTACAGCGGCGGAAAGTTGAAAAAGTTTCAATGCTGGGGTGGCTAATCGGGCTCGAACCGACGACCTGCGGGACCACAACCCGCCGCTCTAACCAACTGAGCTATAGCCACCACGACCAAAACGACTGATGTCTATATCCACTCTATCACAACTGGGTCAGTTGGTTAGAGCGGCAGCCGCTTATGATTCTACTCGCGCCTGCGCGCTCGGACAAGCAACTGAGCTATAGCCACCATGCGCGAGTATCGTATCAAATTTCGCGGAAAGTTTCAATGTGTGCACCGAGGCTGTTGAGGCGTTTATAGAAATCTTCGTAACCGCGGTTGATGTTATAAACATCGCGCAAAATCGACGTGCCGGGCGCAGCCAGCATAGCCAGGAGAACGACGACACTCGGCCTGAGCGCCGGTGGAGCGACCATGTCGGCCGGCCGCCAGTGGGTCGGACCAGTGAGGTAAACGCGGTGCGGATCGACCAACTCGACTTGGGCATTCAATTTAGTTAGTTCGGTAAAATAAATTGCCCGATTTTCGTAACTCCAATCGTGAATCAAGGTTCGTCCTTCGGCCATGGTGGCGATTAATCCTAGGAAAGGTAAGTTATCCATATTAATCCCCGGAAACGGCAGCGCGTGAATTTTGTCGCTAGCCGCCGTCAGTTCGGATTTCTTGATCGTAATATCGACCAGTCGCGTTTTTTCGTTCTGAGAAAAATATTCTGGACTCAGTTCGAGATTCAAACCCATACCGCGCAGTGTGGCGAGTTCTAGTTCGAGAAATTCAATCGGCGCACGCCGCACGGTGATTTCCGAATCAGTCATAATTCCAGCAGCCAGAAAACTCATCGCTTCGATCGGGTCTTCACTGACAAAATATTCAACGTTTCGATTGATTTCCTTAACCCCGTGAATTTTGAGAATCGTCGTGCCGATACCTTCGATTTTGACGCCGAGTTTTTGTAGGAAAAAGCAAACATCCTGGACCATGTAATTCGGCGAAGCGTTACGAATAATCGTTTCGCCATCGTTCAGCGCCGCCGCCATGACGATATTTTCCGTCGTCGTATCACCACGCTCGGTCAGCACGATCGTACCGTCGGGCTGGCGTGGCTCGACGTGCACCTGGTAATAATCCGTATTTTGGGCGGCTTCGACACTCATCCCAAATCGGCTCAGGCCAACCAAATGCGGTTCAACGGTGCGTTTACCGATGTTACAACCACCCGCAAATGGCAGACGAAATTCCTTGTATTGATGAAGCAGCGGTCCAAGAAACATCAGAATCGTTCGAGTTTTTTTGGCAGCGTCGACATCCATTTTGTCCAATGAAAGTCGTTTTGGCGGATCGATCTCGAGATCATTTTCGGTATTCAACCAACGATAACGTACACCAATCGATTCAAAAACTTCCAAAATGCGGTTGACTTCCTCGATCCGAGCAACTCGCCGCAGAGTGGTTTTACCTTTGTTCATCAGCGACGCGCAGAGCACCCCGAGTGACGAATTCTTACTAGTTTTCACCCGAATTTCACCACTCAGTTGACGACCACCATGAATGCGTAAATTGAGTTTACTTTCCTTGTTAACGGATAAAATCTCGGCGTTCAACGCATCGGAAATCCGAGCGATTATCTCAATACTGATATTTTGCGTACCCTTTTCGATACGATTGATCGCCGACTGGCTGGTGCCCAGTTTCTTGGCTAACTCGGCTTGTGTCAAACAGTGATTCGTACGTAGCTCGGCGATTAATTTGCCAATTTTTTCGCGATAAAGTTCTTTTTCCATAGTACCAAGTAATATATCACACATGATATATCAAAAGCAAGGACTCGCCATGATCCAGGTGATGTGTTATACTAGGGTCAGCAATCGGAGGAGGAAGTCATGACGTAGAATCGAAAGAGAACTATGAAACGAGTTTCTTTTGATTTTATTAAAGAAGGAGGAGAAATGTTTGATCAAAAAGTTTTTGAACTAATCGATAACGAAATGAAACGTCAACGCGGCGGTCTAGAACTGATTCCCAGCGAAAATTATGTCTCAGCGCAAGTTTTGAGTGCGATGGGTTCGGTGTTTACCAACAAATATAGCGAAGGTTATCCGAATTTTTCTGATCTCGACAGTGACGAATCGATGATTGCCACAGAAATTTTGCCGAATCATCGCTACTATGGTGGTCAGACCAATACCGACCGCGTCGAACGACTGGCGATTGCTCGGGCGCGAAAATTGTTTGGCGCGGATCATGCCAATGTTCAACCACATTCTGGCGCCCAGGCGAACAATGCGGTTTATAATGCTTGGCTAAAACCTGGCGATACGGTGCTCGGCTTGGATCTCGGTTATGGCGGACATTTGACGCACGGCGCGCCGGTCACCCAAAGTGCGCAAATCTATAATTTCGTTCGCTACAAAATGGATCCGACGACGGGAGAATTTGATTATGACGAAATCGAAAAAATCGCGATTAAGGAGCAACCGAAAATCTTGTTGGTTGGTTATTCGGCCTATTCGCGGATTCCCGATTTTGCCAAGTTTGCGGCGATCGGCAAGAAAATTCCTGGCTGTCTGCTGATGGCCGACATGGCGCACGTGGCGGGATTAATCGCCGGCGGCGTGCACCCGAATCCGTTCGATTTTGGTTTTCATGTCATCACGACGACGACGCATAAAACCCTGCGCGGACCGCGCGGTGGATTAATTTTGTCGCGTGGAGTGGTTGGCAATCCTTTGAAAAAGCCAGCCAAAACTCTTGCGAATATTCCAACCTTGATTGATCGATCGGTTTTCCCGGGCACCCAGGGTGGGCCGTTGATGCACGTGATCGCCGCGAAAGCCGTGGCTTTTCATGAAGCTTTGCAACCCGAGTTTAAAAAATACGCGGCGCAGATTGTGGCCAATGCGGCAGAGCTGGCGGAGCAATTAAAGAAGCGTGATTTCAAACTAGTGACTGGCGGTACCGACAACCACCTAATCCTAACTGATGTCATGAGTAGTTTCGGCGTTCACGGTGGCATCGTCGAGGAAGTGCTCGATCGAATTGGTTTGACGCTCAATAAAAATGCGATTCCTGATGACACGCAGCCACCGTTTCGCCCATCGGGTATTCGTCTCGGTACGCCGGCGATTACGACTCGCGGCCTGCGCGAAAAGGATATGGAGCAAATCGCCGAATGGATGAAACTAGCGATCGATAATCGCGATAATCCGAGCGTGCTAGAGAAACTACGCCAAGAAGTCCAAGAATTCTCACAACAATTTCCACTGCCGAGTGACAAACAAGGAGAAAAAGATGGATCAAACTAGAATTATCGAACGTGCCGAAGAATTTGTTCGTGAACGATTAAAGGATGAATTAACCACTCACGACTACTAACACGTCACGGTATGTATCACTGTAGATCTTCATCGTCAAATATCCCTAAGTCAGTGAACTGTTGTATAAGTAAATCGCGGGCTTCTAGCGCTCTCCTACGGACGCGCACTCCAACCAATCTAATGAGTGCCTCTTTGATCTTCGCTTCTTCGTCGGAAGAAAACTCAGACTGGACTACTCTCTGCCGAGATGGCTCCCATATACTCGAAGACGAAACTACGACTAGTGAGCCAGTTATACCATCATATTGTGCAGAATAATATCCTGACACATGAGTCGGGTTGCCTTGATCGTCTTGCCCCTCCCGATCTGTATCCTCAACGAGAATTATCAAATCACGTCGACAAGCGTTTGCTGCCAACTGTGCGAGCGCTGGTGGTTGAAATTGGTCACCCCATTCATATCCATCCATATTTGGTAAATCATGATATAGTTTACTGGCCCAAACTGTAATCTTATTCGAATATATATTTACGGGAGAGTGGTCGTTGCGATAGAGATAGTCGATTGCGTTTCTATGGTTCCACTCGCGCGCCAAAGCCTGTCGTTCGTCGGGATCATCCGATTGATTATAATGCCGTTTAAGAGTTTCTTCCTTATATTCAGTTAATTTAGGATTTGGTAGATAATAATCCGGAGCCTCTCGAGTCTCACCGGGCAACAAAATCCCAGCTTGATGAATTCGTTTAATAAACGCTGCCGCTCGCTGTGTATCGTTGCTCATGCGGTCGATCAAATACTGCAAATAATCACCCATGAGCCGCCGTTGGAAGTGCTCGAATTCTTCCTCAGTGACTACCCCGTCAGGTTCTGGTGGGATATCTTGATTGTCTAGACTTTTCTTAGAAAATACATCATTCTCGTCGATCTGCAAAAGTAGATCTGGTAGTAGTGGATTAGCTGATCTAGAGCAGCCAACTACTAGCTCTTGGCGGTTAAGCGTTTGGAGAAGCCGCTCTAGCCTGTTTATCCAAATGAGCTCGCCTGACGAGCTTCGGTGAGAATGGTGGCTCTCTTCTAGACAATCTAGATCCAGGATCACTTTCCCATTAATTAACTGAAAAGCGTTACAATTTGCTACTTCTCGTAGCGGGGTGTTTCGAGTTGGATCGTCAAGATATGACGCAAGTGCATCACTGAAGTTCTCCAATTTGTTAGCGGATGGGGGGGGCTTTTGTGTCATTGTTTGCTATTGCTGGATAAGCGTTCGGATTCATTACCAACCTCCTCTTTTAATATCAGATTCTGAATCATCGTACATGTTATCGAAGCTCTTGTCAAGCTATAAACTTTCGGGTTCTTGCTCGAGCGTCACACTGAATTTTTCCTGGACGCGGGTGATGACTTCGGATTTGAATTTCTCCAAATCATCGGCGGATTTAGCGCTCAAGTTTGTCACGACCAGCGCGTTTTTTGGATAAATTTGCATGCCGTGGGCGCTATAGGATTTGAGTCCAGCCTGGTCGATCAACCAACCGGCCGCTAACTTTTGCTTGTCCTCAGGCATTTCCCAATGTGGTGCATCGGGAAAGTCGGCGAGCAGTTTATCGGCCACGGCGCGCGAAACAATCGGATTTTTGAAAAACGAACCGGCGCTAGCGGTTTCCGCTGGGTCGGGCAATTTGTCCGCACGAATAGCGATTACCGCTTGACGAATATTGATCGACGTGTAATCGGTAATGTTATTATCATCCAAATATTTCTGTAACGACGGGTAAAAGGGCGGGCGCGGCGATTCTTTACTGAGTTTCAGCGTCATCGACGTGATGATGTGATGCCGCGTCGCCGGATCCTTGAAAATACTATTTCGATAAGAAAATCCGCACTCGTCGTGATCAAGCACCACAAATTCGTCGCTATCGGTATCATACGCCTCCAACTCGACCAAAGTATCCGCAATCTCCTGGCCATAGGCCCCAACGTTTTGAATCGGCGTCGAGCCGGCATACCCCGGAATCGCGCTCATCGCTTCGACACCACTCAAACCAGCATCGACCAATCGTTCGACGACCGAATCCCAAATTTCACCTGCGCCAATTTTATAAGTGGCCGAAACGTCATCCTCGTCCAATTTCTCGAAACCTTTAATCCGATTAAGGATGATCACACCGTTAAAATCACCACGAGCCACAACATTACTACCACCACCCAAAACGAACCACGGCAAGTCATGTTCACGAGCGAATTCGACGGCCGTCACGAGATCGTCTTGACCAAGAATCTCAGCGACATATCGGGCCGCACCACCTAACCGCATGGTGGTCAAACTAGCGAGCGATACATTTTCTTGGTATTTCATTGTTTCTCCATGAACACCATTTTAACACACATGGTTTGCGTGAATGTGAGAGATAGCGTAAAATAGTGGCCATCCTCCCCATGGGTCAGTAGCTCAGTTTGGTTAGAGCACCTGCCTCTTAAGCAGGGTGTCGTGGGTTCGAGTCCCACCTGACTCACCAGGATTATTCCCGCCACCTACCCGGCGGGTTTATAATAAACGTATGCGCCCGTAGCTCAGTTGAATAGAGCGTTGGTTTCCGGTACCAAAGGTCGTAGGTTTGAATCCTATCGGGCGTACCAAGGAATGTCATGATATGTCTAGAAAAATAATTTTATTACACAACGGTACACGTCACATTCGCAGTCTGCGACGTCTCTTGTCGCAATACGGTCGCGTGACAGTTGTGCGTCGTCGCGATTTCAAAAACCTGATTGATACCACGGGCGCGATCCTGGTGCTGTCTGGAAGTCCAGTTTATTATTACAAGGAAGCCGCTCTAACCGAAGAGATGAGAATTATTAGAACGCACATCGGTCCGCTGATCGGTATTTGTTTGGGTGCACAACTGATTGCTCGTCATTTTGGTGGCGACATTGTCAGACTAAAGAGGCGCCGCCGCGGCGTGGCTAGCATCACCACACCAATCGGCGATAACACGCGTGTTTTCGAAAGTCACAAATGGGCTATCACCAAAATCAGCCGACCACTAGTCGAAATCTCGCGATCCAAGGACGGAGTGGAAATTTTTCGCCACGCCACCAAACCAATCTACGCGATGCAATTTCACCCAGAAGTCCGTCTCGGTCGCGACGGTCATCAAATCTTTGGCCACATCATGCGCGAACTGGGAATTAACTCCACTAAACCGTACTGACAAAAATGTGCTAAACTAGTTAAAGTTATGGTTTGTATCGCTGCTTTTATTATCTTGGCGATCCTGGTCCTGTCGCTGCCGATTGTTCGGTTGTTCAACAAAAAGGTCGCCGATAGCATTTGGAAATTGTTCAAGAAAGCCGCTCACTGTGTTTCGCGCCGGGCGACTTTTCGTAAATGCGACTCAACGTTTAAGGATGATGTCAAAAATTCGATTCTAAGGAAAGTGGTGATTAAACATCCAACTTGGGTTAAACCACTATCGATTATTATAGAAACTACCTCCGTTCTTATAATCCTCATCACAATTTGGTCGCTGCTAGTTGGCGTCAAGTCACTAGTTTCGCTCTACGTTTACGGTACTTGCAATCCGTCGCAGCCGACTTCGTGTGTTCTCGACAGTAGCGAATCCTGTGGCATCGATAGCCAACCGATCAGTTTCTTTGAGAATCCGATCAAATGGACGGGTAATTGGTTCGTCGAGTTCGGCGAAGCCATCGCCGCCATCCCGACGCGGATGAAGCATTGGGAGGCGCGCGATTATCTGCCCGATAATCCGTCTTATTACAATGAGTATGACGAGAATAAACCGATCGCCCTCGACGTTCTCGATCCTGGTTGTATCATTTGTCGACGTTCCTATATCGCCCAAAAGGACAGCGGATTTTTTGATGAGTACAATGTGGCACTCTTGATTTATCCGATTCGCGATCGCTTTGCTAATTCGGATTTGGTCGGTCGTTACATCGAGGCGGCGCGGTTGACACCAAGAGAGCAGTTGGAGAGATTCATGATGATGGATTCTTACCGCCCAACCGAAAAAGATTCGGAGGCATATAAGAATTATTATCATCGTCCGATCGAGTGGTTAATCCTGGACCGCATGTTTACCGAGAACACGGACGATGGCGATAATTTCCAAAATGCGTTTAACTTTACTTATGATGACAAAAAAGCCCGCGAAGTTTTAAACGATTGGCTCACCGATTTTGGTTACAGTGACGAAGAATTGGCCGAAATCCTTAAACTAGTCGATTCGGATCAAATCAAAAAAATCATCGACCAAAATCGCGATATCGTTGATCATCAAATCAAAACCAAAAAAATCCCGACAATTATCTATGATGGCCGACGGCACGACGGGCTGTTCGAAAAATAAGTGTGCTTGCGTTCGCTCGAAAAGTTCGCTACAATAGAACCCAAGCGCCGCGCGGCGGGAGTTTTCGGTGATGTAATGTCATTGTCAAATCTCTCTGGTCTAAAAACTGCGTCGCGCGCGAAGTAAACTATTAATTTAAAGGAGTAAAAATGGCAACATTTTCACGTAGCAAACCGCACGTCAATGTTGGCACAATGGGCCACGTTGACCACGGTAAAACCACGCTGACCGCAGCGATCACAGCGGTGCTGGCAAAGAAACTGCCGAGCGATGTCAACAAACCGGTCGCCTATGACCAAATCGATAATGCGCCAGAGGAAAAACAGCGCGGCATTACGATTGCGACTTCGCACCAAGAGTACGAATCAGAAAAACGTCATTACGCGCACGTCGACATGCCGGGTCACGCCGACTATGTCAAGAACATGATCACCGGTGCTGCCCAGGTTGACGGAGCGATTTTGGTCGTTTCGGCCGCCGACGGTCCGATGCCGCAAACTCGCGAACACGTGCTGCTCGCCAAGCAAGTTGGTGTGCCAAAAATCTTGGTCTTTCTTAACAAAATGGACCAGGCCGATGCTGATTTGGTCGAACTAGTCGAAGAAGACATCCGCGAGCTACTAGCGAAAAACGGTTTCGACAAAGACGCTCCAATCGTCAAAGGTTCGGCGCTCAAAGCTCTCGAAGGCGACGCTGCCAACGAAGACGCAATCATGGAACTCGTCAAAGCGATGGACGAATACTTTCCAGAGCCAGTTCGCGATCTCGATAAACCATTCCTAATGCCGATCGAAGATGTCTTTTCGATCAAAGGTCGCGGCACTGTTGCCACTGGTCGTATTGAACTCGGTGTCATCAAGGTCAATGACGAAGTCGAAATTATCGGCATCCGTCCGACTCAAAAATCTGTCGTAACTGGAATCGAAGCCTTCAAGAAAACTCTTGATCAGGGTCAAGCTGGTGATAACGCCGGTATTCTGCTGCGCGGTATCGAGCGGACTGATATTGAACGCGGCCAGGTGATTGCCAAACCGGGTTCAATTACGCCACACACTGAATTCGAGGCAGAGGTCTATATCCTAAGCAAGGAAGAGGGCGGTCGTCACACGCCGTTTACCAAGGGTTACAAGCCGCAATTCTATTTCCGCACGACCGACGTTACTGGCGAAGTCGAGTTGCCGGCCGACAAAGAAATGGTCATGCCGGGCGACACCGTGACCTTCAAGGTCAAATTGCATGCCCCAATCGCCATGGAGCAGGGATTAAACCTCGCCATCCGCGAAGGCGGTCGAACCGTCGGTGCCGGCGTCGTCACCAAGATCATCAAATAATCCCGAGCCGCAGAGTCCCGCATTTATTCCCGAGTGCAATCCCAAGAATTGATGCGGACCCACGATTTTGATTTCCAAAATCCTGTGTGCTATAATTTTGGTCAGGAATTTGATAAGGAGGGCCAAATGGCACTAGATGATGACGATAAAAAATGGATTATAGGTGTGATGAAGGAATCGGAATTTAATCTGCGCGAAGAAATTCTTCATAATCGTAAAGAAATCAAGATTATCAAGAACGACGTCAAACAAATCCGCGAAGACTTAAATACCGAAAGTGAAAACCGCGTTGACGATACGAACGCTGCTTTTTCCGATATGCAAAAATATTTCGCCAAAACCGATAACCTAGAAGCGCGGGTCACAAAACTCGAAAAGGCCAAGACTGCGGCATAACAGGTAGAAAAACTCCTGCCAGCACGGAGCTTATAAAACTTGCGTTTTGCGGAAACCCGTGATAGCATAGCACCGTATATCAACTAATCGCCCCGATAACTCGATTTTGAGCCACGGCAATAGAATAGAGGTTACGGAGCACGCAGGGAGAAATCATGGCAGAGACCAAAAAAACGAACGCGGCACCAACTGGCGTCAAGCCGAAAAAGTCTAGTGCGACGACTACCAAAACTAACGACGGTCAAGGTCCGCGGATTCGCATCCGTTTGAAAGCCTATGACCACAAAATCATCGACGCTGCCGCCAAGCAAATCGTCGATACCGCAGTGCGAACTGGTGCGCAAGTCATCGGCCCGGTGCCTCTGCCGGTCAAACGTAGCACTTTCACGGTGGTGAAATCACCTCATGTTTACAAAAAAGGCGGTGAAGCTTTCGAAATGCGCGTCCACAAACGGCTAATCGACATCGTGAGTGCCACGCCCAAAACGATCGATACTTTGCAAAATCTATCACTGCCCGCTGGTGTCGATGCCGAAATCCGCATGTGATCGCGGTGGCTAACCGTCCTCAGCCCACCACCTTCGCGACACTAGCGGGTGTTTTACACTGTAAGGACAAGTGTAATCTATGATGGTTGTAATAGTCAAGATAATCTTCTAATTC
>WRNW01000006.1 GCA_009776375.1 Candidatus Saccharimonadota bacterium | reverse complement strand
AGGCTTTTCGAAAATGGTAAAAAGGTTGCACCGGTGGTCGGTTTTGCTAGGGCAAGCGATGGGGGGGGGGTAGACAATGTTTATCGCAAAGACAGAGAGAAAAAACGTGACTATGTCTTTGTAACGCACGCAGCTGGACTACGACTCAATGATTTGTACGGCTACAGCAAACCTGTAGATAAAGTTCGAGAAAGGTTACAAGGACCGGAAGCTTATTATAACGATGTTGTTGATACATTTTTATCAATTTTGATGGATTCATGTATTCGGCCAGACATCAGTGCACCCAATACAATTTATCAGTTAGTATCCGGATTTAACTTTGTTGACTTTAACCACAACAATCTAAATACCAAAGTTAATATCGGCCAATATTATAAACATCATGTGGCTGATTTTTTAAAAGCTTTTGTTTTTTCGGAGGGCAATAAGGATTCTAGAGAAAACAAGGGTGGACGTCGTAGACGTTTTTTTCCGGATGAACAAGACCGACAAGAATATCGCGCAGTTGCTGCGCAAGAATTAGGATTATTGGTAGGTAAACTTTACAAAAACGGAATCAGTGAGGAGCACATAGACTATGGTTTAAAATTAACCGGATTTTATGATATTGCGAAAAGTGCCTTGCAACTAATGTGCTAGGTTGACTTGAGTAATTAACCCAAAAATTGTAAAATACTGACGACATTAAGCATCGAAGGGAGAATATGCGGCTACTTTTAAAACTGAGCGGTGAACAACTGGCTGGGAATCATTCGCGTGGCTTTGACATCGAACGGGCCAAATGGATCGCCGCGGAAGTCCACAAAGCCCAAGACGCCGGTGCGGAAATCATTATCACGGTCGGGGCGGGGAATTTTGTGCGTGGCAACTATTTTGCGGGCGAAAATATTCGACAAGTCACCGCCGACAACATGGGCATGTTGGCGATCGTCATCAATGCGCTGGCGCTAGGCGACGTCTTTAATTCGGCCGGGGTGCGGGCGGTGGTCCTGAGCACCATCCAGGCTGACCAAGTGGTCGATCAATACACCCATCGTCGGGCTCTGTCGCATCTGGCTAGGGGCGATGTGTTAATCGTTGGCGGCGGCACGGGTCGACCGTACGTGACCAGCGATTCGGCGGCAGTGTCGCTAGCGTTGGAGTTAGACTGCGATCTGGTGCTCAAAGCCACCAAGGTCGAGGGCGTCTTTGACGAAGATCCGGACAAAAATCCCGAAGCCAAAAAACTCAGCAAAATGTCGCTATCCGAAGCGGTTTCCAACCCGAACATTCGCGTTATGGACAAAGCGGCACTGGGGCTGGCGGCGGACTTTCACATGCCGGTCGTCGTGTTTGAGCTGTTAAAGGAAGACAACATCGCCAAAATCGCCGAGGGCAAGGCGATCGGCACGCGGATTGAATAAATCTGGTAGAATATTCGTATGGAGAAAATTGCGAGAATTATCAGCGAGACGGTCAAAAGTTTGTTCGGTTTTGACCAGACGGTTAGTTTGTCGCGACCCGAGGCGAAATTTGGCGATCTAGCGACCAACGTAGCGCTAATTTTGGCGAAAGATTTGAACAAAAATCCGCGCGAGATTGGTGAAAAAATTTCCACAGAGTTAAAGAAACAAGACATTTTTACCAGTGTTGAAGTCGCCGGGGCGGGTTTTATCAACCTGCGTCTCGCGGACGCTTATTTGGCGCGCGAGTTGGGCGAAATGCTGGCGACACCGGATTATGGTCGGTCGAACTTGTATCAGGACAAAGTTGTCGTCACCGAATATTCTGACCCTAATCCATTCAAAGTTTTGCATGTTGGCCATCTCTACACCAGCGTGGTCGGCGATGCGATTTCCAATCTAATCGAGGCGGCTGGCGGCACAGTCCACCGCGTCAATTTCGGCGGTGATGTCGGGCTACATGTCGCCAAAACGATGTGGGCTATGGAAAAGGAGTTCTCGCTCGGTTCTGCGGCGCCAGAAGATGCGTTATTGGTTCAGAAAATGTTATTTTCGCCAGATGCGGGGGATCTGTTACCTTTGGATCAAAGGATCGAATTCATGGCCCGATGTTATGTGGAGGGAACCCGTGCCTACGAGGACGATCCGGTGGCCCAAGCGGCGATTGTTGAAAATAATCAGAAAATCTATGCTCTGCATGAGGAGAACGAAATCGAATCACCGTTCGCGAAAATTTACTGGACTTGTCGAGAGTGGAGCTATGCTTACTTTGACGCTTTTTATGAGAAAATCGGTAGCCAATTCGAAAAATATTATCCCGAAAGTGCGGGCGCAAAAATCGGCCTAAAAACCGTTTTGGCACACCCTGAAGTGTACACGAAATCTAATGGTGCAATAATCTTTGACGGTGAAAAGTATGGTTTGCACACCCGGGTTTTCGTCAATAGCGAGGGATTACCAACTTATGAAACGAAAGACATCGGGACGAATCTGCTCAAATGGCAGGATTACCACTTTGATAGATCAATAATTATCACCGGTAATGACATTATTGATTACATGAAAGTTGTCCTCAAAAGTCTCGAACAATTCGAACCAACGGTGGCCCGGCGCACGTTGCACATTCCGCACGGACAGGTCAAACTAGCTGGCGCCGAAAAGATGAGTAGTCGAAAAGGCAATTTCCTCCGGGCAGTCGATGTACTCGATCTCGTAGCGGATGAATATAGGAAAGCTCAAGGGAGAGCTGACGACGCGACTACGCTCGGCGCGATCAAATATGCCTTCCTTAAAAATCGTCTCGGTGCTGATCTGATTTTTGAACCGCATGAATCGGTTAATATGACTGGGAATAGCGGATCGTACTTGCAATACTCACACGCTCGAGCGCGCTCGATTTTGCGCAAAGTCGACTTGGAAACAACGATTACCGCAACCGATTTTGACGAACACGAGCGTTCATTGATGGTCAAATTGACCGAATGGCCCGAAGTCTTCGCGGCGGCGGTCGATGAGCTAGCACCACATTTAATCTGTACTTATTTATACGAATTGGGGCAAACATTCAATCGATTCTACGAAAACTCGCGTGTCGAGGGCGACCCACGGGCCAAAATCCGTACACAATTAGTCGCGGCCTATGCAGAAATCCTCCGCAGCGAACTCAACGTTCTTGGGATTACTGCACCAGAGAAAATGTAATCGTTCTATGTTGTAAAAACTACATATAGCGTTTTAAAATTCGCGTGATATACTAGATGTAGTGTTTGGGCAGCACGACAAATAAATAAAAGAGTTTAAGGGGGTAATCATGGCTCAGCGGGGTAAGGTATTAAGTACGCAACGAACTAATGACAAGAAACTGCGGTTCGGTCACGTTTTTTCAAAACCGGACGTTGATCCGTACACGGAGATCAAATGGGAAAAACGCGATGTGGTGATGACCAATTGGCGCGATGGCAGTGTCACTTTCGAGCAAAAAGACGTCGAATTTCCGGACTTTTGGAGCATCAATGCCACGCAAATTGTCACGAGCAAATACTTTCGTGGACGCATGGATTCGCCAAAACGCGAAAATTCCCTTAAACAATTAATCGATCGTGTGGTTAATAAATATGTTGCCCAAGGAAAAAAAGATAATTATTTTGCTAGCGACCAAGACGCCACGATTTTTGCGCAAGAACTAAAATGGATGCTCCTGCATCAAGTATTTTCTTTCAATTCACCGGTTTGGTTTAATGTCGGCACCGATGCACCGCAACAAGTCAGCGCCTGTTTCATCCTCGGTGTCGAAGACAGTATGGAGGCGATCCTCAATTGGTATACGGAAGAAGGGCGGATTTTCAAGCGCGGTTCGGGTACAGGGGTGAATTTGTCGAGAATTCGCGGTAGCAAAGAAGGTCTCAGCACTGGTGGTCATGCGAGCGGCCCGGTGTCGTTCATGCGCGGTGCCGATGCTTCGGCGGGAACAATTCGACAGGGCGGTGCAACCCGGCAAGCCGCCAAAATGGTTATCCTCGACGTTGATCATCCTGATATCGAAGCGTTCATCAATGTCAAAGCCAAAGAGCAAAAGAAAATTCAAGTGCTGGCGGACGCTGGTTACGACATGCAAATGGGTAGCGAGGATATTACCTCGGTGCAATTTCAGAATGCTAATAACACCGTTCGCGTGTCCGACGAATTTATGCACGCGGTCGAGGCGGGCGCACCGTTCGCACTCAGGGCGCGTTTGACCGGTGAAGTTGTTGAAACGGTTGATGCGCGCGGATTGTGGCGCCAAATTGCTGATGCGGCTTGGGCTTGTGCTGATCCGGGTCTGCAATACGACGACACGATTAATGCTTGGCACACTATCCCGGCCGAGGGCAAAATCACCGCGAGCAATCCTTGTTCAGAATATATGTCGATCGATAATAGTTCATGCAATTTAGCATCGATTAATCTACTAAAATTCTTGACCGACGATAATAAATTCGATTATGAAAAGTTTGTCACGGCCGTTGAAATTATCTTTACGGCGATGGATCTGAGCATCACCTTTGGTGATTTTCCGACCGAATTAATTAGTGAAAATACGCGCAAGTTTCGACAATTGGGCCTCGGTTTTGCGAATCTCGGCGCGCTGCTAATGGCGATTGGTTTGCCGTACGATTCCCAGGAAGGACAGGATATTGCGGCGGCGATTACTTCGCTAATGTCGGCGGCGGCTTATCGTCGGAGCGCGGAACTGGCCGGTTCAGTCGGCGCGTTTTATGATTTTGCCAAAAATCGCGATGCTATGACGACGGTATTGCAACATCATGCGCAAGCTTCCTTGCAAAAGACTGATGAAATTGTCGATCAAGATTTACCGATCAATGCCGAAGACATCATTTTTGCGGCCAATCGCGAATGGGAAAATGCGCTCAAGCTTGGTGCAGAACATGGTTGGCGTAACTCCCAGGTCACATTGCTGGCGCCGACCGGCACGATTAGTTTTATGATGGATTGTGATACGAGCGGAATTGAGCCGGACTTTGCCTTGATTAAATTTAACAAAACCGCTGTTGGGAATTCAATCCAGCAAATCAATCGCACCGTCCCGAGAGCGCTGAAGACGTTAGGTTACGATTCTCAGCAAATCGAAAAAATCGAGGCTTTCGTCATGGATCATGGCAACGTCATTGGTGCGCCAGAGCTGAAAATCGAGGATTACGCCGTGTTCGATTGCGCGGTCGGCGAGCGTTCGATCGAACCGATGGGACATCTGCGAATGATGGCAGCGGTCCAACCTTTCTTATCCGGTGCGATCTCTAAAACCGTCAATATGCCAGAATCGGCGACCATCGAGGACGTCGAGGAAATCTACATGCAAGGTTGGAAGATGGGATTAAAAGCCATCGCGATTTACCGCGATAATTGTAAAGTTGGTCAACCGCTGTCGGATGCCAAGAAAAAGGACGACGCTAAAGTCGAAGAGAGTCCGATCGAGGAACGCCACGCGGTGCGACACAAATTACCGGATATTCGACCGGCCAGGACTTATAAATTCGAAGTAGCAGGAGCGGAGGGCTACTTGATCGCTGGTTCGTATCCGGATGACGGCGTAGGCGAAATTTTTGTCAACGTTAGCAAGCAAGGTTCGACTCTGGCGGGATTGATGGACGCTTTTTCAGTAGCGATTTCGATTGGTTTGCAATACGGGGTGCCGCTGGAAACTTATGTCAAAAAATATATCAACACTCGTTTTGATCCGGCCGGCATGACCAACGATCCGGACGTGCGTTTCGCCCAAAGTCCGGTCGACTATATTTTCCGACGCTTGGCGCTGGATTACTTACCATTCGATACCCGCGCTAGTTACGGCATTTACACGACCGAAGAACGCGTGCGAGCGATCGAAACTGGCGAATACACACCGGCACCGCTGGAATCTGACAAAAATTTGAGTGATAATTCTGGTAGTGACGAGGACGGCGCCGGAAAACTGGAAATGAAAGTCGATGACGCACCAGAAAAACTAGAAAAAGTCGGCGACCCGATCGAAGTCAAAGTCGGTTCATCAACGGCACATTCCACAGCTGAACTGGTGAACGTAGGCGAAAACGACGCTCCGATCTGTATGAACTGTGGCGTCAAAATGCGCCCAGCCGGGAGCTGCCACATCTGCGAACTTTGCGGCACGACCAGTGGCTGTAGCTAAAATGTTGAATCACGCTGTATCAATAATTACATGGTTAAGGCATAATTGACACTAACCAGCGATTTTGCTACACTACTAACACAGCACCTCGGTCTGGGTTCGTCCCCGCCGAGTGTTTTTTGATGTAAAAGTGATAGAATGGTTGCCGTGAAAACAATCATTTATATCGACGGGCAGAACTTTCTCTATAAGGCTGCGGAAGTATTGATAGCCAAAGGTCTTATCAGCGACAAGCAAGAGCTCTACGCACTCGACATCAAAAGCATCATATAATTGTCGCACAGCGTAAAATCTGTTATGATTAGTACTGTTATGAACGAAGCCGAAATGCCCGAGCAAGAAAAAGTGTCGTCTGCGTTTGGATTGTCCTTGCTAACGCGGGCAACTAGGAGTGCGATGAGGGAGTACGAGCGGCTTCAGAACCAGCTTGGTGAATTCGAACTCGCGACAGACGAAGATGCAGTAGCCTACGATACGTTGTTCAATGAGAAACTAGAAGCAACTTTTCCAGAAATTGCGGCTGGTATCATTACTGCGGATGAGCTTATAGCCAGTTTGGGCCAGCAGCTAAAACTTCGCGATACTTATGATACCGATAGGAAGACTACCGAATGGAACGAGGTGACTAAACAGCAATATAAAGACAAGCTAAATGAATATTATGGTCTAGATTACCCAGCGTTTAAACGAGTCTACAGAAAATTCATAAGTAAAGCTGTCCTGGACGACTCCATACTCAAAACTGCATTACAATTAACGCAGGCGAGCGAATTAGCGCGTCCGATTCTATTTGGCAAATTAGAAAAAACTATCATAGCCAAAAATACTACTAGTAAAGAACTAGATAAGATCTCGGAAACGACGCCAGTGATTTATAAAGCGGCGCAGTTAGAATCATATAGAAATGACCTAACAAAATCTGGTCATATCGCGATGGTACCGTCGTCACGCACAATTATTAACCAAATTGGCGAAAAGATGTTATCGGGTCGGCCAATGTTTCTCCACGGACCAACTGGTACAGGTAAAACGTCGTTGGCGCGCTATGCTGCCGAAGAATTTACTGGGCAGGAGGCGGAAATGATTTATTGTAGTCCACAGACTCGCGAAAGCCAAATCTGGGGTAAAACTGGCATTGAACCAACCGAATCAGGTGCATTCAGAACCGTTGAAATTGCTGGACCATTAACCAAAGCGATCCAGGAAGGCAAAGCGGTGATTTTTGATGAATTCACAGCGTTACCATCGGAACAGATGGTTTTTATCAAAGGACTTCTCAACGCTCGCCCGGGCGATACGATTAATATACCGGGCAACGGCAATGTGGTTATTCAACCTGGATTTCAAATCATCCTGACCGCTAATCTAAAGTCAGAGAAAAATCCCGAACGCCAAGAGCTACCACCAGAAATTGCTCGTGAGTTTGAGCAAAATAACCTGAAAATTGATTATACACCAGGGGAAGAAGCCTATGATATTGCGCTGAGTCGATTAATGAACGAGCATGGCCAAATCAAGATGTCCAAATATGATCTAACTGTAACGATACCGAAACTACTCGAAGCATTTACTGATATTCAAACTGCTTATATCGGAACTATGACTGATGAAGTTGCTCAGCTTACTGGCACGGTGGACGTTGGTAGCAATAAACCGTCGCTCCAATACTTGGTGTTTACCCAAGGAACGATCGCAAATATTTTGGAAGGCTGGCAACAGAAGCAATTATTGGGCGAAGACGCAAAGGGCGAAGACAAAAACCTATCATTTGTAGAGTATTTGGACGATCGATTACAAGTGGCATTGAATTTTGAAACATATCCATTATCTGATCGAGAATTAGCTGCAAAAATTCTAGCGATTAAAGGCTTACTCACAACCAAAACTGAACAAGAGTTGCATCTGTCGGACGGAGTCTTGAGTGGGTTGACTATTACAGACGAAAAAAATAAAGAAGAGAAGATTGCTGCTTCACGTATGACTGAAATATTTAACATTGGCCAAATTGCTGCGTTCGACCCGATGGGTGCGCGTGACAAAAAAGCGTCTGAGGATACCAAGGAGTTTGTGTCCGATACAGCTACTGGAACCGAATCACCAGAAGCAGCGACAACTATCGCGGAACTAGAATCCTGGTTAGAAACTATCAGTTGGCTAAACAAGGCTAATCTGCGACACGATTCGGTATCGCCGAGAGCAACTGATCATGCCGCGCTGGCTGCTAATCTTGATACAACGGAATTTGGCGAATATACCACCAATCCCGATATTGATAGCATCCCCCTATCCGAGCAATTCAAAAAACTTCAAGTTTTATCAAATGACGATATCAAACAAAAGATGGGGAAAACATCAGCCAAGGTTCACGAAATCATGGATTGGCTAAAAAATCAAAGATATCAATTACCAGATTTTCGTTTAGAACAATATATTATCGAGAAGATTAACACACTTGATCAAAATCTTGTCACGAAATTTGGACTCCAGGATGGAAATTGGTATCATTTTCCAGGTTCGGTGGTTTGCGCTTCGGACGGCTACTGGTTCGTGCCTTTCGCCCGGGGGGCCTGGTTCTGAGTTCGACCGGTACTGGGGCTGGTTGGGGGTCGGCGGGGATGCGGATGATCGTTGGCTCGTGTTTGAGACTTGATTTTTGTCATTGAAAATTTGTCATGGCGGTTGACTTTTTGACTTTGCTACGGAAAAAATATATGATGAATATCGCAGACAGTGAATATAAATGTAGCGGATAAATCCCATACATCACTGCTGTGAGACGGGAAAATCTAGAATGTGGTGCGATATTTTAATTCACAGCGTGGTTTTCTTTTCTTTATCAATAAAAGATCAAGTCTGCGCAACCGACTGGTGCATTATAGATGCCTAGGAAAAATGATAAAGTTCGCCACGATTCTACCAGGTAGCTTTGTGGATGATCAACCAGATGGTCGGATTGCGCGAGTTTGCGATTCGGACGGCAACTGGAACGTGCCTTACGCCCAGTGGAATGGTTCTGAGTTCAACCGGAACAGGAACTGGTTGAGGGACGACGGGAATGCGAATGATCGTTGGCTCGTGTTTGACACCTGATCTTTTATGATTTTATTGTGGTCTCGATTTTATTCTTCCAACCATAAAGCATTTTGCCAACTTCTTCTATGTCTGATGATAAGGCAACGAAAGATTTTTCATCGATTCCCTCTATTTCATATAGTGTATAGAGCATGAATTTCAGGCAATCATTTTTAGCAATTGCTGCGGTCAGGTATTTACGTCTCAGCTCCACATCAGAAAACTGCGCCATGGCTACCAATTCAACCAAGCCCGCAAAGCAATCATCGATTTTAACGCCCAGTGAATAGCGGTGAATTTTTGGGACATGACGTGAAAGAGTATGCCATTTCTTGTAACCTGCTAAAATCTTCATGGCGATACCAGACAATTTTGGTGTTGATGAAGGGTTTATAGTCATAATGAAGAACAGTATACCAGATCACACAACAGTTTTCTCGGTGGAAAACTTATTAAAGAGTTGGGAGAGTTTCCGACGCGGTAAAACAAATAAACCCGAAGTTGCGGATTTTGCGATGCATACTTTTTCGAGTTTGGCGGATTTGAGTGCCCAGTTATTGTCGGGCGCATATCGGCACGGCACATATCAGCGATTTATTATCCATGACCCAAAATATCGCATAATCCACAAGGCCACGGTTGGTGATCGTATCGTTCATCACGCGGTTTATGCTGCTCTCTACGACTACTTTGATCGCAAATTTATTTTTGACGTCTACTCATGTCGTGTTGGTAAAGGTTTACATCGCGCACTAAATCGTTATCGGGACTTCGCACGACGCGTATCAAACAAGAACCAACGGCAATGTTATACTCTAAAATGTGATATTCGAAAATGTTTTGATACGGTGGATCATCACGTTCTAAAACAGATTCTTGCTCGGCGGATTGCTGATCCAAAATTACTAGCAGTTTTGAATGAGATTATAGACAGTTTTCGGATCAATAGCCAACCGTGTGGTTTGCCGCTGGGTAATGTGACTTCGCAACTACTCATTAACATTTATTTAAATGAACTCGACCAGTTCATTAAACACAAATTGCGCGCCAAATATTACATTCGTTATGTTGATGATTTCGTAATTTTAGATGCAGATGCGGAAAAATTAGGTTGGTATCAAGAACGCATAACACTCTTTTTAGAATCACGGTTAATAATGAATCTACATCAGGATAAAATCTTTATTCAGACTATAAATGCGGGGACTGACTTCTTGGGTTGGGTAAATTATCTAGATTATCGCGTAATTCGTCCCAAGACTCGTCGACGTATTACTAAAAATCTCAGTCAAAATAATCTATCATCTATTGTCGGACTGTTAAATTTTGGTAATTCTTATAATTTGATCATACAATTGTTATATAATATTTAGCATCATGGGTACTCCAGATATTAGGCCAGACACAAAAGGTCATAGCGGCGTTGACGTTTTTGAAAATAACCGTGCACTGTTTGAAACAATTGCTGGTGGGAGTTTAACGGTCAAACCATCGCCCGATGGTCGTTTTGCGGTCAATATGAAAACAGGCGAGCTCTACATTGGCGACATGTTTTATGATAACCCAGATCTCTCATCGCCAGAGCGGGCCACTGTTTTTGGCACCATGCATGAAACATCTCATATCGAGGAAATGGTACGTTTACTTGGTAGGCAAGGAGGTCCAGCGCAGTTCGAGCAATATCTAGAACGATTTGGCCGCGATCGAGCATTTGCTAGTCTCGATAATTGCGTGGCGGATATCCGTGAGAATCGTAACGTCATTACCAAAACCAACGAAAGTTTTGCCAATGTACGTGATGAGATATATGAGAAATCCCTGTTTCCAACTAATGATTTAATGACATCATTGAATGGAAAACATGTGCCGCGTCACATCCAATTTGCTGAATGTTTGCTGCGTGAAAACCAGTTGCCTGATCAACCGTGCAATGTTGATTCAGAAGTTCGTGCGGCTGTAGATGAGATTTTTGCTATGAACAACAAGGCTGGTAAACCGTTCATGCAAATCATGACCAATCCCAATTTGTCCATAGAAGAACGGTGGCAATTACAGGATTACTACCTAGTTCCACTAATGGAAAAATTAAAGGAACAAGATCTAGAAGACGAGAGAAACAAGCAACAAGACCAACAATCTGACACTAGCCAGAGTGGTGAAGATTCCGATGGTCAAGATTCGTTCTCGCTTGATCCGAACGAGGTATTCAAGGAATTTTACGATGAACTCGACCAAAAAGTCGGCAGCCCGCTCCAGCCTGAGGACTTGGAACAAATACTTAACGAGTATCGCGAAACGCACGGCGAACCAATCGATCCACTGGAAAACGCCGATCAAAACTATGCGGACAAATTAGGCGTCGATAAAAACGATTTACAAAAATATCGTGATTTAGCCAAAACAGTTAACGAACTCAAAAATCTCAAAACTAACAAAAAAATTGTCGATGAACTAGAAGAATTGATCCATCGAATTATCGCAAATCGTAAAAAACCGAAACCACATCCCAAATATCCTCAGGAAGAGGGTGATTATTTGGTCGATCCGGCTGATTTAATTGCGTCGGTCTATACCGGAAACATGACGCCAAAAGTTTGGGAAGATACTGAAATGCGCGAAAAACTTGACAAAAGGGCTGGCGAGATTGAGCTGACGCTAGTTTGTGACGGATCTGATTCGATGAGTTGGGGTGGCGGTGTGAAACGCCAGGAACAATTGGTCGCGGCGGTGTTATTGATGGAAACTCTAAAACGTTTCCAAAACATCATCAACGACGCATGCACCGATATCTATAAACAACTTGATATTAGTTCGGAAATTTATCGATTCGGAGACACGAATGCTGGTACACCAATTAAATCAATGTCGCGAGAACTAACCGAAAAAGAACGAATCGATGCGATGGTTGCAATTAGTAAAACTACAGGTACTACGAACGACTATGATTCCCTATCGGCAATACATAATAATTTGACCGATGAAACACGCGAAAAAATTAAAACGGGCGAATTAAAAAAGATCGTTATCGTCATGACCGACGGCGAAAGTAACAATGCGTCCACGGTTCAAGAAAATTTGGAAAAACTCCGTACAGATGGTGTTATCGTAGTTGGTGTTGGCATCACAGAGGAGGGGAAATCTGTTTTAACCACCTACGCACCCGATGCCCAGGTGGCAAAACAAGCAACCGACTTACCATTAGTGTTGGCGGATTTATTACAGGAACACCTAAATGCAGTATAACACTAGTATCGATTAGCTATAAACTCGCCACACTTTTGTTAAGTATCACGACAAATATCACGACACGAAATTGCCAGCGAGGTGGCACAATCTAATACGTTCTATTGCAATCATGTGTTGACTTTTGCAAAAGATTGGAATACAATGTATTTATGATCAAACGCGAATTTTACCTACAACAACTCCGGAAGGCCAAAGACACCGATCTCATCAAGGTCATCACCGGCATTCGCCGCTCGGGCAAATCAACATTGCTGCAACTATTTCAGGACGAATTACTTGCCAATCAAAACGTTAACGAAAATCAAATAATCTCGATAAATTTTGAAGATCCGGCCAATACCATATCACTTGATTGGCGTGAGATTTATAACAAAATTGATGCTCAACTATCTAAACACGATAAGACTTACGTTTTTTTGGATGAGATCCAAAATATACCTGAGTTTGAAAAACTAGCCGATGGATTATTTGTCAATAAAAATGTCGATCTCTACATCACTGGTTCAAACGCTTACTTTTTATCATCAGAACTGGCGACGTTGCTCTCGGGACGATATATCGAAATTCAAATGTTGCCGCTATCATTCGCGGAGTATTTATCGACTTTTGCAGACGCGACCGACCAACAAAGATGTTTTAGCGACTTCATGACCTACGGCGGTTTTCCGTATGTTAGCAAATTACAGCATGATGAACCAAGTATGATCGATGATTATCTCCTCGGTATTTATAATAGCGTAATATTAAAGGACGTTGTCAGTCGTAAAAACATTGGTGATCCTGGGCGGGTGACTGATATTACTAAATTCGTCTTTGATAACATTGGTAATACGACAACTTATAAAAAAATTGCTGATACGATGAAAGCCAACAATCGCGCGATCGATAATCGAACAGTCGAAACATATATTAACGCCTTAGTTGATAGTTTTATTCTTTATCCCATCGAGAACTACGATATCAAAGGTAAAAAGTTGCTAAGAACTCAAAAGAAATATTATATCGTCGATGTCGGTCTACGGCGTGCGCTATTAAAGCGTGATGTGTCGCAGGACATTGGGCGAATTTTGGAGAATGTTGTATTTTTGGAATTAAAAAAGCGCGGGTTAGCGATTTTTGTTGGTAAAAGTGGCAGCGGTGAAGTGGATTTTATGACACGTAATTTTGATGGTAATGTGACGTATTACCAAGTGGCGTATACTGCGCGTGGCGAAGAAACTCTGGGGCGTGAACTAGCATCTTTGATGCAAATCAAGGATCACAACCCAAAATACTTATTAACCATGGATATCGAACCGACACAAGATTACAATGGTGTCAAAAAAGTTAACGTGGTCGATTTCCTCTTGGAAGGAGGCGTATGACAAAAGCAAGTTTACTCTGGATCGATCTCGAGATGACGGGGTTGGAGCCTGTTAAGGATCGGATTATTGAGGTAGCTGCGATTGCGACCGATTGGAAATTGAACGAGGTCGCACGCTATCAGGCGGCGGTCAAAGTCAACCCGAAATTCGCACAACGTCGGATGGTCGGCGAATTTTGGAACGAAAACTCGGCGGTGCGTGAGGCGCTGCTTGAACAAAATTTGCGCGATGGACGGCCAGGGCGGATGGTTGAAAATGAATTGCTGGATTTCCTGAAAGAAAATTTCGACAAAAAACAACCGATTTATCTAGCGGGGAATTCGGTCTGGAACGATCGGCGTTTCATCGAGCGCGAGTGGCCGCGGCTCGACGCTAAATTGCATTATCGGTTGCTCGATGTGACGGCCTGGAAAATCGTTTTTGAAAATCATTTTCGCACCAAAATTAACAAACCCGAAGTTCACCGCGCGCTCGATGATGTCGAAGGATCGATCGCGGAATTAAAAACCTACCTAGGCAGAATTAAATAATGCAAAGTCATAAAGAAGTCGAGAAGTATATTCTATCGATGCCTGGTGCGCGGCTAGATTATCCGTTCGATGCGACAGTCGCGGTGTATAAGGCAGCCAACGACAAGATGTTTGCGCTCATTGCCGAAGGGTCAAAACCCTTGAGGATCAGTCTAAAATGCGATCCGAACTTGGCGATAACACTCCGCGAAAAATATGAATCGGTACAACCCGGTTATCACTTGAATAAAAAACATTGGAATACAATTTTGCTAACCGGACAACTCAGCGACGACGAAGTTCGCGATTTGATTCGACACAGTTTTGAATTAGTTAACAAATAAACTTCTAGGTCGGCAGACGATCGGCTAATTCTTGGAAATCGGTATAAGCTTGAGAGAGCACCGCTTTCTCAGCATCAGTTTTTGCCGAACCATAGAGAATTTCCAATTGACTACAAACGGCGAGCAGTTGATCGCGCAGCGCCGCCACATAAGCGTCGTCCAAATTGCCGCGCGCCCTAGCTTCGTCCAGCTCAGCAATCACTGGCGACAAACAATCAGTCTCGGACGGTTGGCAATCTGTGACAGAGGTGATCTCGGGCCAAGTGTAAATTTTTTCCAGCTCGCTCCGTCGCGACGCAACAATCACGTTAGTTTCGGCGACAACTTTGGTCGTCACCGTGTTACGCAGAGGATTTGATTGACCATATTTAAGGATGGTTTGCAAATTGTCCAAGCGAACAGCCAAAGTCTGGAAATCACCAGCCGTTCCTTGACGAGCACTACTCGCGATGATGGCGATAACAACCACTAAAACGAGGACGATAGCCGCACCGATAGCCACCACCAACATCTTGCCCGACAAAAAACGCGTCTTGACCGGCTGGGCCGCAATGGAATCAAGATAAGCCCGAGGATCAACTGGCGAATTGTTCGGATTCATATCGACAATTTTACCACAAGCGTAGAGTATTAAACAAATTTACTGCCCATGTCCATGGTTATATAATAAAGTCTTGATTTTATCAAATACTGATGCTACAATACGAAGCATAAGATTTGAGGAATGATTGTATGCCAGAATTATTAACTAGTCAGATTGTCGAGGATTCGAATACTGAACCCTCTGATCCTCTCTCTCTCTCTCTCTCTCTCTCTCGTAGACTTGAATAAAACTGTTGATGAAAAAACTAAAAATGCATTAGAACGCAAGAAGAGACAATTTGTCGAGAAAAACATACCACCAATCGGTGTTTATGTAGTAACAGAGCTTATTAACGAAATCAGCAGGCTTGTCAACCGTTCTCCTGGCCAAGGTATGGTGCCTGAAAAGATCAAGGATAGTAATTATCGTGAAAAGTATGACTTGTCAATTAATGTGCACAACAATGGGATGATGGACAACTTTGACTTGTCCGACATCGGCGCCTTGAAGCACATTAAACTAGCAGACAAGGTGGGTCCATACATTAATATTGGTATTGACGAACAATCAATCGGCACCGATATTCTAAATCAAGTCTTGGATTTGGGAGAAAAATATGGCACTTCCTCGGACGGCGATCCAAAAGTTGTTATTATTGATTATTCGTCTCCGAACATCGCTAAGAAAATGACTGTGGCACATCTCCGCTCCACAATCATTGGCCAAAGTCTTATGAACCTGCAAGAAGCTGTTGGTAATATCTCGTTTGGCATCAATCACATAGGTGACTGGGGCTCGCAATTTGGCGGTATATTTTATATGTATTTCAAGCATATGGAGGAGAATGCGCCCTTATTTCAGCAAATGATTGCTGAAAATCCTGCCAACACTCTCTTGGAAATTTATCGGGAATATAACAAGGAAAGTAAAGATAATCCAGAAATGGTCGAGACTGCCAGAACGTTATGGCGCAAAATGGAAGAAGGAGATACGGAACTGACTGCACTCTGGCAGCAATTTAGAGAATGGAGCTTAGAGGAATTCGCGGGTACCTATGGCAGACTTGGTATAGAATTCGATGCCATTCAAGGCGAAAGTTTCTACGAAGATAAAATGACAGATGTTTTGCAAGAAGCGATTAAGCAAGGTGTTCTAAAGTATGATGAAGATGATTCGATAATATTGCCGTCGCAGACCCTCATTGACGGTAAAGGCAATATGAATGACAAAATCATGCTTGGCAAGGACAATCTTCCGAAAGGAGAGATTCTACAAAAGCCAAACGGCGGGAGCGTATATTTAACGCGTGATCTGGCAGCGATTCGCTATCGGGCTTGCGAATTGGGTGCCGATGAAGTTTATTACGTAATTGGTAAAGAACAGGGTGATCATTGTATAAAGTTATTCAACATGGCTAAACAGCTTGGCTACTTTGCCTTGAGTGATGTTAGACACATATCATTCGGTCACCTTAATGTCGATGGTAGAAAAATGAAAAGTCGAGAAGGACAGGTCGTGATGCTAGATGATCTGATGGATTCGGCAATAGATTCTGCACGTCGAGGTATACAAGAACGGAGAGCTGATATCGGTGCGGCATGGACAGAGAGCGATGAAGCGCGTGCGAAAGCTATTGGTATTAGCGCTCTTATATTCGATGACTTAAGGCAATCTTACGAGAAAGACATGGAATTTAATTTTAACATTGCTGAAAAAATTGTTGATAGCGGATCTGTAAAGATTCAATATACACATGCTAGGTTGCGAAAATTGATTGAGGAGAATGACGATAGTTTTATTGATAGATTAGTGAGTCTTCCAGCAGAAATCTCGCCGCAAGAAAAAAACATTCTGACGGAAGTGATGTGGTTTCCGGTAGTGGTTAAAGAAGCTGCGGACAAAGCTAGTCCGCATAAGGTTGCTGCGTACCTAACAGAGCTTGCCAGGGTCGTTAATTCCTTCTATGAGAGCAGCCTAGTGTCTCGCGCAACAGATGAAAATACCAAAGTGTTCCGTATCAACCTCGTAAAAGCTGCCAAGCAAGTTATGGAGAATGCGGCACGACTGCTACATATAGAACTACCAGGAGAAATATAAGATGTCTACCAACCAAGAAAAGAATTTAGGGCACGCCAGGGAGCTGATGGGTATCATGGTTTCCAACAGTCAACGCCCCGGGGGAGGCAACCTTGATTTTATTAATGCAGTGGATGACTATTTACAAAGTTTTAATTGCCAAATGATAAGAATTCCCGATCCGGATGCGAGTAACAAGTCACTTTTGGTTGCTAATTTTGGCGATCCAGACGGCAGACAGGTTTTAGCGGCACTAAACCATTCAGACGTTGTCGGAGTGAATATTGACGAATGGCAGACAAACCCATGGGAGTTGTGCGAGCAGGGCAATACCTGGTTAGGCAGAGGTGTTTGCGACACACACGGCAGCGGTGTAGCGATGCTCTTAGCTGCTAATTCAATCAGTGGAGAGCTTGAGAAGACAAATAAAAGGATAAGCATTATTTTTACATACGATGAAGAGGCGGCCGAGCAAGACTTATCATATCGTGGCGCTAAATTAGCTATTGGCCAGCTAGGGGCCGTAAGCGTTATCGAATCTGGCATATTTGTAGTCGGTGAACCTACGGAAAAGAACGGCAAAATACGTGCGATGGTTGCGCAAAAGGGTCGTTGGTTAGCTAATTATCGCATAGAGGTTGATCATCCTGGCCACGTCTCTGATAATGTGCAAAATGCGCTAGCGGTCGCAATGGGTGTTGGTAGTAACATTAATCAATACGCCAGAAACCTAAAACTGGGTAGCTCAAGTGACGAAGAAGCTAGGATTTTTGATCCACCTCACTCAACGATCCAAATTTCGGCTGGCGTTGTGAAAACAGACAACTATTCCTCAACGCCAAAAAGCGCTAGTTTTTCAGTAGATATGAGGACGCTGCCAATACCTGGGGTGCATGAACAAAGGATTAGAGAGGTGGCAGATTTAATCCTCAACGGATATCAACTTGAAGAAGGAGAGTGCGTGACATTGGAAGTTCTCAGCGATGAGGGCGGGTCAATGACTAGTCTTGATTCAAAAATTGCTAAGATCTCCGAAAAAGCGACCGGCCAGCCTGTAGCTGGATTCAATGGCGGTGATGAGGGATTTATCCTACGTAATGCTGGCCTCGAGGGTGTCACCATGGGACCAGGGGAATTATCAATGGCACATAAACCCAATGAAGAAATATCAATCCAGTCTGTCCTGGGAGCTGTCCAAATGTATAAATTCTTATTTGAGAAGGTGATGGAAAATGGCTAGGCAAAGCTTTCCCGGGAATGCTGAGCAGAGTGACAAGGTAATTATGAGGTTTACGCCTCAAACGTTTGAGGAGAGACTTCATAATACTTTGGCAACGCTATCAGAGAATGTTATGCAAGAAACTTGGCAAGGAGTATTGTCGTCGCCACTTGTCGAACACAGTCAGGAAATAGACAAATTGGTTGAAAGAATATCAAACGCTGAGATTGGTCGAGTGGCTATTGAATCTGCTCATATTTATCTAGACGAGACTTTCGAAAGTGAGTTAGTAGTAGAGGAGCTAAAAAAAGAGATTTTACTTGCGCAGGAGCTTAGATCCAGGCTGGGTCGAGCCGGAATCATGGCGACAGACGTACTTTTTATAGATGATTATCACTCAGAATCAGAGGCTGACTTATCCAAAATACATAGTCTAATACATTCAATTAATGGATTAGGCTATAATCCAGAACATATCGTATTAGAAAAAGAGATGTTTCCTCTAGCCCAAGAAATCTGCGAAAATCTCGTATCAAGAGGTCTGACTGTAGAAGTAGCCACCGGTGATGAGAAAACAATCCTGCTTGCAAGACATAACGTGGAACTGTTTACATTCGATAAAGATGATCAAACAGGTCAGGCAAGCTGTGCCTTATTGGATGCCGCTTTATCATTGGTGAAATTGCAATTTATTGGAGACGGCATTGTCAATATCTTACCACGCTATTCTCAAAATGGCATGAGCTACAGAGGCCAACAGCGTAGCATGAGGGATATTCTCAAGGAATTTCTAAATATCAGAGTGGTTCCATTATTTAATCTATTTTCGAAGGGTGATATTAACTATGACCATAGGCAGGGCGCCAGTCATACGCTCAGAAAACCAATTAACAAACAACTCGAAAATGAGGAGGGCCGTGTTGCAGAATAAAACCATAGGCCTGGTTTCGGGCATCGGACCGCTGGCGGGATTTGACGTCTTGAAGAAAATCTACGACTATGCGGCGGAAAAATATGGTGCACACCAGGACGAAGAATATCCCGATGTCATCATGTTTAACCATGGTATCGGTGTGGATGCGCTGGCGAATGATAGTCCGGCTTTCCATGACGGTGTTGTTGAAATGGTGAAACAGCTCGAAACTTGGGGTGCAAATATTATCGGTATCGCCTGTAATACCGCTCACATTTACTATAACGATCTAAAACCACAGCGCGACACGCAGGTGATTAACTTGATTGACGAAGTCGCCAAAGTGGCTAAGAAGGCAGCGCCAAATGCGACTTTTGGTTTGCTGTCATCGCGCGGCACTCGGGACCAAAAACTTTATCATAATTATTTGGATCGACATGGGGTGGCCTTTACCGAAGCCAACGATCAACAACAAAAACTGCTAGACAAAACTATTGATCTAGTGATGGCACATCGGGAAAAGCAAGCGGCTCGATTTCTTCATCAAGTGATTTATGAAATGGCTAAGACTGGTGTCAGTCGATTCATTTTGGGTTGCACCGAATTGCCGATTGCTTTTGATAGCATCAGCAAAAATAGTCGTTCAAAATATGAGAATAACCTAATTGATGCTAATCGAATCCTGGCGAGTTGTTTGGTTGATAGATATATGGAGGGAGGACTGATACATGAAAAGACTAACTGATAATCTTAGTACTTTATCGGCGGAAAAAGGGCAATTTAATGAAGCGGAAATAGCGGTGTTTGAAACAGTTGAAACAGATTACCACGCAATCCAACAGGCAATGAAAAGTAATGCCAAAGGTGCTAAACACTCTCGTAAGCAACTCGATGATATTGCCTGTCAAGAACGCATTATGTCTAGGGCCAGTGAATATGTCAATACATACAGGGCAGATCCAACTGGAATGAAACACAAGTACGAAGAAAGAGGCTTTTTGGTCGAACATTTTGGCGACATTATGAAAATCATTTTGGCGGACAAGAAACGAGCTGAACAGCGGGCGGGCGCAGTTGCCAGCATAGCTATTACTGCTGAATTGGGAGATGACGTCAGCAGTTTCGCACTCGAAGAATTGCATGTAGCGCAATCTGCCGTGGCGGCTGCAGATTATATCGTTAAACTCTGCTATGTTTACTGGGATATATAAAATTATTGGATCATAGATAAAATAAAAACACTAGAGCTTGCTAACGATAGCTTGATCGTTACTCCTCGTTCGAAAACAACATGAAGTTCTTTTTTCTCTCACCTCGTAGTAAAATAGAGCTATGCAAGACGCAAAGGAAGAGGTGCGGGCGCGGCTGGCCATCGAGGACGTGATTGGCGAATATGTTCAGCTCAAACGTTCTGGTCGCTATTGGCGTGGGCTGTCGCCGTTCACCAATGAGAAAACTCCGTCATTTTTCGTCACGCCCGAGCGGGATATTTGGCATGATTTTTCCTCTAACAAGGGCGGTGATGTCTTTAGTTTCGTCATGGAGGTTGAAGGTTTAGATTTTCGCGGTGCCTTGGAACTCTTGGCCCGAAAAGCCGGTGTGGATCTCGGTCAATACGACGAACGAGCGCCGCGCGATCTCGCTAAACGCAAAGAGCGAATTATCACAATGAACAATCTGGCGATGAATTATTTCCAACGCGAAATGGTCAAGTCAAAGGAAGCCTCAAATTACATATCGAACGGGCGAAAACTATCGCGCGAAACCGTCATGGAGTGGGGAATTGGTTATGCGCCAGGAGATAGCGATCTGGGACGACCTTCTTCTTCATCCCGTAATGCGTCAAGCGATCCGCGCGGCGCGACATCCCCATCTATGGGGGACCCTGTCGCTCCGGCGGCTCCATTGACGCATTTTCGTGGAGAGGATTCAGAAGAAGGTCGTCCCAGATCGCGTGTCAACCTTAAACAACTTTTATTAAAAAGAGGTTTTAGCGAACCAGAAATCCGCGCGGCTGGTTTGATCGGCGGTCGCGGTGGCGAGATGTTTCGTTCAAGGATGATGATTCCGTTGCGTGATGGTCAGGGTCAAATTGTTGGTTTTACCGGGCGAATTATCGGAGATGGCGAGCCAAAATATTTGAATACGCCAGCGACGATTTTGTATGACAAAAGCCGCCAAGTTTTCGGATTAAACTTTGCCAAAAACGCCATTCGCCAGGAAGATTTTACAGTTTTAGTCGAAGGAAATTTGGACGTGATTAGTTCGCACCAGGCCGGGGTAAAAAATGTGGTGGCTTGTGCGGGGACGGCCTTGACCCGCGATCATTTAAAAAGTTTATCACGCCTGAGCCACAATGTCCGACTATGTTTCGACGGTGATCGCGCAGGGTTAGCGGCAACCGAACGAGCGATTGCTCTGGCCGAACCATTGGAATTAAAACTTTCGGTGATTTCGTTTAATGAAGCGAAGGATCCCGATGAGCTCATTCAAAAAAATATCGACAGATGGCGTGCCGCGATCAAACAACATGTACCAGCTGTCGAGTGGGTGATTAATCAATACGCCGCGCGCGAAGATTTAACCACGGCGGATGGTAAAAAAACCTTGACTAGCCAGGCATTAAAACTAATTCGCAATCTCCGCGACGCAGTCGAAATCGAATTTTATCTAAAACAGTTGAGCGAACTAACGGGCGCCAGTTTGCACGTCCTTGAACAAAAAATGTATTCGTTTGTTACAGATAAAAAACCACGAAAAATTATGCGCGAAATCAAAACACCACGTCGCGAATATTCACGTCGTGATGAACAATATTTCCTGAATCAAATTTTTGCAATCGCGCTCAAAACCCAGCGTTTGCGAACCATCCTAAATAATCTGCGTGACGAGTACTTGACCGAAACTTTTGCGAAGTTGAAATATTATCTATTGGGTGAAAAAATCGAAATTTCCGGCGAAATGGCGGACAAAATGGCTGAACTAGAAATCATCGCATCACAGGAACTGGGCGGCGACACGGACGAGCGAATCTTGTTGCTCGCGAACATGGTTGAGTTGGAAAAACTAAAACTCCGCAGCAAATTTGAAAGTCTCAGCGCCGAGCTGGCGGTAGCTTTGGATGGTGAAAATAGCGAGCGCGTCGAAATCCTTAACGGCGCAGTCAACGGCCTCAAACGCGATCTCAACCTGCTCGAAAAAACTTCCTCGCGCGATGATTTTGGTGGTTTATTCATAGTCTGGGACGGCCGCAAAACTGATCACGAATAATGTAAAGCACTTAAAAAATGTAAAGCATTTGACAAATGTAAAGCGATTTGCTAGACTCTTACTATACAATAACGAAAGGACTAGCACATGACATACACGGCCACAGTTTCGAGTAAAGGACAATTAACACTCCCGGTGAAAATTCGGGAATTATTTAGGCTACATTCCGGACGACAGGTCTTGGTCAGTGCCAAGGCCAACTCAATCACTATTACACCGGTGAAATCCCATGATGAACTGGTTGCAGAATGGACAAAACAAGTCAAAGAAAAGAGGATAGCGCCGCTCACTGACGCCAGCGCCTTTTACAGTACCAGGAAACCGAGGGTATGATGAACCGAGAATCACTAGACACGAACGTGCTGCTACGTTTTACTTTGAATGATCTCCCTGCGCAATATCAACGAGCTACGGAATTGATATTCGGTTCAGCCGGCAAGAAATTTCTAGTTCAGGACACCGCCTTTATTGAATACGTGCACGCCTTGTCCGCTCATTACCATAAAACACGTCCACAAATTACCGAAATGGTAACATATTTGGTGCAATTGCGGGAAATTGTCTGCAACGAAGAGGCGATTTTGACTACCTGTGCGGTTTACATCGATCATCCAGCGCTGTCATTCGAAGATTGCTATTTGTCAACGATGGCTCAGTTGAGCGAGGCCGTGCCGCTATACACTTTCGATAAAAAACTAGCTGCCCAACATCAATCGGTCAAGCTGTTATAAGGAGTAAGTTATGAGTAAAAACATCTTGGTCATTAATAGCGGCAGCTCGTCGATCAAATTTCAACTGTTCGATATCACTTCAAAAGAAGTAATTATCAAAGGCATCGCCGAAGAAATCGGTTCACCGATCGCGCGAATCACAATCAAATATGATGGCCAATCGACCACTGAAAAAATTCCGGGCGCGGATTTTGAAACCGCCATGCGACGGATTTTTGATGAATTAGACGAGCGGGGTTTGAAAAGTACTATCAAGGCTGTCGGTCATCGCGTGGTCAACGGCGGCGAGAAAATCAAGGATTCGGTCATCATCGACGATCAAGTGATGGCGGCGATTGAGGCAGCAACCGTCTATGCGCCGCTGCACAATCCCGCCCAGATCGCTGGCATTCGAGCGATAACTAAAATCATGCCCAATTTGCCGCAAGTGGCGGTTTTTGATACGGCTTTTCATCAAACCATGCCACCGCGGGCTTATCGTTACACTGTGCCGACGGAGTGGTACGAAAAGTACGGTGTGCGACGTTATGGCGCGCACGGTACAAGTTATCGGTTTGTGGCGCGAGCGGCGGCGAAAATGCTCGGGATCCCATTAAAGAAATCTGCTTTCATTATTGCGCATCTCGGTAACGGCATCAGCGTTGCGGCTGTCCTTAATGGCCAAAGCGTCGATACGTCAATGGGTTTCACGCCACTCGAGGGCGTAGTCATGGGCACCCGTTCCGGCAGCGTCGATCCGGCGATCGTGCCGTTCATGATGAAAAAGTTAGATAAATCAGCCGACGAAATCCTGTCGATCTTGAATAAGGAAAGTGGCTTGCTCGGGCTATCTGGTCTGTCGTCTGACCAGCGCGAATTAGAAACCGCCGCGGCCGAGGGCGACGAAAACGCCGCGCTGGCTCTCGACATTTTGACTTATAGTATTGCCAAACATATCGCCGCGATGATGGTCGCTCTGCCGCGCGTTGACGCCTTGATTCTAACTGGCGGCGCTGGCGAACGCGGCATTGAATTTCGCGAAAATATTATCAAACATTTGGCGGTTTTCGATTACAAACTTGATCCAGAACTGAACAAAAAAATGCGCGAAGAGGAAGGCATCATTTCGCCCGACGGCGCACCAACGGTCGTTGTCATCCGTACCAACGAAGAGCTAATGATCGCCGAGGATACGGCCAGGCTTAACGCGTTGAGCGAACTTCGGCGTTGAAATCTCCGGTACTCGCTCGACGTATGTCAAATACGCCTTGCTCGTTCCTCGATTTCGCCTGGAATTTCATCTAAACGCATCAAGCCTGGTCAGCTTTTTCTTTTCATGCTAAAATTGTCCCTAGGTATGACGAATATCATCGAGGTCAAGAATTTTCGGATGTGTTTTGGTAGCAAAGAAGTCATTCGCGATTTGTCGTTCGAGGTTCATGCGGGTGAAACTTTTGGTTTCCTTGGTTCCAACGGCAGCGGTAAAACGACGACGCTGCGGGCACTACTGGGGATTTATGAACCGACCGGTGGGGAACTCTTGATCAACGGCCGACCATATGATGTCGCGAGCGGTACCAAAATCGGTTATCTGCCCGAGGAGCGTGGTCTGTACAAGAAAGAAACTGTCATCGACACGATGATGTATTTTGGCCAGCTAAAAGGTATGTCACGCGCGGCTGCCCGCGAGTTTTCCTTAGATTATTTAACCAAAGTTGACCTAGCCGATTGCGCCAGAATGCGCATCGACAAACTGTCCGGCGGGATGCAACAAAAAGTTCAACTCGGCATCACCATCATGGACAATCCTGAGCTGCTGATCCTCGACGAACCGACCAAAGGTTTCGATCCGGTCAATCGGCGGTTGCTCCTGAGTATGATTCTGGATTGTCAAAAGCGCGGCGCGACGATCATGATGGTGTCGCATCAAATGAGCGATGTTGAAAAACTTTGCAATCGGATTCTGCTGCTAAAGGACGGCGGCGCCAAAGAATACGGCTCGCTCGCTAGCGTGCGCAAAAAATACGGCGGTCGAACGCTAGAGGACATTTTCGTCAAGATTTACAAAGGAGAAAATGAAGATGAGTAACTTATCCAAAACTAATCTTCCTTGTCTCACCCGACCGATTTTCGCGTCAAAGTTTCTGTTTCTAAAATTTCCGAATCACACTCCATGTATTCGTGCTTTCGAAAATTTTAATCAAAGAGAAACTTTCGGAAAATCGGAGGGTTCGCAAAAAAGATTAGTTTCGGATCAATCGTCAGAAGGAGGTTTCTAGAAATGAGTGACAAGGGAAAAGAGCAGCCCGAGCGAAAACCGCGTTTTTTGCCCGGACAGCGATTAGGAAAAACCGTAGGTTTGTCCCATAAGCGTCAGCGCTTTTTCGGTCACAATTTCGCGACAGTTTATCGATTCGAGGTCGTTAGAGCATTGAAGAAAAAGACGTTCTGGTTGAGCATGTTGGCTTTTCCGCTACTCATCGCGGGCGTTTACGGACTGACTTTTTGGGCGGGCAGCCAGAGCGAATCGACTCTCGCCGATCTGGCAAAAGAAAAATTTTCAATCGCGTTGACGGACGATAGCGGCACGATTTCGTCGGAGATGATCAAACAAATCGACGCACATGAAATCGCGAAGAAAGAAGACGGCCTGGCCAAAGTCAAAACGGGCGAAACGGACGCCTACTTTTATTATCCCCAGGATCTAACCAAGAACAGAGTCGAAATCTACGCCAAAAACGTCGGGATTTTTGAGAATTTCAAATACCAGAGCGTTGCCCAGGCGCTGCTGCAAAATTCGGCGTTGACCGAAACCAGTCCGGAAATCGTGGCGATTTTGACTGGTCAAATTGACTATGATGTCCAAACTTATCAGGATGGCGAAAATTATAATCCGATGATGGAAATGATTGCACCAGGAGTTTTCTTGGTACTGTTTTTCCTAATCATGGTGACATTTGGCGGACAAATGATTAACGCCGTGGTCGAGGAAAAAGAAAATCGCGTCAGCGAAATGATCCTGACAACGATTCGGGCGCGAACGTTGATTATCGGCAAGATTTTCGCGTTTCTAACAATGATTTTGATCCAGGTCGCGGTGATTTTATCACTAGTGGTAATCGCCTATTTTGCGCTCAGGAATAACTTGAACCTACCATCATTCGATTTGTCGCAGATACCGCTCGATTGGTCACGCATCGCGGTGAGTTTCACTATTTTCGCAGCGTCGCTGCTCCTATTTAGCGGACTGCTCGTGGCGATTGGTGCCGCCATGCCGACCGCCAAAGAAGCCAACAACTTTTTCGCAGTGCCGATACTTTTGATCATCGGACCGCTATATGTCGCGCCGATGATGATTACCGATGCAGCCAATTCGGCGATTTCCTTTATGACACTTTTCCCGTTCACCGCGCCACTGCCACTGATGCTGCGTAATGCGGTTGGCAACCTCAGTCTCGGCGAAACGATCGGTGGTATCGCGGTTCTCGCCGTCACCGCGGTGATCGTCTTTACTGTCGCCGCGCGACTGTTTCAAACCGGTGCGGTCGAATATAGCAAGAAATTATCGCTCAAAGGATTATTCAAATAAACCGACACCGACGTTCGGCACACCCGGGATGATCGGTGTGATTGGTCCGGGTGGAACTGGTATCAACGTCCAATCAGCATAGAGAATTATGTCCTCATTAATGATATCAGTCGCGAAATTCCAAAGCGTCGTGAGCGCGGGGTCGACGAACCATCCCGCAAAAGTATAGCCTGCCTTGATGGGATCAATCGGTCGATCTATGACACTACCCGCGTTGATAGTTTGATCCGCCACCACCGAACCGTCATTAGAATCAAATGTCACGGTTACCGGCATGCTCGACGCCACACCATAAAAAGTTACATTGCTATATTCGGTCGAAGTTTCCGGAACCCATTCGCTAGTGTTCGGAAAACTAACCAACTTGTCAGTCGTCTGCGCGCCACAATTTGGCGTCGGAACCAGCGCCGCACACGATGTGCCATCTGTTCGATACCAATCATAACCCGCGTACGCGCCAGTCGGCGCCGCAATAGTCCGAACCACGGAATCATAGGTTGGTACAACCACATCACCCGCGTTAACGACCGGGTTGGTGCTAGGGGTGTTATCAGTAGAAGTATTCTTCATACTGTATGGTCCCGCCGCAAAAGTTTGAGTATCGACAACCGAACCACCAACTATAAACCTGGCCGTGCGAATAGCGTAAGCATTGAAAGTGCCGTTAAACATATAGCTGAACGTCAGACTATTACTGGTATCACCACTATTGGTATCAAGAAAGTCGAACAGACCAAGAGGAATAGTACCAACTGTTGAATTATAAGCGTAGTAGGAGAAAGTACTGTTAAACATGTCCCTAAAATAAGTACCATTGCTGGTATTAATCGAATCAAATAAACCAGCTGGTATAGTGCCAATTGTTGAATAATAGGCATACCTACTAAAAGTACCGCTGAACATGTTTTCGAAGTTTATACCGCTACCGGTGTCAATAGAATCAAACAAACCAGCAGGAATAGTACCAGAAGTGGAGCTATTGGCATAATTAGAAAAGGTATAATTAAACATACTCTGGAGGTTCACGCCGTTACTAGTGTTAATCGAATCAAACAAACCAGCAGGAATAGTACCAATAGTCGAGTTGTAAGCGTAAGCACTGAAAGTTCCGTAAAACATACCTCCAGAGAGAGAAGTGTAGAAACTTGTGCCATTACTAGTATCAATCGAATCAAATAAACCAGCCGGGATCGTGCCAACTGTTGAACTACGAGCGTAGTTGCTAAATGTCCGGTAGAACATGGCGCCAAAACCAGTACCATTACTGGTATTAATCGAATCAAACAGACCCGCGGGGATTGTACCTGTTGTGGATCGATAAGCATAACAGCTGAAAGTACTATCGAACATATTGCTAAAATCCGTACCGTTTCTAGTGTCAATCGGATCAAACAAACCGACTGGAATACTAGCAATGGTAGAAGCATAGCCGAAAGTGTTATTGCACAAAGAGCCCGAGCCTGCACTAGAAAAAGTACCGCTGAACATGCCGCTGAAATTCGTGCCGCTACTAGTATCAAGAAAATCAAAGAGGTCCGTAGGAATAGTCACAGTCGTCGAATTACGTCCCAGACCAGCGAAAGTATTCAAAAACATATAGCTAAAATTCGTAGTGCCAGTAGTCGAAATATTAGCAAAAAGGTTATCTGGAATACCCGTAGCGTTGCGGGTATTGTAGAACACATTAGCAAAACGATAAATAGCACCCTCAGTTTTCATAAGATTGGTGAAGGGTGTGTCGATAGAGCGAAACATGTATTTGTTAGCATCGGTATTAGCTCCCGATGATGATGATGGTCCGCTAGAGAAGCCAAAAGCATTCATCCACCCCATTGTAGCGGCGCCGTTGGGTCGGATGGTAATTTGGTATTGCCCCGCGCCGCCAGTGGTCGCGTAATCGTGACTAGTACCACTACTGACGACAGACTGGACAGCACTACCATCACCCCAGTCGACCAGCCAGCTATAAGTGTTACTAGAACCACCGACGATGCCGGACACTGGAATAGAAAACGTCGTTGCCGTACCAGTTGTTACGCCGGTAGCTACCAATCGCGTATCAATCGTAAAAGCAAAACATTCTGGATTACCACCACAGGCCGCAATAGTTAACGGATCAACAGCGGTTAGGGCACTCACGCTATGTGGCCCAAGGATATCACCAAAAACAGCACCAAAACTAAGCAAAAACAAGACCAGCACAAAAACCACACCACTGCGCTCGATAACACGACGCAGACGAGAACCAGTTATTTTCGACTTGACGATAAACTTCATAACTACCGTACTTTATTTACGTCAACTCCATTATAGCACAAGCATTATCAGATACAAGCTTTTTCTTGCCGGGGATTTACTTTTCAAACCTCTGTGCTACAATATTCTCTAATGAGTGATGATACCGACGATTCGCTAATGAATGACGAGTTGGATTTTGTCGAAGAGCCAGACATCGAAGATCTGGACGACGAAGACCTGGCTGATGACGCCGTTATCGAACCGAGCGATTTAGAAGAAATGACTGACGATTCAGTGCGGGTTTATTTGCGTGAAATTGGGCGAATTCCGCTCCTCACCCAGGATGAAGAAAACGAACTCGCGGCCAAAATCGTTGAGAATGTCGAACCATTAGCTCGAGCAGAAGAAAAACTGATCAAACTAAACGAACGACTCAAAAAACCGGATTTAACCACGGACAAGAAAACCGAACTACGACGTCAGCGCGACAAATTACGCATTAAAATCAAGAAACTAAAAACGCCAAAGGATGCCATGGCCGAGGCCAACATGCGCCTCGTCGTATCGATCGCCAAACGCTACAGCAACCGCGGCCTAGATTTTCTCGATCTCATCCAAGAAGGCAACACCGGCCTGATGCGCGCGGTTGAAAAATTCGATCCGGATAAGGGTTTCAAATTTAGCACTTATGCGACCTGGTGGATCCGCCAGGCGATCACTCGCGCTATCGCCGATCAAGCCCGGACCATCCGCATCCCGGTCCATATGGTCGAAACGATTAATAAACTACTCCGTGTCCAACGACGTCTAACCCAGGAACTCAACCGCGAACCTTCCATCGACGAACTGGCCGAGGCGATGGACGACACACCGGAAAAAATCAAATATGTCTTTAAAATCAAACAAGAAATCCAAAGTCTCGACGCGACAATCGGTGGCAGTGATGACGATGACAGCTCGGAACTTGGTAATTTTGTCGAAGATGATTCAGCTATCAAACCCGAAGAAGCCGCCAGCACCGAACTCCTGCGCGAACAGGTGCTGAATGTGGTCAATGGCCTCAACGATCGCGAGAGAAAGATCATCAAAATGCGTTTTGGCCTAGATGGCGGTCGACCGCACACCCTCGAAGAAGTCGGTGTCGAATTCGCAGTGACGCGCGAACGAATTCGCCAGATTGAGGCCAAAGCTCTGAACAAACTTCGTAAAAACAAGGATACTAGGAAACTCTATGAATATCTCCAATAACCCTCCGAAAATTATCGCCTTGGTTGGTATGATGGGCGCTGGCAAAGGCGTGTCCGTCGAACACTTGACTAAAAAATTTGATTGGCCGAGCGTTTATTTTGGCGGTATGGTTTATGAGGAAGTTGCCAAACGTGGTCTAGATATTGTCAAGGACGAGATTTTTGTTCGCGAAGACATGCGCGCCAAAGAAGGTCCAGCGGTTCTCGCCAAGCGAGCGGCCACCAAAGCCCGCGAATTGCTAGCGAACGGCGCGAAGGTCGTCGTGCTGGATGGCCTCTATAGTTGGACTGAGGAAAAGTTCCTCCGTCAGGAATTCGGCGACGAGATTATCACTATCGCGATAATCGTTTCCAAAAAATTACGTCGCCAGCGCGCTCTCGAGCGGAAGGACAAAAAACGTCAGTACACAATGGAGGAAATCATTCGGCGCGAAGTGGCTGAGATTGAAAATCTCGAAAAGGGCGGACCGATTGCCTTCGCCGATTTCTATGTTATGAATAACGGCAGCTTCGACGAACTCTACCGACAACTAGATCAAATTATTGAAAGTGTAATTTAAAAACCACCGCCACAAAAAACACAGCTAACGGTGTCGGGACGGTCACATTGTAGTCTGAAAATTTTGATCTGTCAGACGTGATACAATAGATAGATGACCAAGAAATTCGCGCTGATTGATGGCAAGTCGATTTTTTATCGCAGTTATTACGCGATGCCTTCTCTCAGTCTGCGCGATGGGACGCCAACCGGTGGGGTTTATGGTTTTGCGGCGATGGCGCTCGAGTTGCTACGTAAAATCGAGCCGGATTATGTGGCGGTGGCTTGGGACAAATCGAAAACCAATATTCGCCGCCGCGTGAAAATTTACCCCGAGTACAAGGCCAACCGCCACCCGGCGCCGCCGGATTTTTATGCGCAGATTCCGCTACTGAAAAATCTGCTCGACGCTTTTGGCTGGCCGCTGCTCGAGCTCGACGATTACGAGGCGGACGACATTATGGGGACCCTGAGCGAGCAGGCGAACAAGCAGGGGATTCACACGATCATGATTAGTTCGGACCTCGACATGCTCCAGGTGGTTGATAGCGATACTGAACTCTATGCTCTCAAAAAAGGTTTGGCGAATCTGGAAAAGTTCGACGTGGCGGCTTTTGAGAAAAAATATGGATTAAAAGTCGAGCAATTTCTCGATCTCAAATCGCTCAAGGGCGACAATTCGGACAACATCCCCGGTGTGCCGGGCATTGGCGAAAAAACGGCGATCACGCTGCTCCAAGAATACGGGTCACTCGAGGCGATTTACGATAACTTGGACAAGATCAAACCGGCCTGGCGGGCAAAGTTGGAATCCGGCAAAGATTCAGCCTATATGTCGCGCGAGCTAGCGCGGATTTGGTGCGATGCACCATTAAAACTCGATCTCGCGGCGGTCGATGTGCAAAAATTAGATGTCGCGAAATTGCGCACCGAGCTCGAAAAGTTGGAATTCACGTCGCTGCTACGCCGATTGCCGGAATATATGCGTGATGATACGGTCACATCCGAGCCGGAATTCGAGGACGTGCCGGGATTATTCTTTACCGAGAGCGACGGTCGAATTATCGTCAACGATGGTAAAGTTTTGGCCGAGAAATTGCTAGCCGAAGATAAACCTTTGCCAGAAATTAAATTCGACACCCGGATTGCTGGATTTTTGCTCGGGCGGGTGGAAAAAGTCGCCAATCTCGATCAATTAAAAATCGTCGCGACAAATCAGGCAAAAACCTTGAACGCCATGCCAAAATTAGCGGAATTAGCGCGCGAACTCGACTTTCCGATGCAGAATTTGCTAGCAAAAATCGAAGCCCGCGGCGTCAAAATTGACACTGAGATCTTGGCTAGCCAGAGCCGAGAATTTGCCAAAAAAATCGCCAAACTGGAACAGACAATCTGGGAAACTGTCGGTTATGAATTTAACATTAGTTCAGCACCGCAACTGTCGGACGCGCTGTTTCGAGAGCTGAAATTACCAACAACTGGTATCAAAAAATCGGTGCGCGGTTACTTTTCGACCGGCAAAGCGGAACTCGATAAACTACGCGGCCAGCATCCGATTATCGATCGAATTACTGAGATACGTGAAATCCTTAAACTCAAAAATACTTATGTTGATGCGCTACCGAATTTAGTGGCGACGGACGGCAAATTGCACACCGATTTTCGGCAAGACGTCACGGCGACAGGACGTTTATCGTCGAGCAATCCGAATTTACAAAACATTCCGATTCGGACCGAACTCGGGCGCGAAATTCGCCGGGCGTTTGTGGCGAGCGATGGGAAAGTTTTGGTCAGCGCCGATTATTCGCAGTTCGAGCTACGGCTAGCGGCGGCGCTCAGCGGCGACACGAATTTGATCGAGGATTTCGAGGATGACCGCGTTGATATTCACACCAAAACCGCGGCCGAAGCCTACGGGGTGGCCTTTGACGACGTCACACCGGAGATGCGACGCCACGCCAAAATTATTAACTTTGGTGTTTTATATGGGATGAGTCCGCACGGACTGGCGGCAGCGACTGGCATGGATTTTAAAAAAGCCCAAGAATTCATCGCTCGTTATTTCCGCGTTCGCCAGCCGATTCGCGATTTTATCGACGCGACGATTGATAAGGCCAAAACTGAGGGTTACGTCGAAACTTTGTTTGGTCGTCGTCGCTTGACACCGGACGTTAAATCGGCGAATTTCGTGATTCGCGAAGCTGCTAAACGCGCTGCCGCCAACATGCCGATTCAAGGGACTGAGGCGGATTTGATGAAAATGGCCATGCTCAAAGTCGAGACTGCTTTTTCACATTCTTCTTCGTCAACAGATGCGTTGCTCACTCGACGCATGTCAAATGCGCCTCGTTCCGCTACTCCTGTTTCCTCGAATAATGATGAAAAATCTAGCCTCGATGAGTTTTGTGGTGTCCGGGCTGAACAGATTCTGCAAATTCACGATAGTATTTTGGTCGAATGCGCGCCGGCGGACGCTAGGGCAGTCGGGGAAAAACTAAAACACATTATGGAAAATATCCATCCGAATTTGGGAGTGCGGCTCAAAGTTGATATTAAATCAGGCAAAAATTGGGCAGAGCTATAGCGCTGCGCTTATGGGGGACAACCGTATAGACTTATGTTAGAATGTAGCCATGCTAGTCAGTAAGGATATCATTGCCTACCAAACAAAAACTAATAAAGTAACTGGTTCGAGCTACAAAGAGATTGCTCATGATGTCAGGTTAGCCTATAAAAAGATAGCCAATCTTACCAAAAGAGATGCCTATATTCGCAGCGCCTATTTCAAAAAAGACAAGATATTCCTCAAACTATTTTGGGTGCATTTGCATCAACAACCGATGTATAGTCAAAAACGTCGACTGCAATTTTTTAATTGCGCAATTGACCTACTGCGACACTCCACTAATTCGCCCGAAACACTGCCTAATCCAAATGGCCGTAATGAACTGGTTCATAGATTTGCTGGAGTTACTAGTGCAGGCGAACGTTTTTACGTCCAAGTTAAGCAAGAATTACGTTCAGGTAAGAAGTATTTCATGTCTGTTTTTCCCGACACAAAATAAAAACCCCGCCCTTGTGGTATATAAACCACGCGGAGTTCTCGAGCATTATTGTATCAATTAGCGCGATGGCTGTCAATGGCTGCAAGAGGCTTTTTGTAAAGATAAACCTTTTGTGCTAAGATAAACACTATCATGCAACGCGGGCAACCGACTAAACTAGGTACGGCGCTCCTGATTATCGTGGTGGTAGCAGTGGTGGTTTTGGGGATTTCCTGGGTGGGCCAGCTGTTGTTTGGTGGTGAATCAAATCCCAAAGAAGTCAGCGCTGGCCAAAAACTGCTCAACGAACCGAACGATCAAATGGCGGTGCGGATGAGTGTCCGCGGCCCGGTCAACGCGAGCGAAAATCATTACTCGATCGTCATGACGATTTCGGTTGGTCAACGGCGGATTACGACCTATCGCGGCTATGATGGATCAGTCATTCGCGACGAACGCCTAGGCAACACAGTGATCGCTTTTCACGATTTCTTGGCGGCGCTCAATCGAGCGGGTTTTATGAAGGAAACTCCGAATGATGCACCAAACCAGGGTATTTGTGCGACTGGCCAACTGATTTTCTTTGAAGTTTTTGAATACGTCACCGACGAACAGGGCAACGTGACTGAAAACTTGGCGACCAAACTCTGGACCACGACTTGTGATAAATTAAACGGTAATTTTGCGGGCTTGTTCACCAATGTAGTCAGTCTGTTCAAAGCCCAAATTCCGGGCAGCCAAGCGATTATCGACGATGCCAAAAAAGCAGTCCAAAATTCAGTTTATCGCGATAATTACGATACTGGCCTGGGGTCGATTCGCTAGATTTGCAAAGTTCGGGTTAATCTGGTAAAATCACAGGGTAATATTAACCTCCCAACCGTTGGCCTAAGTGGTTGGGTATAATCCAAAGGAGGTCATTAGGTGCCAAAAGAAACTATTAATGTGAGTGAATACGAACTCGTCGTGTTGTTTCGACCGGAGCTCGAGTCCAAGATGGAAGCGCCGCTAAAGAATGTCGCTAAGATCATCGCCGACGCAGGTGGAAAAGTCACCGCCGAAGACGATTGGGGTCGTCAAAAATTAGCGTATAACATTGCCGGCGAAACGCACGCGATTTATCGGGTGTATACACTCGATTTGCCAGCTGCCGCACCGAATAAAATTAGCGAAACTTTGAACATTACTAGCGAAATTATCCGCTATTTATTGACCAAGGTCGATCCAAGAGTCAAAGCGGTTTTGGCCGAAGAAAAATCCCGCGACAGCGACGATGACAAAAAGACGGAAACTGAAGAAGAATAATTAGGGGAGGGAATATCATGGCATTTTGTAAAGTAATCTTACTCGGCAATTTAACGGCCGATCCGGAAACGCGGACTACACCGTCGGGCCAGAGCGTGACTAGTTTTAGCATCGCGGTCAATCGAACTTGGAACGACGCCAACGGCCAGCGTCAAGAGGAAACTTCGTTTATCAACTGTACCGCCTGGGGTCCACGCGGCGAAACTATTGCTAAATATGTTGGCAAAGGTCGACAGCTGCTCGTTAGCGGTCGTCTGCAACAGCGGTCATGGGACGATAAAGACACCGGCAAGAAACGTAGTAGTATCGAAGTCATCGTCGAAGAATTTAGCTTCATCAGCGACGGCCGCGGTGGCGCTAGCAGCGCATCGACGACTACTACTAAATCGAAAAAGTCGGACGATGCGGACGAAGCACCAATCGACGACGTTAGCGACGAGCCGATCGATTTAACGGATATACCATTCTAAGAAAGAGGAGAGTAACTTATATGATCAAGAAAACCAAGAAAATTTCACCACGCTATTTCGACTACAAGGACGTCGAAACTTTGCGACATTACGTCGACAGCTATGGCCAAATCGATGCTCGTGCCCGCACCGGCCTGAGCGCTAAAAGTCAACGCGAACTCGCGGTCGCCATCAAAC
>WRNW01000005.1 GCA_009776375.1 Candidatus Saccharimonadota bacterium | reverse complement strand
GGGCGGTTGCGCCACGACCTATTGTGTTAGCGGCAGCAATAAAACGTGTATTTTGGTGGCGCTCTATGCGACCGTCTGGGAATTCTCCGTGGTCGCCCCCGATTATCGAGTTCAAAGCCGTTAAGACGCTAGAGTTAGCATTATCAATTTCGTCAAATAAGAAAACCCCGCCTTCGCCCTCATCGCCATTTGCCCGTGTTGCTTCGTAGACCTCACGAAGTCCAGTTGTATGATAATGGCCATTCGCGTCGACGAAACCCAATAATCCTGCTTCAAGGGTGGCCGGTCCTAGAGACTTCGAGCGATACGGCAAGCCTAGTTGCTGCGCAACTTGTTCGCTCATTGTCGATTTGCCTGAACCAGCTTCGCCATGCAACCAAACTGGTATGTCGGCTTGCAGGCAAGCGCGTACCAAAGGTAATTGACGGTGGGTGGGACTAGCCATGTCAATAAATGGCAGCAATTGCGGAACTTTGTGAGGATTATTATCCTCGGTTTGTGATAACAATTGTATGACCGCATTGAAAACAATCTCGGGCGCGACACGTGCAGCTGCTGCCCTAGCTGCGTCAACTGCCGCTGCGTCTATAGCATCGGACAAGTACTCCTTTACTACCTCATCAAGGGCCGATATAGCGATATCGCGAACTGTCTTTTCAACTAGCTTACGTGTTTGACGCGTAATATTGTTCACGGCAGCATCCGACAGAACGTCGTGGCGACGAGTGGGGTCTTTTTTTCCCATATAGGCTTCCTTTGTTAAACTTATTTTGCGTCGTCGGGTTTTTCCCACCAAAATAGGACTAACGCGGGTGTTTAATCCTTAACAACGTTTTGCGCTGTATAGCGTTAGCCCAATAACACGCAAAACGTTGCGCTGTTAAGGATTAAACAGCAACATTCTACAATATCTAATTAAATAATACAAGTAGCCAACATTTAGAAATTTGTGCTATAATTTAACCATGAGCTTTTCAGTAGGAGTCATTAGATAATGGCCAGGCCAATAATTCTCAGTAACGGCGAAATGGCGATCGGACTTAATCGGTTTGGTATGGTGCATGATTTTTATTTTCCTTATGTCGGTCTCGAAAATCATAGCAGTGAACGCTCTAGTCGACACCGCGTTGGTTTATATATCGAAGGGGCGATGCATTGGCTCTCTGACGGTAGTTGGCAGATCCAGCAACATTATTTGCCTGGACGGTTGATCGGTAAAACTGTTGTGACTAACGAATGGTTGGGTTTTGCGATCGAATTCCAAGATTTCGTCGATAGTGAGCTCAATGTGTTTGCCCGCAATATCCACGTGATTAATTTAAACGATCGACCGCGACGGGCTAAGCTGTTTTTGCATCAAGCATTTATTATCGGTGAAGCGGCGGACGGTCACGATACTGCGCAATATATCCCATCAATGAGTGGCGGCGAGTCGGCAGTAATTTTACATTACAAAGGCAAACGCGCTTTTATGGTCAGTGGTGAAAATTGTCGAACGGGGACGACTTTTGATAGTTTCAGTATTGGTTCATTTGGTCAATTTCGCGACGGTCAGAGTGATGGTTGTTGGCGTGATGCGGAGGATGGTGAACTAGCGCGCAATCCGGTTGAACGGATTCAAACTGATTCGATTTTAGAGTATGATCTCGAATTTCAAGCCCACGATTCGACGCGAGTTCACTATTTCCTCGTGGCTGGAAAATCCAGTCATGAGTGTCGGCAAACCTTGAACAAATTCCGGGCCGACGGGCTGTTGACGCGACTAATGAAAACCAATCAATATTGGCAGAAGTGGATCACGCCTGCCCAGACGCTAGCCGAAGTTCGGGTCGCGCCCGAATATCGCGAACATTTCTTGACTTCCCTACTGATTTTGAAAGCGATGATGGACCGTCGTGGCGCGGTGATGGCTAGTTGCGATACGGAGATGCTCAAATACACTCGTGATGCTTATGTTGATTGTTGGCCACGGGACACGGGCTATGTGCTGTGGGCGCTGCTCCGACTCGGTTATTATAACGAAATTCGCCAATTCTTCTGTTTCGCCTGTCACGCGATTTCGGATGAAGGTTTCTTTTGGCAAATGTATCGACCGGACGCGACGATTGGACCGAATTCACATGCTTATATTCATGATGGTGAAGTTGCACCACCGATCCAAACCGACGAAACGGCGATCATCCTCTTTTTATTCGCCGAAACTGTCCAAGCGGCCGTCAAGGCTGGCGACAAATTGGCGAATTGGCGCGAGCTATATGGACAACTAGCCCGACCGATGGCGAATTTTCTCTCGGATTATATCGATCCAACGACTAAACTACCCCGCGCTAGTTACGAACTCTGGGAAGTTTCCTACCTAACGACCACCTATACCACAGCGGTCACTTTTGGTGGGTTGAGCGCCGCGGTCGATCTAGCGGAAATGTTCGGCGAAACTAACAACGCTATCAAATGGCGCAATGCGGCCACTGAAATTCGCGAAGCGGCGGCGATGCTCTGGAACGCTGAGCGAAACTTTTTCTACCGCGGTTTTTGGCGACGCGATAGCGGACAGACTGATTTTGATGCGACGATTGACGCTTCGGCGTTTTACGGCGCTTTTGCTTTTCGCTTGTTTGACGAAGAAAAGCTAGCCACCGCCTATCGCACGTTAACCGAAAGATTTCATATTCGCGGCGATAACCTTGGCTTGCCACGCTTTGAAGGCGATGAGTACAACCGCACCGACCCGAATTCGGACGGTAATCCGTGGTTCATCACTTCGTTTTGGTTGGCGCAGTACCAGGCCGAACGCGGTAAATTAAACTTGACCAAAAAAGTCCTCGATTGGGCGAACGACCAAATGACTCGAACTAACGTTTTGCCCGAACAGGTTAGCCCAACCGACGGTCGCATGCTCAGCGCGGCGCCGCTGGGTTGGTCGCACGCAGAATTTATTAACACTTGCCTAGACTATGGCAACCCGGGGTCGGCGCGCCCAGGAGCGGAAAATGAGGTTTCTACCTAGTCAAAACAGTCACGCTCGACGTGAATTTGGCCAAATTGCTAGCGAGTACGATCTGGTTTACTTTGGCACGGTCGATCCGCGAATCGATACTGATTACAAAATGGTCAAAGGATTGACCGCCGCGCCGAATCTGTTGGATGAAAATTATACGACCGGCAACGTTTATGATTATGAAGTGGCTTTTTTACAGCGCTCGAAACGCGTCCGCATCGTTTCTGGCCAGAAACAATGGCGACAATGGACGTTGCTCCAGGTTCAATTAAAAAAGGCCCGTCTGCCGCATTGCTTGATTGATGGTCGACGTCGCACCGAGGAATACGGCGTGCTGCTCGCCTCGACGCAACGTTGGCGCGAAATCGGTTGGCAGCACGTCGCGGCTGATGCTAATTTTCCACGACTGTTTGCGACCTATGCTCAACCGCTCGATGTCGCTGTGATTTCGGCGATTTTGACTAAAGAAATCCAAACCATGCTAGCGACGCATTTCTCGGAGTTTGATTACGAATTCGAGGACGACAAGTTGATTGTTTACGCTACTAACGCGAACATCGATCTCCAGGTTCTCGACCACATGCTCCGCGTCGGATTGTGGTTAGCCCGATATTTGGATCAGTGAATCAATCTAGTGCTTCTTGGGTTTGACTTCGTTACGGCCAAGGTTTTTCTTGGTTTCGGTGAAAACTTCGTGCTGACGCGTGCGCGGATTGTACTTCTTGAGCGACAGTTTACCTTGATTTCTAACTTGCTGATTCTGCGGATTAGTTGTCGTATAAAGGCGCGTTTTGCCATCACCACTAACAATACCGACCAATTTACGCTTGGATTTACTATTACTCTTTGCCATATGGTTCTAATCTATCATAAAATTAACTGCGGCGCAACTAGCTAAAGGAGTTTTTGACCAGCATTATTTTTTCTTGCGCGCCTTTTTCAGCTCATCGCCCAGGTAATTATCACTCGCCATTTTAGTGATCGCCCATAACACTGCGTTCGCCATAAACATGCCAAGTAGCGTAATCGCGACCAGAAGCAATTTCTGCCCCAACTGGTTGCTGAGCAGCCCAATAATACCCGCTACGACCAGCGTAGCTATAGACATAACCACGTATACATGTTGTAACACTTGACGTTCGTTATCTTTGCTCAGGATTTTGATAATATATTCTTTCATAAACAAAATAAAAACTCCATTTCGGCAATTATCATATCACACTAAAACATCGAAGTCAAACTCTGGAGCCGCCTTCGAGATTTGAACTCGAGACCCCTTCCTTACCATGGAAGTGCTCTACCACTGAGCTAAGGCGGCGTGGTGCTGGGAGTAGGATTCGAACCTACGAAGGCGAAAGCCAACAGATTTACAGTCTGTCGTGTTTGACCGCTTCACTATCCCAGCGCATTCGGAATTGGAGCCGCTTCTCGGATTCGAACCGAGGACCTACGGTTTACAAAACCGTCGCTCTAACCAACTGAGCTAAAGCGGCACGTAAACAGTATAGCAAACCGCTCGCAATTTTCAAATCTGGACTTTGCCGGGTTGTTTGATGCGGTCGCGGTGACCTTTTTCGGACATTTTTTTGGCGATCAAACGAAGTTTTTCCGAACGTTCGATTTCGCCTTCGTTTTCCAAAGCGTCAGCGAGTAGCTCAACACTTTGCGGATTCGGTTCTAGTTCGACCGCGCGTTCGAGTTCTTTGATCATCTTTTTGACATGGCCAGTGGCCTCGAGGACTTTGGCGTAGGCGACGTGACGCACGGCGACGTCTTCTTCCATTCGCAGCGCCTGCTCGAAAGCCTGTGTCGCCTTGTCCAGCTCGCCAGTTTCGTGATAAATCAGACCAACATTATGTAGCGAACTAGCGCTCGGCTGCAGACTTTGGGCAATTTCGAAACATTCGATCGCGTCATCGTATTGATGCTGTTTCGCGTACAAAATACCTAGACGATTATAAGCCCGCGCATTCCGTTCGTCGACCCGCAAAATCGTTAGGAGGGCTTTTTCGGCGCGTAAGTATTTCCGTTCGCGGATCGATTTTTGTGAAATACTCCACAATTTGTCGAGTTGTTCCGCCAGTTTGGAAGGCCCGCGCGATTGGCCATCTGCCTGCTGGTGCCAAAAAATCACCGCCAGCCCCAGCAGCACGATCGCACCCACGCCAAAAGTCCCATTCATACCGAGCATTTTAACATATTTAGACATTCAGCGCCAGGTAAGTTAGTTGCGCCCGAATATTGCCATTTTGATGAAGGTACTCAACGACATTCGACACGGTGTTCAAACTAGCGGCGACGGTTTTCGGATTTTTGGCCCGATCCGCTGTCACTAGCAGTATTCTCGCAACATTTTTACCCAGTTCGATCGCGCCGTCGCGCGTGGTGATCCCGGCGACGATAGCTAGTCGTTTGCCGGGCGATCCTTGAACAAAATCCTTGGCGGCGGCCATCGCTAGCGAAACTTTTTTAAAGTATTCTTCGTCGTTCAGTAGTCGAACGATTTCGGCCGGTTGGCGCTCGCCGAGAAATTTAACTTTGGCCAATTTTGCAGGGTCAGACCCTGCAAAAAGCGATTCGCAGGTTTCTACCGGCGGTGGCAAAACTTCAACGATTTGGGCGCGCGATTTGATCGTCGCTGGCAACCGAGTGGGCAGATGTGTGGTCAAAATATAAAAAACCTGCGGCGTCGGTTCTTCGAGGCTTTTGAGGAAAGCTTCAGGTGCTTTGTCAGTCATTTTTTCGGCTTCGTCGATGATGATGCACAAAGGATCACTGCGGCGACTGCGCACTAACGTCCTTAAATCACGGATGTCGTCGATGTTAATAGTCAGAGTTTTCTGCCTGTCGTGAGAACACGGCTCGACGATTACCACGTTCGTCCCAGCGATTTCGGTGGCCAAAGTTCGTGCGATCGTGCCGAGACCGACGCCTTTGTCACCGGTCAAGAGCAGCGCGTGCGTCGGTTGCCCCAAATGATTCGCTAACGCTAGACGTGTTTTGGGGTGCAAAATTAGATCGACGAACGTCATCATTCGTCGCTTCCTTCCTTGATTTTCGCCTGGAAATCGTTCGGCAGTTCGGCTACGAAAGTTTTCCTGAGATTTTCTGGCTTGGCTGGGATGGTTATTTCTAGAGATGCCGCGTGCAAAAACATCCTCTCTCTCTTTGCCGGTTCCGAACCTGCAAAGTTGTAAAGCGGATCACCAACGATTGGCGCGCCGATGTACGCCAAATGCACGCGCAATTGGTGCGTCCGCCCAGTCAGCGGTTTTAGCTCAACCAGCGCCGTACCGTTTTTCAAGACCCGCATCACTCGGTAGTCAGTCACTGCCGGTTTGCCTTTGGGATCGACACGGAAGGTCGATGGTTTTTTGGGGCTTCTGGCTATCGGCAGGTCAATCATGAAGTTGTCACTATGAGGAGGCCTCGTCCGACGTTCATTTCTCGCAATGACAGTGGGAACTTGCTCAACGATCGCTAAATAAGTTTTTTTAGCCTTGCGTTCGGCGAATTGCTTTTGCAGAAACTTCCGCGTTTCGTCATTTTTCGCACCGATCAGCACGCCCGACGTTGCCCGATCTAATCGATGGACAATGCCAAACCGGTTGTTTTCTTGCAGGACCCGGTCCTGCAAAGAAGTGCGCGATCTTATAAAATCCGCCACTGTTGATTCTTCATTCAGCGCGCCTTTAGCGTGCGTCAAAACGCCCGCTGGTTTGTTGATCACGATAACATTATCGTCCTCGTAGATAATCGGTAAATCCAATCCCTCTGGTTTTTGAGCATTTTCCTTGACCGTCACCTCGTCTGATTCGGTAACATTTAGCGAAACGGATACCGCTATTTCCCTATTAACTCTCACATCGCCCCGCCGGATCAACTTGGCCCACGCCGAGCGACTATATTTCGGATACTCTTGCGCGAGATATGCATCTAGTCTCATATTAAACATTGTACCATTACTTGATTTTTAACATAAATATGATACAATCAGGACATGAATAAAGCTCCCCAGAAGAGATCGATTTTTGCTGAACCTGAAATACCCCCCCCCAAGAGGTTAAACGTGGAGTCTGCGACGGGTATGGTTACGAATACGTTGGCGAAATTGATGGTAAGAATTATGGCTGGCGCTGCGACTTAGTGTTGCCAGACGGCACGCCACAGTATATTTACCTTGTTGATCTACCGCCCGAATTTGATCCATATGCTGAACTATATACTATTGACGACATGGCGGAACAACTATGCGGAAATTATTCACTACGGGCAGGCATGAACAAAATTATTGGTTTAACTCGTGGTCTCAGTATAGGTGGCGAACGGGTTGACGGTTGCGACGCCATGATTTACTCCTCGTTGTCGTTGGAAATTATTAGATCAGAACTTCAGTGGCAGGAATGCTATAATTCCACAAATAATCGCCTGTCAGCTTATGCGGCGGCTAAAATACTTGGGCAAGGACACACAGACTTGTTTGTGAATAAGACTGCTCAACTTTTAGGCATTAAAAAATCTAAAATTGACAAACGATACGATAAGTCTCTGCTTGAAAGAATACGCGCCTATGAAAGACAGTTCAAACAACACGAAGGATGGTTGTCGAGTGCCGCATTGACGAAAATGGCAGGTTATCGCAATCCGGCATGGGCAGAGAAGCGGCTTAAATTTCTCGGCTACGGCTACGAACCGGAGCAGCGATGGAGCCGGCGTGGCCGTCTTAGTAACCTATATCCGCCAGAAGCAATTGAACTTTTACGCGAGGGCGAACGTAATCGTACACGCGGTGGCGAAATGATGACTGCCTATATGATCTCTATGATTATTTTGGAAAAAACGGGCTTAAACTTCGCATGGGTGGGCAACCGTCTTAAGCAATATAGCGATATCAGTGAGTTAAGAGATGACGATGAGGGTCGCACGCGTACTCACTATCCGCACTCAGTGCTCACAAATTTGATAGAGCAAGCTATGGAAGTGCTGGCAGAAACGGATAAGAATGATGACTTGTGGAGCTCACAGCAGGCCTGCGAATTTTATGATTATGATGGTGAACGGCTGGACAAAGTTCGAAAATTCCTAGCGAAGTATGTTACCTCGCGCGGGCTCAAACGATATCCACGACTAGGAGATGATCATTTAATAATCACTCCTAGTTACGATCCTGATGAAATTAAACAGCTGAAGCCGATTTTTATTGAGTATATTGCAAAGACGATCAAGCACAAACAGGCACACGGGAACTTTGACGCATATGATTATGAGTATTTGCGCAAAGCTGGCGTGCCGCTCGACATGGTTAAAGCAGACTTTTACCAACCGCTAGTAGAGTTGGTCGGCTACGAGCCAAAGTAATTTACCCCGATCGCGTCGCGGACTTTTTGCAAGGTGGTGTTGGCGACGGCGTTGGCCTTTTCGCTGCCAGCGCGGAGGATGGCGCGGACTTCGTCGGGACGAGTTTCGTAATAGGCGCGTTTTTCGCGAATCGGCGCGAGTAATTTTTCTAAAACTTCGATCAAATATTCCTTGACCGTGACATCGCCGAGACCGCCAGCTCGGTATTGTTCCTTCATTTCGGCCACGTGCGGGTCGTTGGGTGCAAAAACATCGAGATAGTAAAACACTACGTTACCGTCGATTTTACCGGGGTCGGTGACGCGGATGTGGTCGGGGTCGGTGTACATTTCCATGACTTTTTGGCGCACGGTTTCGGCGTCGTCGGCCAGATAAATTCCGTTATTGAGGGATTTACTCATTTTGTCGTCGATGCCGCGAATGCCGGGCAGACGGCGCGCCTTTTCGTCGGTCGCTAACACCGCCTCTGGCTCGACTAAAACTTCGCCATAAATCGAGTTAAAGGTTCGGACGATTTCGCGGTCTTGTTCGAGAATCGGCAGTTGATCCTCGCCGACGGGCACCAGATTTGCATTAAAGGCCGTGATATCGGCCGCTTGGGCAATCGGATAAGTCAAAAACCCAACTGGCACAGATTTTTCGAAACCGCGCTCGCGAATTTCGGTCTTGATCGTTGGATTGCGTTGCAACCGACCCAGATTCACCAAATTTTGGTAATGAATCGTTAGTTCGTACAGCGCCGGGATGGCCGATTGGACGAACAAAGTGGTTTTTTCCGGATCAATGCCGACCGCCAGGTTGTCCATCGCGACTTCGAGCAGATTATTGCGGATTTTCTGGGGATCGCGGGCGTTATCGGTTAGGGCCTGTTGGTCAGCGATCATCACGAACATGTCGTATTCACCACTGTTTTGCATATCGACGCGCTGGCGCAAAGCTCCCACAAAATGACCAATGTGCAATTTGCCCGTCGGCCGATCACCTGTTAAAATCACCTGTTTCATGAAAACATCATACCACATCATTTGTGTTTATGATATAATGTGCGGGTGAATCAGCGACAGTTTGTGGTGTTTTACAACGACCAGAGCACGCGCTCTGGCGGTTTTCATCCTCTGGTACGCACGCCACTAGACAAATATTGCCGTCGCACTGGAGCTAACGTAACATACTTGACGGTTCTGCCAAATTTTGATGACACTATAAAATATATCGCTACCAGTGATGCGGTTAAGGATGGCGACACCGTCATTGCCGCTGGTGGTGATGGGACGTTGAGTGCGGTGTTTAATGGTCTGATTAAAGGAGATAAAGCGGTAGATTTCGTGACTCTCCCCCTCGGACAAGCTAACGATATGATTGGTTCGTTCGGCAGTCGACAGAAATTTCTTGACATTATCGGCATTGTTAATTCGCCGACTATCGAATATCAAGCGCTGGATCTAAAGATCAATGGTCAACATCTTTACTACGCGTTGCACGAATGGAGCATCGGACATTTGGCCAATATCGGCGAGCGTAATGATCGCTTGCAACGGATCGCGAAAGCGGCTGGCAAAAAAATCAACGTGCCGATCGAGGTTTTTCAATATTATAAAAAGCAAGCCGTGCCTAATCCGAGCGCTAGTTTGCCAGCCTTTACTGATATGAATGGGCAGCAGCACCACTATAGCGTGATTTCGGCATTACTTGGTCGCATTGGTGGGGTTTGGTTTCCGCGAATCGATGGTAAGGTTATCAAATCTCTGCACATCGGTGACGAAATAGCGGTTGTTAATGTCAACATCAAAGGCAACCCTCTGATCGACGTGCCGAGAATTGTGGCTTGGGTAGTGCGCGGACTGCCAGCCAAACGTGCCAAGACCGCCAGTTTTACTTTTAACCCCCCCCCAATTAAGAAAATCAATGTGATGGTTGACGGTGAGAATTTTACGGTGCGAGATATCAAAACCATCTCAACCTGGCGCATACCGACCAAGATTAAGTTACATATCCCGGCCGCTTAGGACGGTTTAACTTTGTTGGTAAAAATCGCTTGGACAACGGTTGTGTCACCCTTTTTGACTATGGGCGAGACTTCGCCCGACATTTCTTGACCGCTGAGTTTGGCGAGACGTTTTTGTAGTTCGTAGCCAAACTGTTCGGCTGACCATTTTTGATAAGTAGAGTACGGAATTGGTTTACCAAAATGAATTTCCGGATCGCCATCGTAGCGCAAAGCCACCGGCACGACCGGCACCCGCGTCTCATAGGCTAGTTTAGTAAAACCGAGTTTGGGCGCATGCAATTTGCCATCGAGCGTCCGCGTGCCCTCGACGTGCATCCCAACCGCTCCGCCACGTTTCAAGTAGGCGATAGCCATCTCGAAAGCGGCTTTTACGACCAGTTTATCGCCTGCTTTGACTGGGATCTGGCCGGTCAATTTCACGAGGATTTTGATAAATTTCAGTGACAGTTTCTTACCACCATCAAACAGAGTCTTTTTCGCCATAAAGTGAACTAGCCGGCGAGCCGCACCGAGTAGAATCACTGAGTCCACATCTTTGACATGATTGGCGGCAAAAATCACCGCGCCACGCTTGGGGATATTTTGGCGCCCGAACTCACGGATCTTTAATTTGCGCCAAACTGGCCATTTGAAACAACCGTAGAGGACGTAATAAACACTACTGCTAACGAATTGAGGTACCACGAAAACCCTACCTCGCCAAGCGCTCAGGGTGCGACCTGCCCGTCGGCCGATCACCTGTTAAAATAACTTTTTTCATTAAGGATTATTTTAGCACACTTTAGTAGAAATTATCTCTTTAATTCTAGTTTCGATGAGTATTCGGTGATGGCTCGTTTGCCCGCGATTGAGGCCATGGCGCCGCGACGATACCATAGCTGGAGTGGTTCCTGGCCGCTGGCGTATTCAAAAACCAGCCAACCTTCGATGACTTCGTCCTTTTTAATGAACGAAGGTAGCTGTGGATGTGTCGCAAAGAAATCGTCCAAATACAAACTCGATGATTTTCTCTCTGTGCCGGTGCTGTCGGCCAGCGACAATTTGTCATACAGGCTCATCGTTGTGTTCGCGACGACTCCGCCAAATTTCACTTCTAGTTTGACGCCCACTAGAGGCCCTCTGACAGATCCCAGCTCACTCGCCTCTGGTTCGTCCATTTTGACGTCCCAAACGACTTCTTTGAGTTTGAAACTAAGTCCAATCCCGTTGTCCGTGATGCCTGGGCCACGCAGTAATCGCGTCACTAGTCCGGCACAGACAATGATCACCGCGACGATCAAAAAACCGAGCAACATCCATTTCCAATTTTTCTTGACGTTCCCCGGAAAGTCCTTGATTTGTTTATTGGATGGAATAACTATTGGTACAAACATGCCTCGATTGTAGCACGTTTGATCCTCAGTCGTCAAAAGTTTTAGGTGCGAGCAAAGTGGGCAAAAGCGCGGTTGGCCTCGGCCATACGGTGAGTGTCTTCCTTCTTCTTGAACGCAGCACCGGTTTGGTTGACAGAATCGACGATTTCAGCCGACAAACACTCGTTGTACGGCATGCCGGTGCGCTCGCGAGCGCTGCCGACCAACCAAATCAAGGCGAAATGCTCCTGGCGATGACCGGAAATTGGAAAAGGAATTTGGTAGTTCGCCCCACCGACGCGGCGACTTTTGACTTCGTAATTCGGGCTGATATTTTTGATCGCGGTTTCAAAAACTTCTAAAGGATCCTCGCTCTTTAGTTTTTTCGCCGCAGTTTCGAGCGCGCCGTAAACCATCCGCTCGGCAGCCAATTTCTTGCCATTGGCCATCGATTTATTGATTAATTTCTGGACCAACACGCTATTATATTTGCGATCAGGCAGGATTTTGCGCTGTAATGATTTGGTGACTTTTCTAGGCATTTATTTATCTCCTCGCTTGGCGCCGTATTTGCTGCGGCCCTTTTTGCGGTTTTCGACACCTTGGAGGTCGAGCGCGCCACGGACGATGTGATAACGCACACCTGGTAGATCGGGCACGCGACCACCACGGACCAATACGACGGCGTGTTCCTGGAGATTATGTTTTTCGCCACCGATGTAGGCCCAAACTTCCTGACCGTTGGTCAGACGCACACGGGCGACTTTGCGCATCGCCGAGTTTGGTTTTTTCGGGGTTTTGGTGGTGACTTTGATGCAAACACCGCGCTTAAGCGGCGCATCTTGATCATAAACCCTGGTTTTTAGCGTATTTTGAATCGTTAAAAGCGCTGGCGCTTTCGATTTTTTGATGGCCGATTTGCGCGGTTTTCTAACTAGTTGATTAATTGTTGGCAAACTCTTGTCTCCTTAATTACTAACTTAAACGGGATTTTACACCACAGCACCGGTGAAATCCGTGAAACTCGCTTGTCATTGTAGCAAAATTTCTTGGATTACGCAAGAGCAGTTAGCTATTCCGCCAGATCCATTTGGTTGTCGGTGTCCATGTCGTCGTATTGCTGGTCGACGAAATCGCTGGCATCGAGCACACCGGTACCAACGGGGATTTTGCGACCGATGATGACGTTTTCCTTGAGCCCGTAGAGTCGATCGACGCGGCCAGATGTCGCGGCGGAAATCAACACGCGGGTGGTGTCCTGGAAGGACGCTGCCGATAGGAACGAATCAGAGTAAATCGCGACTTTGGTGATACCGAGCAAGAGTTGCGTAAATTGTGCTGGTTCTTGGCCATCAGCTTCGAGCTGTCTGTTGGTGTGAACAACTAGCGCCTTGCTCGCGATATCGCCGGCGACGAATGGACTGTCGCCAGGTTCATCGATTTGGACACGGCTAAACATTTGTCGAACAATGATTTCGAGATGTTTCGGCGAAATGTTTTGGCCTTGCGCGGCGTAGATACGTAAAACGTCGTTGATGATGTAACGTTGGGTTTCTTCGATACCCTTAAGCTTCATCAGTTGGTGCAAGTTGATCGAACCAGTAGTCAGGCGATCGCCGGCGTTGACTTCGTCGCCACTTTTGACAACTAATTGACGCCAGTTTGGGAATTCGTATTTAAGGAGTGAATTTTGGCCAGCAGTCAGTTCAATCACGTTCTTTTTGAGTTGGATTTGGCCATCGAACGGTGCGACGATCGGTGGTTCATCACCGTCAGCGGTCGCTAAAGTATCACCCATCGACACCAACGTGCCGTTTTTGACCTGTGCAGTGTAACCGTCGGTCAGTTTGATCTTTTCACTGCGGTTGGTGGTCGGGGTGACTTCGATCAGGTATTTTTCTTCGCGCTCGCTAATCGCCACGATACCATCACATTCGCTAAGGATAGCTTCGCCTTTGGGCGAGCGAGCTTCGAAGAGTTCGTCGACACGAGCTAGACCCTCCGAAGTGCCAGTACCTAGACCGGAAGAGTGCTTGGTGTCGAGCGTCAACTGGGTGCCTGGTTCGCCGACCGATTGGGCAGCGATCACGCCGACGGGTTCGGATTCCGAGACCAAGAAGCCAGTCGCCATGTCGATCCCGTAGGATTTTTGCGGAATGCCGCTGAGTTCTGGAGTTGATAGGACGGACATGATGGTGACGGCGCTAACGTTTTCGTCGTTTTGGATGTTCGCCGCCACGTCTAATGTCACCAACTCGCCTTCCTTGCCATAACCAGGCACGTCGGCCGCTAAATAGCGTCCAGCAATTCGGTCGGAAAAATCGATCATCGTTTCTTCGGTTTCCGAGCGATAGATAGTGAATCCTGGATCGTCGGCCACGTTTTCATCGCTAACGGTAAAGACATCCTGCGACACATCGACTAGGCGACGGGTCATGTAACCAGAGTCGGCGGTTTTTAACGCCTTGGAGACTTCGCCAAAGCGCGAACCTCGCGTCACCACGAAAGCTTCCAGCGGCGTGATGCCGTGTTGGTAGCTGTTTTTGACCGGTAGCTCGATCGCTCGACCGGTCGTGTCGACCTGGATGCCGATCATCGCGGCGGCCTGTTTGATGTTGTCGACTGAACCGCGCGCGCCAGAATTGACCAACACCGCGGTCGAAGTATCGACCTTGGCCAGTTCGTCGCGAACTTTGTCGGTCAGGGTGGCATCGATTTCGCGCCAAGCTTTGACGGTTAAATTGTAGCGTTCGCCATCAGTAATCAATCCTTGATTATATTGATCAGCGATCCGAGAAATTTTATTGTCGCCGTGTTCGATGGTGCCGGTCAGGTTTTGAACTTCGAAAAAGTCGTCCTTGCCGATCGAAATCGCCGCCTGTGTCGCGTGCTCGAACGCTAAATCTTTGACGGCGTCGGCCACGGTGGCGGTGATATCGGCTCCATAGTTGTTAAAGATTCGCGCCATCACTCGCCCGAGCGGTTTCTTGGCCATGACTTCGTTAACGAACGGAAAATCTTCGGGCAAAAGTTCATTGAACATCAATCGCCCCAAAGTGGTTTGATGAATTTCCCCACGAAAACGCACAACGATCGGTGTTTGATATTTGATTTCGCCAGCGTCGCGCGCCAAAATCGCTTCCGCCATATCGGCAAAAATCCGCGGTTTTTCGTTCGCCGCCAGATCGGCCGATAATTTATCATAGGTCAAATAGTAGCAACCAAGGACGATATCTTGGGAGAGGTTGAGGATCGGCGCGCCGTCGGCCGGTTTAAGAAGGTTGTTGCTGGCGCTCATCAGGTCGCGGGCTTCGGCCTGGGCCTCGACGCTGAGCGGCAAATGAACCGCCATTTGGTCGCCGTCAAAGTCCGCGTTAAAGCCAGTCAGCACCAGCAGGCCGAGCTGGATCGCTTGACCTTCGATCAGCCGCGGTTGGAAAGCCTGAATACCGAGACGGTGCAAAGTCGGCGCGCGATTTAGGAGCACGTATTTGTCCTGGATCGCTTCGTCGAGCGCGTCCCAAATCACTGGGTCGCCAGCCTCAATTAGGCGCTGGGCGGTGCGAATGTTGTGAGCCTGTTCCCATTCGAGTAATTTGCTAATCACAAATGGTTTGAACAGTTCCATCGCCATGGTTTTCGGCAGACCACATTCGTTGATTTTCAGTTCCGGACCCGGCGCAATAACCGAACGACCCGAATAATCAACTCGTTTACCGAGCAAGTTTTGGCGAAAACGACCCTGCTTTCCCTTTAGTAGATCGGAAAGAGATTTCAGGCGTCGACGATTGCCAGTACTCTGCGCCGCGCGCGTACCACGTGTCGCCGAGTTATCGATCAAGGCATCAACCGCTTCCTGGAGCATACGCATTTCGTTTCTAGTGATGACTTCGGGAGCGTTGAGTTCAGCCAACTTTTTCAAACGATTATTGCGATTAATCACTCGGCGATAGAGATCATTGAGATCAGACGTCGCAAACCGCCCACCAGTCAATTGAACCATCGGTCGGAGATCCGGCGGAATCACTGGCAGAATCGTTAGACAAGTCGATTCAGGTTTGATCCCAGCATTCGCCATGCCTTCGAGCATTTTCAGCCGTTTTTGCAGACGTTTTTTGGCTTGACCTTTCTTGGTTTCAGCCTCTTCGCTCAGCTCGGCAATCAATTTCGCTAGATCAATTTCCGTGAGCAACTGATGCAGCGCCGCCCCGCCCATACCAACTTCGATGAGTTCCTCGTAGCCTTCGGGCAGATTGCGATAAGTTGTTTCACTCATCAATGCGCCTTTTCTTAGACTCTCAAGAGTGGTTTTTTTGTCATTATAAGTTTCGTTCAATTCCTCCAACTCGCGATTCATTTCGGCGGACAGAGTTTTGATATCGACCGGATTGTCGGTTCTCGGTTCTTTGGCTCCATCATTTTGTTCAAGACCCGCCGCTCGCTCGTAACGCAATTTAATCGCCGCACGACCGGCTTCGAATTCGGCTTCGTTATCGGCCAATAGTTGAGTGATTTTTTCCTCGTCCGTGGTCAAAATAATGTACGATTGAAAGTACGCTACCCGCTCGATGTTTTTGACCGTTAGATCGAGCAGTAGCGACATCGTGCTCGGCACGCCACGCATGAACCAGATATGCGCGACCGGTGTGGCCAATTTAATGTGACCCATTCGTTCGCGGCGAGAACTGGATTTGGTGACTAGTTCACCGTTTTTATCAATCGCCGCTTCGCGGCTACGAACACCCCGAAGTTTGGCATCGTGCGGATTGATGTCTTTGACTGGGCCAAAAATCTTTTCACAGAACAAACCATCGCGTTCAGGTTTCTGCGTACGATAGTTGATCGTTTCTGGTTTTAAAACTTCCCCGTAACTCCACGCCAAAATATCGTCAGCCGATGCGACCGCTAGACGAACTGCGTCGAAATCAGCGATTGCTTTGTCATCAACTTTAGCCATTTTATTCCTCCTCGCTAGCTAATTCGTCATCGTAGTTTTCGGATTCGTCGACCGCCATTTCTGCTTCGGGATCCTCGGGTTCGCGATAGAGGCTGTCTTCGTCCACCTCGTCGGCAAATCCGGCATCGTCGGTTTCGGCGATGTGGGCGACTTCGCCGAGATCGATCACCCCGCCTTCGTCGGCTTCGTCGCCGACTTCGTCGTCTAATTCCGCCATTTCATCGACGAGTTCGTCGGCCGAAACTTTACCACCATCACCCTTGGTGACGACGAGATTTTCGGCGTCTTCGAGTTCGCCGGCGCGGACCATGTCGACGCGCAGGCCGAGGCCTTGGAGTTCCTTGACCAAGACTTTGAAACCTTCCGGCACGTCGGGGCCTTCAATTGGAACACTTTTGATAATCGATTCGTAAGCTTTGGCGCGACCTTTGACGTCGTCCGATTTGATGGTCAACATTTCCTGTAAAGTCGTCGCTGCTCCATAAGCCTCGAGCGCCCAAACTTCCATTTCGCCAAACCGCTGGCCGCCGTTTTGGGCTTTGCCGCCCAAAGGTTGTTGCGTCACCATCGTGTACGGACCGGTCGAGCGCGCGTGGATTTTGTCCGCGACCATGTGATGGAGTTTGATCATGTACATGTTGCCAACCGTCGTCATTTCCTGGAATGGTTCGCCGGTACGACCATCAAAGAGTTGGACTTTGCCGTCGGCGGGTAGGCCGGCTTTTTCTAGCTCGGCGATGATCGCCTCGTTCGGCACACTATCAAACGCCGGCGAAGCGACTTTATAGCCGAGCGTGCGCGCTGCCATGCCGATGTGGACTTCGAACAATTGGCCAAGGTTCATCCGACTCGGCACGCCGAGTGGGTTCAAAATCATATCAACCGGTGTGCCATCGGCCATGAACGGCATATCTTCGATCGGTAGGACACGCGAAACGACACCTTTGTTGCCGTAACGACCGGCTAGTTTGTCGCCGACTTGGATCTTGCGAGTTTGGGCGATAAAGATTTCGATTTGCTGCAAGACGCCGGCCTTGAGCTCGTGGCCGGATTCGCGATCAAAGATTTTCACCGCGACAATTTTGCCGCCCTCGGCGCGACCAACGCGGTGGGAAGTATCGCGGACATCTTTGGCTTTTTCACCAAAAATCGCGCGGAGCAAACGTTCTTCGGAACTGAGTTCTTGTTCGCCTTTGGGAGTGATTTTGCCGACCAAGACATCGCCGGGTTTGACTTCGGCGCCGACCGTGACAATACCGTTTTCGTCCAAATGACGCAGGACTTCTTCACTAACATTCGGGATATCGCGGGTGACAATTTCTGGACCTAGTTTAGTATCGCGGATTTCGATGAGCGATGAAGTAATGTTGATATTGGTCAATTCATCGTCGCGCACCAAGCGTTCCGAGACGATGATGCCGTCCTCCATGTTGTAACCTTTCCAGGGCATAAAGGCGACCATCACGTCGCGCCCGAGCGCCAATTCGCCGTCAGCGACCGAGGCGCCCTCGATGAGTGGTTGACCTTTGGTAACCCGTTGACCACGCGAAACGACGACCCGTTGGTTGAATGAACGATCTTCGTTACTTTTAACAAAATGTGTTGGTTTCAAAGAACGAATGTCTTTGGCAGCGTATTTGATTTGAACTTCGTCGGCGTCGGCTTTGATGATTTCACCAGCAGCCTCGGCGCAAATTAATTCAGCCGTGTTGGCCGCCACGTCGTGCTCGACACCAGTCCCGATAATCGGTGCAGCCGGTTTGATCAGCGGCACCGCCTGGCGTTGCATGTTCGCGCCCATCAGATTGCGTTCGCCGCGATTCTTTTCCGAAAAAGGAATTAGCGAAGCGGTCGCGCCGATCACTTGCATGCGACTAACATCCATGAAAGTTACCTCGGCCGCGTCGGCAGTTTCCGGTTGCAGATTACGACGCACGTCAACTCTCGCCTCTTTGAAAGTCCCGTCCGTGTTCAGCTCGGTCGAGCTTTCGGCGATAACTTCGCGCATTTCCGCCGCCGAGTCGAGATAGACGACTTCGTGAGTGACTTTGCCGTTTTTGACTCTGGTATAGGGCGCTTCGATAAAACCGTATTCGTTGACGCGGGCATAAGTCGCCAGATTGAGCACCAGGCCAACGTTCGCGCCTTCGGGTGTTTCGAACAAACAAATTCGCGAGTAATGGGTTGGGTGGACGTCGCGAACCTCAATGCCAGCGCGCTCGCGCGTCAGACCACCTGGACCCATCGAACTAAGTCGACGTTTGTGCGATAGCTCGCTCAGTGGATTGGCCTGATCCATGAATTGCGACAACTGTGAGCTAGCAAAGAATTCACGTACCGCCGCGACGATCGGTCGAGCGTTGATGAGTTGGCTGGGTGTGATCGTTTCGAGATCAGCAATTGACATCCGATCGCGAATATTGCGATCCATCCTGAGCATGCCGACACGGAACTGACGCGCCACGAGTTCACCAACCAATTTGACTCGACGATTGTGAAAAGCATCAATATCGTCGGCCGGTTCTTGGGTATTATTGAGACGAATAATTTCACTCACTATCGCGATGAGATCGTCGAGCAAGAGCACGCGATGCTCGGCCGTGTTGGCGATCTCGTGATTCAATCCTAACTCTTGTTTAATTTCGGCCAAACGTTGGTTCATTTTGTAACGACCAACTCTCGACACGTCGAATCGTTTGAAATCAAAGAACATTCGTTCGACCATTGACTTGGCATTATCGACTGTCGCTAGATCGCCCGGACGGATTTTACGAAAAACTTCGATTAGGGCTTCGTTCGCGCCGCGCGCGGTGTCTTTTTCAATCGTCGCATCGATGTAATTTATTTCACCAGTGTCGATTTTCTTGAACAAATCTTTGAGCGCCGCGTTAGTGCCGTAACCCAATGCTCGGAGCAGAGTCGTAATCGCAATTTTGCGGCGACGATCGATTTTGACATAAATCGCGCCGTTGGTCGCCGTTTCAAATTCCAACCAAGCACCGCGACCAGGAATCAGTTTCGCGCCGTAGTAATTACGATCGCCCGTTCGCTCGGCGGTGAAAAAGACACCGGCACTGCGGATTAGCTGGCTGATGACGACGCGTTCAGAACCGTTAATCACAAAAGTTCCCCGGTCGGTCATCCACGGATAATCACCGAGATAGAGTTCCGAAGTTTTGACTTCGCCAGTCATCTTGTTCGTCAATTCGGCCGTGACATAGAGCGGCGCTTCGAAACTAACGTTGTTGTTCATCGCGTCGCGATCGGAAACTTTCGGTTCGCCAAAACGATAATCGGTAAACGCCAGCGACAATTTCTGACCGGTGTAATCATCAATCGGATTGAGCTCGGCAAAAATTTCACCCATGTCTTCTTGGATGAATTGCTGCCACGACTTTTTCAAATGTTCCACCATGTCTGGTAGATCGAGAACTTTGTTTTGTTTGGTAAAGTATGTTCGTTTGGTAACGCCATTGACCAGCCAATTCGTTTTTTTGGCTGACGGCGCGATCTTGGTCGCTTTTGCCACGCTTGCTCCTAGGGTTAAAATTGTTAACTTGGGCGGCGCGAAGGAACTAATTCTGTTTGCAAACTAACAAAACCCGTCCGCCACGACAGGTACGCCAAACAGACTTACACTACTTCATTGCTGAACATTTTACACGAGTTGGTTTGGCGTGTCAAGCATGATTTTTGGAACCGCTAAACCTTGGCCTGCGACCAGATTTGTTAATTGTCATCCCCAGTTAAGGATCTGCTGATTTTTGCACAAAGAGATTAAGAGCCATAACGCCCATAGCTAAAGCGCTGGCACAGATTATGGCTGGGAGTGGAAATGGTTCAGTGCCTGCCAATTCGGCAACGAACGACAAAACCGCACCACTAGTCAGGCCAGTCAGCGCGATTTTTCCGAGCTTCTTTAAAAACCTGACTCTCTCAATCTTTTTATATTCTTCTGTGACGTCTTCATGTTCACTCACGCCAAGTACCCTATCATGCCCGTTTATGCTTTGTCAAGACTTGATCGATGAGGCCGTATTGCTTGGCTTCGTCGGCGGTCATCCAATAGTCGCGTTCCATATCGTCCTTGATTTTCTCAATTTTTTGGCCAGTGTTAGTGGCGAGGATTTTCGCCAATTTTTCTTTCAAATTAACTGATTCGCGCAGGTCAATTTCCATATCGGTCACCTTGCCGCGGGTACCGCTGGATGGTTGATGGATCATCGTTTTAGCGTTCGGCAACATGAATCGTTTGCCTTTCGCGCCAGATGATAGGAGAAACGCGCCCATCGACGCCTGGAGGCCGATGCCATAGGTCGCCACGTCGCAAGGTACGAAATTCATTGTGTCATAGATCGCCAGCCCATCGTAAACCGACCCGCCGGGACAGTTGATGTAGAGGTTAATGTCGGCCTTGGAATCCTCCGAGGCTAGAAAAAGTAGCTGCGCCACCACCAAATTCGCCGTCGTTTCGTTAACTTCGTCACCAATAAAAACAATCCGATCCTTTAGCAGGCGCGAATAAATGTCATAGGCTCGCTCACCATCGTAGGATTTTTCAACCACTGTCGGCACCAAATAACTCGCTGGTTTACTCATGTCCCGATTGTGACAAATTTTGGCGATTCTGTCAAGTTCTCGCACAGCAACTTAGATGATTATTGTAAAAAGTATCAAGCTGCTTGGCGACCCAGCTCTAGATTTTCCAACTGCTTGATGCGAGATTCGTGATCGTCCAACGCATCGTCAATCCGCCTCGTAGCATAGGCGCGAACATCATTCTCTTCCTTGAGCGCCTTGACATCACCGACTAATCCATCCAAAATATTATCCACTCGATCGAATCGTTTGAACAATTTCTCATGCGCAACATCATGTTTTGCGTCACTTTCCTTAAACCGCTTCTCCATATATCGAACCAGTCGCGCAATTTCATCATCAGTTAATCTTGCCATACAACCATTATAAGCAATCCCGCCAAGCAAGTCAAAGATTATATTACAAATGTTATAAGCTCCGTTCTTGCACTACTGTTACTGCGAGAACGGAGCTTTCTAATTAGACTCGCTCACGCGCTTGGTTCCAACGCTAGCTCGATTGGCAAACTCTTTTTAGCAGCCATAAACAACCTGGCTGCAAAAGCACTATTCTTGATCTGCTCGGGGTCTATACCATATTCCCCAGCCAGTTCCTCTAGTTCTTTTTTGGATTCGACAATTGCCACAACCACCCCGCCGAGACGAGATTCTAACATTTCTCTCACGGTGCTCGCCATGTCATATTCTTCATAGTCATTAGACAAAGACTCTTCGCTTCTATTCCCCAGGACCTCCGTTCCACGCTGAGGGATTTCATGTGTTGATATTGCATCTCGAACATGATGGATGGTGTCATTAGGACCGCCTAGCGAAGACATCACATATTGGATATTCGCCATCTCTGATGGCCTTTCTTCTTTGACACATTGCATGATTATCGTGGCGAGAAAGTCGACTCTGCCTTGTCCTTTGTCAGTAATCCGACCGTTTTCACCGCCCGCATATTCCGCCGTGATCGTGGCGAATAGGACCGAAGAATCTTTATTGAACGGGCATTGTCTCGGTAATCCTTGCGATAAATGAACTTGCGAACCGTCGTCATCACTAAACAGGTGGTCAGTTCGTTTGCATCTGCCTAAGTCAAACCGCTGTTGGTAATAATTGCACTCTCGTCCACAAGCCGTCGGAATTTCATCAACAGAACCATGCCCCCCCCCGCCACCACTGCCCGGTATTCCAGCCATCACTTTTGCTCCATAGTCAACCCATGCTAGCACTGCTTGGTCGAAGCTGCAAGCATGAGCACAATGAAATTAGCTGTTCAGCTCGGCCAACCGCTGCAGCACCTTGGCGATGGCGAGATCGTTTCTGATTTGGTCTAGCGCTTCGGGCGAGCTGAAGCGTTCGATCAGTTTTGGATCGTTATATTGGGCGAGAATGCGCGCTTGCGCGGCGGCGACTTCCTCGTCACTGACCGTGATTCCCCACTCGCGGGTTAATTGGGCAATCGCCAGGCCGGTTTTGGCGCGTTTCTCGGCCGCTGGGCGAAGCTCTTTTTCGACCCACTCGTCGCGCGTCAGTTTTTCTTGTTCCAAATATTTGTCCACAGTCAATCCGCGATACGCCAAATTCTCGCTAAATTGTTTTTCGAGCGCCGTTGATTGATCCTCGATCAAGATTTCTGGCACTTCGACTGTGGATTTTTCCACTAGTTCGTCGAGCAAATTGTTTTGGAATTTTTGGAGGGATTCTTGTTCGGCGCGAGCGGTCAGTCCTTTTTTGATATCGTTTCGTAGATCGATCAACGTTTTGAAATCCGGCGCGACGGTCGACGCGAATTTGTCGTCGAGTTCGGGTAGTTTGACAGAACTAACTTTTTTCAGAACGATTTTAAAGACAACCGCTGCGCCAGCCAGGTTTTTCACACCGTAATCCTTTGGAAATTTGAGTGGTAAATCGAATTTCGCGCCGGATTTTTGACCGACGATGCCATCTTCGAATCCTGGAATAAGGGAATTCGAACCGAGCACCAAAGTATAATCCTTCGCCTGGCCACCATCGAACTCGACGCCGTCCTTTATCCCGGTAAAGTCGATCAACACTTCATCGCCGTTCTCGGCAGCGCGTTTGACCTCTTTTTTAGTCGCCGAGTTGGTGCGCAGACGTTCGATGACTGCGTCGACGTCCTGGCTATCGATGGTGACCGGTGGTTTTTTGGCCGTTAGTTTTTTCGGATTCGCCAATTTGACCGACGGAACGATTTGCATCACCGCGGTGAATTCCAAAGTTTGAGCCGGTACGAATTTGGTAACAGTCACGTCGGGCCGGTCGAGCAATTGGAGCTGCTCGACGTTGATCAATTCGACGAGCGTCGCGTTGACGGCCGTGTTGACGGCTTGGTCGTTGAGCGCGCTCGGATCGACATGCTTCGCGGCGATTTCCGGCGGAACGTGACCTTTTCGAAATCCGGCGACTCTCACATCACGCGATAGTTTCTTTACCGCCGCATTGTGATGTCGCGCCACATCTTCTGGCGCAATTTCGACGCGATATTCGATTTTGTTATTGCCTAAATCTTTCCTCGTATGTTTCATGATGAAAGTATTGTAACAGAAACTATCTCGTTAAGGAAGTTGCACTTCATGCTGCTCGATTGCACGCATCATCAATTTTCCCGGTGAACATAGTGCTCAGCGTAGATCGATCATCCTCGCTGAGTGAACTAATGGCTAGGTCACCTAGATGCTCTTGAATCTGTTCTGGCAATGGCAAGTCTACCTCGAGCTCTTTGACGTTCTTGTCATATTTCTCGAAAGAGCGCTCGCCTCTAGGATCGTCTGCTTTAGGCCAGTCATGGCTAGCTTCTCGGTTACACCACGAATCCACATATTTCACCACCCAGGAAATCGGATTTCCTTTCGCCTGGGCTACTTTGTCTTGTCGTCTGCGCTCCTTATTCTTTTCCCCGTTAGCAAAATAAGTCATCCCCTTTACACCTACAACAACTGGCTCGGGGAATCCTGCTTCTTCTAAATCTTGGAAGGTTACGCCTTTAACGTCCTCTACGACATCGTGCAAAATTCCCGCCGCAATAGTACACGCGTCGTAGCCGAGTTCAAGAAGTTTGAGTGCTACCTGGGCCAAGTGGTAACTGTACGGTAAACCTGTGCCCTCGCCGTATTCTTGGTCGTCATGCGCCGCCGCGGCAAATTCCCACGCGGCCTCGATCAACTCTAAACCGGTTTCAGGTAACGACCCCCCCCCAGGTGTGGTGGATTTTGGCAACTCAACTCCTTACTCTATAAAATAGGTCGCTACAGCATACTACGATCGCGCCACGATGTCAACAATTTGATCAATCGATAGAGTTTTTTCAGTTTCCTCGCTCAGGTTTTTCAGTTTAAATTGGTTCGATGTGATTTCGTCCTCGCCGATGATCATGAGATACGGTGCGCCGGATTTGACGGCAGATTTGATAACCTTGTCGAGTTTTCGATCGGTGAAATCGATGGCCACGTTAATTCCCGCGGCGCGTAACTGATCGGCCACAGCGGTCACATCCACCTCGCCGATCGGCGCAATGACGATGGTCGTCGTCGGCGATAGTTTTGGTAGCAAGTTCCAGGCCCGCAAAAACTCGATCATGGTCGTTTCGCCCGGGGCAAAACCGACGACCGGGAGGTCTTCGACGCCGAACAATCCGACCAGTCCGTCATAGCGTCCACCGCCGAACATCGAGCGATTGTTGTCGGGATTTTGATCGAATACTTCAAAGACGATACCGGTGTAGTAATCAAAACCGCGCATTAGCGTCGGATCGTACTTGGCGTTGATACCCTTTTTCGTCAGTGTCGCGAGGACTTTTTGAAGGTCATTTATCGGCGCGCCTGTGGGCACATCGTCGAGATTGTTCACCTCTGTGATTTTCTGAATTTTAGCCAAAGTTTCGGAAGTATTTTCAGGAGCAATTTCGGCGACCTGGGCATCGAAATCCGCCTCGCTGATTTTTTTACGACGATCGAACAATTTGATCATCGCGCTGGCCTGGGCTTCGGTTAGACCCAAATAGTCGCGCATGATATAGTCCGTCAGCCGACGATCGTTAAGTAGGATCGTGTACATTTCTGGTCCGGCGCCAAATTCGCGGAGGATTTGATCGGCGATCGATACGACCTCGATGTCAGCCCGCGTATCCGCCACGCCAAAAATATCGACGTTGAGTTGCCAAAATTCGCGCTCGCGACCCTTTTGTGGACGTTCATAGCGCATGAAATTAGCGATCGAATAGAGGCGCGCTGGCAGCGGAATTTCCTGACGTCGAGCCGCGACCATCCGCGCCACCGACGGTGTCATTTCCGGACGAATCGTGACGCGACGATCACCGCGATCGTTAAAAACATAGGTTTGTTCGTTGACGATTTCTTCGCCAGTTTTCGCCGCGTAGAGTTCGAGCGGTTCGAGAATTGGCACATCATACTTTTCATAACCAAAACTCTCGACCACCTTTCGCCAAGTGTCGAAAATATATTGGCGCAATCGCATATCCTCGGGATAAATATCGCGCGTGCCTTTGTAGGGTTGTAGATTTAAGTTCATAATTCTCCTCTCGTATTATTTTAACACATCTACCACTTCGATCACACTGGACAGGCGAACCACGCCGGCACCAATATCGACCGTGATGGTTTGGCCAGTCGGTTGGATGATTTGCCGCGCACCGGCGACAATCGCGGCGGCGATGGCGCCCGAACCACAGGCGGTTTCAGAAAACAGCGTGCCGGTATCCCGCACCCAGACAATCGGCGTGATCGATACTTTTTCCTTAATGCGTTCGAGCCAAATCGTGCCAACAGCCGATCGATCAGCCAAACCCAGATCGTTGATAATGCGCGTCTGGATCGTGGCGATGTTGTTTGGCACAGCGGCCGCGATGACGACGTGCACGATTCCGCCCAGGTCAACGATAGAAACTGTGCGGTTGTTTTGGATGGTTTTACGGATTTTGATCGGTAGATTCGGGAAAGTCGCTGTCACGAAAAAACGCTTATTTGTTCGTCGTTTGACCTGAGTCGAGACGATTCCAGAAAAGCCCGAAACCCTAAATTCGACCACACCCGAGCGAAAATTGTTCAGTAAAATTGCCGCCGCGCGAACAGCATTGCCGCAAAATTCACCACCCGCCATCGCGAAATAACGCTGGTGTCGCAGCAAGAATCCGGCTTGCTCGGCCATCGGCCAACGGGCCATTAGTTCCCGGCCGCGTGCGGTCGGATCGCCAGGCATTTTGGCCAATTCCTGGATAATCGTGGCATTGCCGCCAGCGGCTGTGATTAAATATTCGATCATTTTCTCTCCTAAAATTCAAACTTGATATATCAAAAACGCCGAGTGATCGGCGCTTGTTTCAACTAAAGAGAAGAAACACCGGTCAACTCGGCAAGGCGTGGGTATGAATATTCATCGCGTAATTCATTGTCACATCATATCATCCTTTCCCAGGTAAAGCAATAACGAAACTCACAGCCTTTTCGAAAATAAACATTATCATTATGCAATAATATTTTCTTATTGACAAATATGTTGTGTAGTAGTAATATCTTGATACAATAATTTATCAACTAGAGGTTGAGAAAGGTAAAACGAGGTGAGTTATATGGGTTATACTAACAATAAAATTGGATTTAGGGTCAAAAAAATCCGCAACGTAGTGGTCGCTGTCTTGATGACCATGCTGCTAGTAGTCGGTTCGCCGGCGCAGATGGCTTGGGCAGAGGAGCTGACGGAAACTGAAACTGAAATCGAAGCGGTCGCAGTCGAAGTAGATACTGACGCATCGCAGGAGGATGAGGAATCTGTTGAAGAGGATCAGACCGATGCAGATTTGATGACAACGTTTGAGATAGCTAGCTTGAGCGGAATTTTGGGCGTTAATCAATATGATCCGGCCAATCATCACAGTCATTTGGTTGGTGGTGAGAGCTCTTCGGATCATTGGGACAGCAAACCAAAAATCACCGAACTAAATAATGATGGTGCACATATGTCAGTGGTGATCTATGATCAGGACGGCAATGAACTCAGCGCGGTGATCTATCGACGCGGTCACGGGCAAAATCACGGTTATGATATCTATTTGGTCGGCGAGACCGAGCCAATCATCACGATTGATTATGATACTAATAGTGGTAATACTTTGACGGTGATCGTTACTGAGGATGTGACTTTTACTGTTCGTTGGGAAACGAATCACGGAACTTACGAATATTACACGATCAACGAAGCGGGTGAGTATGAAATTCCCCGAATGAAGGTTGGTGCGGGCGAAACCCTGGACGATGATATCGTCATCAACGACATGTGGCTAGATTTTGGCGAACCCCAATTGCCGCCTCCGCCAGATAATGATTTTGTGTATGTTTGTCAAGCCCTAGCAGTTGAGCGGACCACGATGCGGGATGTTAAATTCACGATTACCCCACTCACGACCGACGACGATGCCACCGTTATTGAGTACAAAATGGACTTTGGTGATGGGTTTGATTTGGTGGCGACGGATAATATTTTCGAATATCAGTACGCTAGCGCTGGTGATTTCACGGCCACAGCCTATGTGACTTTTGCTGTGGACGATCAACTGGTCGCCGTCGCAGTCACAAGCGACGACTGTTCGCAAATCGTCGCGGTGACGACCGAGGACGAACCTGGTCGCGGTGATCTTACCATAATCACCACCCCGTCGACGGGTTTTTATCAGGTTTCTGAGAGCACGAATTCGGGTTATAACTACGATGCTCTACTGGCGCTAGTTCTCGGCAGCGTCATCATCGGTACGCAAATAATCTGGGTCTCGCGCAAAACTTTCGAACGAGAAACGCTGTAAAAGTAAAATCTCGAGCGAACCTTTATTCTTGAACTAAATTTGATCAAGAAATGCTGCGATCCTGACGGCAGTATGATATAGTAGTTTTGTCGGGCGCGTGGCGGCCTGTCCGAGCGAAGCGAGTAGGTGAATAACCGTAGACGCGTCTCGCGTTGGACAAGGACGTTGCGCGCGCAATGGGCGCGTGGCGGAATTGGTAGACGCGCTAGCTTCAGGAGCTAGTGAACTTTCGTTCGTGGAGGTTCAACTCCTCTCGCGCCCACCAGATTTCGATTATACAATTTTTTAACCACGTAAATGTAGTTCGAAAAACCGATCTTCGCGATAATCTTGACGGAGCATGCCGAGCAAATCATCGCGCGTAGTGCCGGTGATGACGCCCGGGTTGAGCGTGCCAAAAGGATCGAAAATCGCCTTGATCTTGGTAAAAATTTCGGTCATTTTTTCGCCATATTGTTCGGCGGCCGCTGGCGCCAGTAATCGCCCATCGCCGAATTCACCACTCATCGAGCCGTTTAGCTCTTTGATCGCGCCGAGGAGTTCGCCCAAAAACTTGAACACCGCTTGCCGCTGACCGAGGTTCGCCAGGTTGAGCAGCGGCCGCACACTGACCACACCCGCGCCCAAATGACCCCAAATCCCGCCATCGATGTGATTACGACGAAGGAGTTTCTTGATCGCCCGAACCAGCTCGGGCACTTGGGCTGGCGCCACCGCTAGATCCGGCGCAATCGGTAGCGCCGCTGTGCCGCGTTCGCTAAAATTCGTAATCACCGCCACGCTATGATGAATTGACCTAAGGATTTCCTGTTCTTCCCAATCATTCGTCATCTGCATATCCACCACCGCCGCCTGATCGAGAATCTGGGCGGCTTTTTTGGTTTTACGAGCGCGATGCTTGTCGTCAAATTCAATAAAAATCAAGGTGTCGGGTCGTTTGTTGCTAACATGTTTCCAGGCCGCACCACCACCCTTATTCTCAATCAATTTCAGTGTTTCACCATCAATAAATTCTAGTTCACTCGGCTCGAGAGCCAGCAGTTGTTCGGTCAAAGTTGCTAGATCTTGCTCGGCAGTGATCGCCGCCGCGATGAGCGAAACTTCGTCGGGACGCGGCGCCAAGCGAATAATTGCCTGGGTGATCAGACCAAGCGTCCCCTGCGAACCAACCAGCAGCGGCGTCAGGTCGAAAGAACCATCTTGACTTTTGACTAAATCGATCGCAAAACCGCCAGCGTTGAGCGCTGGACCGCTCGCAAAGTTACTGATCGCCTCCATGTGATCATCAATCAGCGCATCGAGACCGCGATAGATTTCGCCTTCCATGGTTTGGAGACCCTTTTTGGCACTCAGCTCGTGTTTGGTCAAAGCGCCAGTTTGAATAATTTCACCATTGGCTAAAACCACTTCGAGTCGATCGGTCCAATCCCGTAGCGTGCCGTACTTCACCGATTTCGTACCGCCGACATTAGAAGCCAGCGCGCCGCCGATGGTCGCGACTTTGAAATCTTCGCTAATCGTCGGTAGAAACAAACCGTGCGTCGCCATCGCTTCCTGGAGACCAGCAAAATTCAAACCGGGTTGAACCCGCACCATTTGCGCTTTGGTGTCCAGCTCGAGAATGCGCGACATGTGCGCCGGAAACGACATGATGGCGCCGCGACCAATCGCCGCACCGGTGGTACTCGTACCGCCACCGCGCGCCGTGATCGGCAGAGTCTGACCGCGCTCGGCCAACCGCCAGGTAAAACGTATCGTTTTGCGCACATCGTTGGTCGTCCGCGGAAAAATCACTAGTTGCGGCGCTTCTTCAAAAATACTGCCGTCATGTGCGAAATCAGCGCGCACCACCCCATCGGTCGAAACTTCACCTACCAATTTATCCCGCAAATAATCTGCGATCTTGCTCATATAGACATTGTAACACATTTGATTTTTCTGGTAAAATAAATCCTGTGTCAAGGAGTCATTTGTGGCGCGCCTAAGGATCATCGCCGGCCGATTCGGCGGTCGGTGGATTTCGGCTGATGTTGGATCTGGCACTCACCCAATGGGTGATCGCGTCCGTTCAGCGATTTTTTCGATGCTCGAATCGCGCGGGATGTTGGTCGGTGCGCGGGTGTTGGATGCTTTTGCGGGAACCGGCGTTCTAGGCTTGGAATCTTTGAGCCGCGGCGCGACTTTTGTAACTTTTTTGGAACGTGATCGCACAGCCGCCAAAGTCATTGATGTAAATATTACAACATTAGTTGTGCAAAACCAGACAAACTTACTACGAACAGATGTTAGAAGCTGGACAAAAATCTCTGAAAATGATAAGTACAACATAATTTTTGCCGATCCGCCATACCATGATCCACAGTTTTCCACAGTTTCCAAGTTGGTTAAGCATTTACAACCGGGCGGGCTTTTGGTATTATCGTATCCAGAGAGAGGGACTTTGCCGAACCTGGATGGAGTTGTTGTGGTGGACAATCGAATTTACGGAGAAGCGGCAATAGCCCTCTTTCGTTTGCAGGATGAATGATTGGCGCCACCGGCGCTTTTTGTTATAATTGTTCGCGCGCGCGAGTGGCGGAATTGGTAGACGCGCTAGCCTTAGGAGCTAGTGTCCTTGGACGTGCTGGTTCAACTCCAGTCTCGCGCACCAGGTGAAAAATATTCTATAAGCTCCGTTCTTGCATTACTGTTATTGCGAGAACGGAGCTCATAGATTTTAAGTTTACTGGTTTTTACGAGCTGAATGATCCTACACCTGCTTTGCAAGATAGTCTATTATATGTGCCTTTACCGCGTCCTTAATCTCTGGCACAATCTGGTCACCGAGAGGACCACTAAAACGAGGATAATCACCAAGATAACCAGGGGGATTGAGGGTGTTTAGATACTCTCTATTCAGCTTGAGACATGCCATTTTCCTAGCAGAGTGGTTGGCGCGATAGGTTATCTCATCCTCACTGAGCGACGGCGTATTCTTAGCGTAAAATTGGGCACACGCAACAGCTTGAAACTCCTTGTTATACTCATATGGCAGAGGGCCATCACTAATTTGAGACTCAGGTTCAACCGTTTCACAAACGTGATTGACGCAATGCAGGCACAATTCTGCTGCGGCCTTTTGGCGGAGCGCGTCTTTTTCTTCCGACGTATAATCCGTATATCGTTTACTTTCTCCCCCAGCCATGATTCTACCTGCTTCTCCCACCATCTTAGATTATTGTCATTATAAGTTTACCCCCCCCCGTAAAAAGTCAAGGGGGAGTTTATGACTAAGAACGGAGCTTGTTGTGACTATGACTTTTTATTATTTATGTCTTCTTGCTGTCTGAGGCTTCCGAGCGGAGCTCTCTAGTGAGAACGTAACCCCGGTAAGCCTTTTGCCCGATCCGCCTTAGGATAGCTGCCGTCTCTTTTCGGAAATCTTCGATGGCTTGCCCGAACGGGTCTGCGAGATCTTCTTCTATATGTGCTAGAGCTTCCGAGCGAAGCTCTCTAGCAGAACGTAAGGCCCCGTGCCAGATATTATATAGGGTAGCTATCGTGTCTTCTCTGAGATCTTCAATGGCTCGTCCGAACGGGTCTGCGAGATATTCTTCTATATGTTCTCGAGTTACTCGCCTAATTGGCGCGTCGCTAGCATCATAACTGCCCTCGAGCCAGCTTAAAGGTTCTTTTTCACACACACGTTGCCTAGCAAAAATGTCGGCCTCATGCTGAATATATTCCTCGCTTAGTGGATTACTGCCCGCCGGCCTGAATTGGTCGAGCCGTCGCCATTCTTCCACCATTCCCATATACTCTGCATAAAAACGGTCGTAGTCTCGGTCACCAGGTCCGGTTATTTCACAAACTTTGCTGCCAAACTCGTTCGCTGGCGGGCATTGTGATGGGCACTTTTCCTTAGCTTGTTGGTACGCATGTTGTGTATATGTATCGGTTGCGCTCACTATTTCATCCCTTTCCCCACCGCATCACATTATTACTACTATAAGTTTACCCCCCCCCCGAAAAAAGTCAAGGGGGAATTTATAAGACTAATAAACCAAACCAAGAAGCTCCGCTCTTGCACTACTGTTATTGCGAGAACGGAGCTTATGGAAAATATGGAGAAAGTTTAGCGTTTGCTAAATTGTTCTTTCTTTCTGGCGCCTTTGAGACCGTATTTTTTGCGCTCGACGGTGCGGCTGTCGCGGCGGAGGTAGCCGGCTTTGCTAAGGGATCCTTTGAGGTCGTCGTTGATGCTGGCGAGGGCTTTGGCGATGGCGAGTTTAGCCGCATCGACCTGGCCAGAAGTGCCGCCGCCTTTGATCAACAGTGTGATGTCAAAATCAGTTTGTTTGCCGACCAACGCCAGTGGATCGGTTAACTCGGCGAGCAACGTTTTATTATCGTCCAAGTATTTGGTCGCATCCTGGTCGTTGATAGTGATTTGACCTTTGCCGGCGTACAAACGCGCTGTCGCGGTCGCGCTTTTTCGTCGCCCGAGACCATAGAAATAATTTTTATCAGCCATTATTTAACCTCCCCAGCACCCGTTCTCGGTGCTACGCTACGCTCCGCCCGGGAATTGGTGCTGGGCTTCGCTGCGCTCGCTGGCTTATTCTTGTTGATGACGATTGGCGTTGGTTGTTGCGCCGCGTGAGCGTGATTTTCGTCCGCATAAACATGCAGGCGTTTCAGGCGGGCGGTTTGCAATTTGTTCTTGGGCAGCATGCCGGCGACAGCGCGTTCGATGGCCGAAGCTTTGCCGACCTTTCTCGGCGTGGTTTCCTTGATACCGCTCAGGTAGCCGCTATACGAATAGTATTTTTTCTCCTTGTATTTGGCGCCAGTCAACCACGATTGCTTGGCGTTGATGACCACGACATGGTCGCCGCTGTCGATGTGCGCCGTAAAGGTCGGCTGGTATTTGCCAATCAACCGCGTCGCAACGAAACTTGCCAAACGTCCGATCGGCACGCCAGTCGCGTCGATGAGCACCCAGCGGTGTTCGACTTCGCTGGCTGTCTGGGAATAAGTTTTGGATGCCGTCATGATTGATTCTCCTCTGAACCGCTGGAATCCTGCGCTTCGTTCAGGACGACATCATTAGTTTCCGCAAACGACTTGTTGATTTCGTCCAGGTCGACAAACTCGATCCTAGCCATGGGAGCGTCATCGCCAACGCGATATTCATTAAGTTTAATAATTCGTAAATAACCGCTGGGGCGTTGGATTGCTGGGGCAATCTGGTCGACGAGACGGTTCGCTAGATCAACATTATCCAGCGCGGCAATCACCGCCCGTCGATTCGCGAGATCACTGGCTTTTTTGGCCTTGGAAATTATTTTCTCCATTTGACGACGTAATTCCTTGGCTTTCGGCAGGGTGGTTTTGATACTAAGGTGTTCGGTCAGCGAGCACATTAAACCGCGCAGCAGCGCTCGCCGCTCATCCCGTTCGCGACCAAATTTACGTCCAATATATCCGTGTCGATGCATTTTAAAACTCCAGCTCCGCAACTTTTTCTTTGACTTCTTCGCGGGCTTTGGCGCCGAAACCTTTGAGGTCATTGAGTTCTTCGTCGCTCAGGCTGACTAGTTCACCGACCGTTTTAACACCAGCGCCGATCAGAGCGTTAGTCGTCCGGGCGCTAAGATTCAGTTCATCAACCGGTAGTCCTAACAGGTCGGTTGCCTGATCATCATCGCTGGCGATTGGTTCTTCGTCGCTGATCCGGGTGTCGCCAGCCAGCGCTTCGTATTGCGCCATCAAAATCGCCGCGGCCTGTTCGAAAGCATCACCAGGTTCAATCGAACCATCAGTGTCAATCGTCAAGGTTAATTTATCGAGATCAACATTATCACCAACACGAGTTTTATCGACAGCGTAGCGGACGCGACGAACTGGCGAAAAAACCGCGTCGAGCGCAATCATATCGCTATGTAGGCGTTTCAGAGTTGATTCTTCGATCGTTTGGTAGCCGCGACCGTTTTCGACCACTAGGTCAATTTTCAGCTCAGTTTTCGGATCATCAATCGTTGCGATTAACTGATCAGGATTAGCGATTTCGATATCGGCCGTCGTTTTGATATCGCCCGCAGTGACCACACCACCTTTTTTACTGAGGCTGAGTTCGACAGGTTTGTCGCTAAACAGTTTGATAGCGATCGATTTAAGGTTTAACATGATTTCGACAACGTCTTCCTTGACACCAGCAATGGTGGTAAATTCGTGAGTGATGCCGTCGATTTTAAAGGCCGTTACCGCTGCGCCCTCGATCGAACCGAGCAGCACCCGCCGTAGCGAGTTGCCGAGCGTTTGGCCGTAACCGCTAGCCAGCGGCTCGATGGTGATAATAGCGCTGGCATCGCCGACCGCCGTCACGTTTGATACTACTGGGTTTAAGATTGCTTTACTCATTTTTGCTCCTCCCTATTTAGCGCGAGTAATACTCGACGATTAATTGTTCATTGATATCCGGTTCGGCTTCTTCGCGGCTAGGCAAGCCGGTGATGTCGATCGACATTTTTTTCAGGTCAGTTTTTAGCCAACCAACTGTGGCACCGCCTGCATCGCGAACGATTTCGTCCAAGGATGCAAAGTAAGCGGTTTTCGCACTACGCGGACGAACGACGATTTGATCACCCGCCTTGACACAAATTGATGGAATATCGACACGTCGACCGTTCAACATAAAATGACCGTGACTGACGAGTTGGCGGGCTTGGCGGCGCGACGTCGCGAAACCGGCCCGGTAAACTGTGTTATCGAGACGACGCTCGAGTAGTTGTAGCAAGTTTTCGCCCGACATACCATCCATTCGTTCGGCTTGGTGCATCAGTTTAGCGAATTGCTTTTCGAGCAGACCGTAAATCCGGCGAACTTTTTGCTTTTCGCGAAGTTGTGTCAAATAAAGTGACGGCTTGCCCCGACGACCATGCGCGTGTTGACCGGGAATCCCCGATTTTCGCGCCATGATTTTGTGCGCTTTTGGATGGAGCGCGTAACCTTCGCGACGTGATTGCTTGACAATTGGTGATTTATCTCGTGCCATGCCTTAGGCCCTCCTTTCGCGTTTCGGACGAACACCACCGTGCGGTACGCCGGTCACATCGCTGATGCTGTCGATAACGAAGTCGTGATTCGACAGCGCCCGAATGGCGGCATCGCGACCTAGGCCAACACCTCTGATGAAGACATCGACCTTGGTGAGACCGAACTGACTTTTGGCAATTTCGGCAGCTTTGTCGGTGGCGATTTGGGCCGCATAGGCCGTGCCCTTTTTTGACCCACGAAAACCGCAAGCGCCGGCGCTGCTCGCGGCGATGACGTTGCCTTTGGTGTCGGCGAAACTGATCATCGTATTGTTAAAAGTCGCCTGGATATGCACCTGCCCAATTGGCACGCTGCGGCGAGCTTTTCGGGGTTTTTTCTTGGCGGCGGGTTTGTCTGCATCACCACTGTCATCGCGAGTGTCTTCGACGCGCGGCGATCCAGTGTCATTGCTGGATTGCTCCTCTTCGCTCGCAATGACGGGGTTGATATTTTCCTTAGTTTCTTCTGCCATATTTATCATCTCCTAAGTCTTGCTCGCGGCCTTGGGTTGGGCGCCACCGACGGCGACACGTCGGCCGCGTTTGGTACGAGCATTAGTCCTCGTTCGCTGACCGCGCACTGGCAAATTCAGTTTGTGCCGCAGCCCGCGATAAGAACCGATGTCCCTTAGGCGTTTAACATTATTGGTAACGACGCGACGTAAATCACCCTCGACGGTGTAATTGGCATCGATGATGTCGCGCAGTTTCTTTTCCTCTACTTCGTCCAAATCTTTGACGCGCTTGGCGGGGTCGACTTTGGCGGCCATGACGATATCGCGCGCTGATTTTGGACCAATCCCAAAAATATAAGTTAGCGCGACCTGAACCTGTTTCTCGGCAGGAACTTCGACGTTTGCAAATCTAGCCATCTGTCGTCTATCCCTGCCTCTGTTTATTACGTGGTTTTTTCTTGTTGATAACGCTGAGACGCCCTTTGCGACGAACTAATTTGTCGTCAGGGCTGCGTTTTTTGACGCTGGTTTGGACCTTCATTTAGTGCGCTCCGCCTCTCCCGCCACTTTCCTGTGGCGCGTTAAATTTTTCCTCGCGTAGTCTAAAGGTGATTC
>WRNW01000004.1 GCA_009776375.1 Candidatus Saccharimonadota bacterium | reverse complement strand
GATAGAATAGGCCATAGTAGGCTCCTTTCATTTAGTTTGTTGTAATTACTAGTGTAGAGCCTACTTTTGTTTGTTGCAAAGGTTGTGGGACAATACGTCGCAATTGACAAAGTCGCTACATATGACATATTGGAAAGAGCTAGTTTGCCAGTCCCACAGACTTTTGTTCTGCAAAGAGCGAGCTTTGATGATAAAATCGAAAGGGACGCGTTACGTAATTTTCTTGTGAACAATAAGCGGGTCATAGTCAAGCCCAGCAACACTGATCACGGCGATGGTGTGTCGATTGGAATCACCTCTTGGGAACAATTGCACGCAGCCCTGGAGTATGCATTAACAAACTCATATGATGCCGATATTCTCGTTCAACAACAAGTTATCGGTGATGAATATCGTTTTCTTGTTCTTCGCGGTAGAGTTATCGCAGTAGCTAATCGACAACCCCCATTTGTCATCGGTGATGGTGTTAAATCTGTACGTGAGTTAATCGAGGTTAAAAATTCTAATCCACTACGCGGCGACGGGCACATCTCTCCATTGACAAAAATTAGCATTGATGAAGTCGCGCATTTTTTGGGTGACGAAAAGCTGAATAGCGTGCTAGCTCAGGATGAAAAAATTGAACTGTTAAAAACTTCAAACCTATCGCGGGGAGGAGAGGCGGTAGACTTTACTGATATTGCCTCTAGCCCACTAAAAGACATGGCTGTCTATGCAGCACGGGAATGTTTATTGGGGATAGCTGGTGTAGACATTATCACAACTGACATTTCCGGTGACCAGGGGTTTATCATTGAAGTTAATGCCTCTCCTGGCCTTCGCATGCATCAATTTCCATCAATTGGCAAGCCGCGTGACGTGGCAGCAATGATTTTCGATGAGCTAGAGAGATTGGGTAGTTAGCGCCCGGCTTCCATCATTATATACTGAACATTTAAATTGAGGCTTTTATAAGACCGTGCTGGTTTTTATTATTGAGATTCTTGCTGTGTTTCTATTTCACCATGATCAATTAGGGTTCGATCGAGATTGCGTTCTGTTGTCAGATTGTGCACTCCGCCTATGCTTCGTTATCCTTGACAGCTACGAAAACTATGCTACGATTGTCAATGTGAAAAGATTTTTAATCGTCGGTGATGCATTTTCCGGTCTCACGAATTATCTTGAAGTGCACGGTCATGATTATATCATTCTAAAGGATATCGTCAAGACTAAATCCCCTGATAAAAAATTAAGACGTCGCATTCTAGCAGATTTTTCCAACAATAGTACGATTTTCCAAGCTGTCGATTCTATCAAACAACCGATTGACGGAGTCATTGCGACTTACGAGAATTACATCCTACCAGCTGCTAAAATCGCCGAGTATCTCGGCCTGCCAGGATTACCAATTTCTGCCGCCGAGGCTTGTACTGACAAATTCCTCATGCGCTCATTATTCGCTAAAGCTCCCGAGAAGATTAGCCCAGATTTCGCAATCGCTGACAGCGAGGAAACTGTGTTAAGTTTCGCCCAGGCGCACACTTTTCCTTTAATTTTAAAACCAGCCAATTTATCGAAAAGTTTACTGGTTTATAAAAACTATAATTTAGAAGAATTGCTGGCAAATTTTCATCGCGCACAAGATTTAGCACCAGAAATTTACGCTAAATATGCGCCCAGCCGTACGCCAAAAATTATCATCGAGGGGTTTTTGAATGGATCGATTCACTCTGTCGACGCTTTTGTTGACGCTGACGGTACGCCTCACGTCCTTCCACATATTGTAGATTATCAAACAGGTTATGATATTGGTTATGATGATAATTTCCATTACAGTCGTATATTACCATCAAAGCTATCTGCGCCCGACCAGCAGGCGTTACTCCATGTTGCAGAATTGGGTTGTCGATCACTGGGTATGAAAAATAGTCCAGCTCATATCGAGATCATCATGACCAAGGACGGTCCACGCATTGTCGAAATTGGCGCTCGTAACGGTGGGTACCGCGAACGTATGCATCGCCTGGCTAACGGAATTGACATTACTGGCGCAGCTCTGAGTTTATCACTAGGCAGGCAACTGATAATTCGTGCGACCAAAAACGAGCCCTGCGCTGTGCTTGAACTTTTCCCAAAAACCCCAGGTATATTTACTGGCATAGCAAACGAAGATGCCCTCCGAAAATTACCTTCACTAAATTACTTTAGTGTCAAAGCCAAGCTAGGCAATTTTGTCGGCAAGGCTGGTGATGGTTATAAAATGTGCGCCGTGGTTATACTTCATAATTCTGACGAAAAGCAATTCGAAAATGATCTTAGCTTTGTTAATGAGTATGTGTCTGTAAAACCTGTTTAGCTTTACTCACTAAATAATCAGTCATCATACCAGAGATATCGGCACCTGTACACATTTGGTTCCAGCCGAAGTGGCAGGGAAAATTTACTTCTGTAACATATGCCGTGCCATCTTCGCTGATTAAAATATCAACACCGCCGAATTCTGTCACTCCGGCCTTAACTGCTTTCTCGGCAAGTGCAAAAATCTTATCGTCGCGCGCAAAGGGCCTCATTTGTGGCTTGTCAGTAGCGTTGGTACGAAAATCACCCTCAACTGGTAAGAGTTCTATAGCATCTACAGCTTTATCGCCAACTACCACACAACGAACGTGTCGTGCATTGGCGATAAATTGCCGTAATACTACACGTTGGTTATTTTGCTCTAGTTCATTAACTTGGCGTCTTAATTCATCTAATGAATTAGCCATACGAACACCCGAACCATACGAGCCACCAGATGATTTAATAACGACTGGAAAGCCACCTAGTATTTCAACACTTCTCATTATATCATCATCATTTTCTGCAACACCAAATTGTGTTGGTACAATTGCTACGCCAGCACGTAACATTCTTATGGTACTCCCCCAATTGAATGATCGTGCAAACACGTCGTTAGGATTACGATAGAAGCTAGTCATGTAGTCTCGCATTAATAACGCCTCGGCAAATTTTAACTCGTCATCCGATCCCAAACGATACAGTATGTCACCAGGCTCAATTTCTACGTTAACGAGTGTGGAAACATCAATTTCCTTGGCTTCGATTGGCACCCAGCTAATGCTACGTGCTTTTACTGAATTCTCTAGCAAGCTAAAAGTATGCCAACCTTTCGTTTTGTCAACTACACAATAAAATTTCATCTAGTACCTCCTTGTGATTATAATAGCATGAAGTTATGTATACCCGCAACTTTTTATAAGAGTATTCACAAAATCGTTTTTTCGTTATCTATTTGTTAAACGCTATTGCTGCTTTGTCGTGCAGAAACTGTTTCAGCTAAACAACCTACGTTTTTTAGCATCATCGAACTGTTCTAGCAGGTCGCGCTGTTTTCGACTCAAATTCTTCGGGGTCTTAATGCAGGTGAGGTAGTCCATAAAGTATCTTGATTTTATGGATTAGTTGTGCTGTGCCGAAGTTCAAGACTTTACCACATAGTAACCACAACGATGGAAAAATTCATGGGCTCACTGTGCTAGAATGATGGTGTGAAAATCATGTTAACTGCATTCGATGCTTTCGGCGGGAAACGTAAGAATTATTCGACCGAGATATTAGAAGCCATGTCCGTCGATGGTGTTGATGTCAAACGAATTTACTTGCCGACTATATACTATAAAAGCTTCAACGTGCTAAAACTAGAAATTTTGAATGCTACACCGGATATCATTGTATTAACTGGTGAGGTGACGAAACGATCTAATTTTGTTTCATTTGAACGGTTCGGTGCTAACCGAATTGATAGTTCTGCACCAGACAATCTTGGTCGAATCATAAAAGATCAAAAAATTATTGATGGAGCGCCTGGACTATTGCCAACAACATTCGATTATGAACCCCTACAAAAAATATTAGGTAATAACTGTGTTGAGTGCGGCTATTCACAATCGGCCGGAACGTATGTTTGTAACGAACTACTATTTCGGACACTATACTTTCTACAGAATAATTACCCTACTACCCAGTGCGGATTCTTACACTTTTCTCGCTTTAATATAACTACAGCCAAATCAACCGCTATTGCTATGTCTTTAGGACAGTATGCCAAGCTTCTTATAAGTTAAGTCTAATTGAATAGCCTGCGTTTTTTGGCACCATCGAACTGTTCTAGTAGATCGCGTTGTTTTCGACTCAAGTTAGTTGGGGTTTCCACGCGAATGGTGATAATTTGCGCGCCGCGGCCGTCGCCGCGGAGGTGAGGCACGCCGTGACTGGATAGTTTAAAATCGGTACCGGGCTGGGTGCCAGCGGGGATTTTCATGACTAGTGGTCCATCGACAGTATCGACTTCGATTTCGCAACCGAGCGCGGCATCGATCATCGAAATTGTTTCCTCGGACAGGATCAAATCACCTTCGCGGGTGAATTTTTTGTGTGGCTGGACGTGAATCGCCACATATAAATCACCGTTCGTGCCGCCGGCCAGAGCTTCGCCACGGCCGTTCAGCCTGATTGCTGAACCTTCGTCCACGCCAGCGGGAATTTTGACTGTGATGTCTTGTTTTTCGCGTTTGATGCCATCACCGCCGCAAGCCGTGCACCTTTTTTCGGGAATTTTACCCCGACCGCGACAACTGTGGCAGGTTTGCGCCTGTTGAATCGGTCCGAATAGCGAGTTGATCACTTTGACTTCTTGGCCAGAACCTTGACAGGTTGAACAGGTTTTTGTGCCAAATTTCGGTTCGGCACCACTACCTTTACAATAATCACAAATCGCATTGAGATTGAGTGAAATTTTCTTGTCTGTGCCAAAAATCGCTTCCTCGAAAGTCAAATTGACCGCAGTTTCGACATCACGACCGCGGTTTTGCTGCCTAGCGCCGCGCTGATTGCCGCCGAAAAATGATGAAAAGATGTCGCCCAGATCGCCGAATCCGCCGCCGCCAAAGTCGAAGTGGATGTTCTGGCCCTGACCGCCGAAACCTTCAAAGGGACTGCCGGAATAGCCGTTCGCGCCGCCGACGCCGGCGTGGCCAAATTGGTCGTAGCGCGCGCGTTTTTGTTTGTCTTTGAGGACTTCGTAGGCTTCGTTGATTTCCTTGAATTTGGCTTCGTCGCCACCTTCTTTGTCGGGATGATGTTTGACGGCTAATTTCCGAAAAGCTTTCTTGATTTCGTCATCGCTGGCGCTTTTTGCCACACCCAAAACTTCGTAATAATCACGTTTTTCTGCCATAAACTCTATTTTACTCTTCTAGCACTCGTGGGTCAAGAGTGCTAATTATTTGGTCATGGAGTTGCCTCGCAGCAATCTGTGGTAAGTCACGGCGAAGCGGTGAGATTCGTCATCTAGCCGGGCGATTAGTTTGGCGATGTGATCGCTATTTTCAAGCTCGATCGTCTCATATTTTGCAGGGTCTGACCCTGCAAAGATAATTTGGACGCAAGCGTTGCGAGTGTGATCGCCGCTCTTGTTGCGACCGATGAAAGGAATTTTTTCGGAGTTTAGCAGATCCGCTACGGCGCCGAGTTGGCCTGCGCCACCATCAATTATCACTAAATCCGGTTGGCCCCAATCACCAAGATGTTTCAAACGTCGTTCAATCGTTTCGCGCATATGAGCATAGTCATCATTCCCACCAGTACGTAGTTTAAATTTGCGATACTCGCGTTTGTCGGCCACGCCGTTAGTCGCCACAACCATCGATGCGGTGTTATGTTGACCGCTAAGGTGGCTCACATCATAAGCCTCAATACGGCGCGGAATTTTCGGTAGATCCAGTAAATCACGCAGACCGATCAACGCTTGATCCTTGCTAATGTCGAGGAATTCATCGCGACCAAAAACAACTTGTCGTCGCAATTCATTCAAATTAAATAATTGATTCCGCAGTTTCGTCGCCAGTTCAAAATTTTGCTCGTTCGCGGCGATTTTCATTTCTTTTTCGATTTCTTTCATGACGGCTACGCGGTTGCCTTTGATGTAACTAATTAGTTTGCGCAAATCTTTTTTATACTCGATCGTACCATTTTCGATATCCGGCTCCAGCCCGAGCTGAGTGTTTAATTTACTCTTGGTCCTCACGGACGAATAATTTTTGCTAAAGTATGGAAAAACTTTTCGGAGGATCCTCAGGGCATTTTTAATCGCTATCCCGGAATAAAACGGTCCGTAATAATCCGCCCCATCGTCGGCCGGTTGGCGGGTGAAACTAACAAACGGAACGTCGCTTTTCATATCGATCCGCACAAACATTTGGCTTTTGTCGTCGCGCAAGAGGATATTGTAACGCGGCATGTAGCGTTTGATCATTTCGCTTTCTAAAAATAGCGCATCGAGTTCACTGGCGGTTTCGGTCCAATCGGTATCCACGATTTCCGCGACGAGCGCACGCGTTTTGGCATCCACATGTTCGCGATTGAAATATGAACGTACGCGATTCTTTAAATTAGCCGCTTTGCCAACATAAATAATTTCCCCATCAATATTTTTATGAAAATAAATGCCTGGACCGAGCGGTAGATTCTTTAGCTTGTCGCGTAATTGCTGGTTCACATTATCACTCTCGTTTCTCCGCCCTCTTTGGTATAAAATTATTGGTGAATTTATATTTGTCTTCGTTTTTGATATAGAAATAGCCCAAGATCGAAAAGACGATCGCGCCCGCAAAATTGAATATTAAATCTTTCATAGTGTCGTTGAGGCCGATGTCCAAATAACCACCTTCGACAACCGCTAGTTCGGCGCCATTTTTGTTATACAAAATTGTTTTGTCGATATTTTTGATGATCAAAGGTTTATTATTTTTCGCGGGGTTTAATTCGACCGTTGAGATGGTTCTCGTGATCGTATCCTTTTGCATATCCGTCAACGCCAATTTATCGGCGCCATATTCGAAAAACTCCCAACAAACTCCAGCAGCCATGCTAAAACAAAACGCCATAAAAGCCATATAGAACGGCGACAGTTGAACTTGCTTGCTGTTTTCATTCATCAGATCCACCAAGGCAAAACCGATACCCGCACAAATAAATCCGCTAATGGCGTGAAGGATGATATCCCACTCGGGTATTCGGCCATAAAAGTTGAAAATTCCGCCCAAGATCGTGCCAGAAAAAATGAACAAGTAAATAATAATTTCCAACAGACTCGGTAGTTCCATTTTAAATTTGTCCTGTAAAGTTATCGGCAGCGTCAAGAGCACCAAATAGCACAAACAAAGAAAAGCATTTTCAAATTCGCCTCTGAGCGACTGCAAAATGACACAGGCGATGACTAACGTCCTCAGCACCACGTAGATGATGACGACGCTCATTTTCTTGTTCTTCTTGTACGATTTTAGAAGTTTTCGAAATCTGGTCATGTTAGGCTCGCTTTTTCTTATACAGTTTCACCACCACGTCACGCATGCGTTTATTAAACTGCTCGACCGATTCGTTCGGTTTTGGTGAAAGCGGTTCACCAAAATTGATATCCACTCGAGGGCGACCAGCCCGCCAAACTCGGGCGCCGGGCGGCCAAGCTGCATGCGCGCCAATCAGCGCGATGGGAACGACCGGTACTTGATGTTTGGTCGACAACGCCGCCACGCCTGGTTTGAACGGAGCAATTTTGCCCGTTCGCGAACGCGTACCTTCGGGCATGATCATGACTGGAACTTGTTCGTTGAGCAACTGACCGGTCAAACCTTTGTAACGCGTCGATTCACCACGATCAATCGGAAAAGTATTAAACAAAGCGCGCGTCGGTAGTGCTTTGTACCAGGCTTTGAAAAAGTAATCAGCAGCGGCGCCCACGGCTAATCGCCTCGACAAACGCCGCGGCAGAGCGCCGGCAATTAATGGTGCGTCAAAGTGCGATGAGTGGTTAGCGATGACGATGAAGGCTTGATTACTTTTGAGTTTTTTGAGATTTTCGCGACCATGCACGCGCACAGTCAAAACACTCCAAACCCACGGTTTGAGCAGCAGCAGTTGGGCCGCGGTGCGCAACACACTTTGGACGAACGATTGATAACGCCAAGTCGGATGTTTTTTAGTTTCGGTCATTTTTTTGCTCAGTTTCTTTGATTCTTTTCGTGACTGTTTTATGCGAAGTCAGCCGCGCCAAGCCCCGAAAATGTTGGCAGGCCCAAGTAAACAAACGCCATTTAATTGTTGGCACATAGACGGCGCGACCCTTTTCGGCAGCGCGCAAACCCGTACGAGCAATTTGTTCTGGCTGGCACCATAACCACTCAGGAATGTTCGGTCGATTTCGTCCACCGTTGGCGTGAAAATCAGTTTTTGTTTCGCCCGGACAGACGGCCGTCGCCGTCACACCCGTGCCACGCAGCTCTAGCGCGAGACTGCTAGTATAAACTACCACCCAACGTTTCAAGGCAGAATAATTACCGTTATATAACCAGGCTGAAGTCGAAGCGATGTTAATAATTCTACCCGCTCCTCGTTTTTTCAGAGTCTGGGCCGCCGCCTGCGACAAGATCAAGATTGCTTCGGCCATCACCGCAAAGGCCGCCATTTGTCGCTCTAAATTACCGTTGACTAACGATTCGTGCAAGACAAATCCGGCTGAGTTAATCAAAATTTCAACCGGTTTGGTTTCGTCGATTAATCGCTTTTCGACCCGTTCTAAATCGACTTTGATGCTGAGATCGGCGCGTAAAGTCTCGACATTGACGTCGAATTCTACCTTGAGTTTTTCCGCCATACTTTCTAGGTTTTTGTCACGACTAACTAAAACTAAATTCCAACCATCGGCGGCTAGTTCGCGCGCGAATGCTAGTCCGATGCCCGACGATCCGCCGGTGATTAATGCATAATTTTCTCGGCTCATCCTGTACATTTTACCACAGAATCGTCAAACCGGTTTTGGGATTGACGACGTCGAATCAGAAATTTAGCATTTTATTCTTTGGCTTCAGCAGCAGGTTGTTCGCTAGTTTCAGTCGTTTCAGTTTGATCGCTAGGTGTTTCCTCAGTCGCAGCAGTTTCGGTGCTGGCTGCGGCGGCGGCTTCCTTGGCGCGGGCTTCGTCGGCGGCTTTGTCGGCTGCGGCATTTCTAGCCTCGAGCGCGGCCGGCTCCCAGACGCTGGCGATAACAATTTCTGGATCGTAATCAACGATCTCGACACCGCTCGGTAATTTGGCATCAGCTAACGTTAATTTGTCCTCGGCCGCCGCCAAATTGGTCGCATCAACTTCGATTTTGTCGGGCAGTTCGGATACTTTGGCGCGAATTTCGACTTCTTCTAGAGTTGGCAAAATGATCAAGCCCGCCTTGGCCGCCACCGATTCAGATTCACCAATCAGCACTAGCGGCACCGCGGTCGTCACCACTTCATCGGCCCGCACGCGCTGAAAACTAATGTGGGTGATATCGCGACGCGCGGGCGCGCGATCAATCGATTTGATCAAAGTGGTGCTGACTTCGTTATCCAACGTCAGTTCGATCGGCACGTGACGACCAGCTTCGCGAACCACGCGTTGCGCATCCTGTTGGGCCAGTTGCACATTCCGCGGTTCATAATCTGAACCATAAATCACCGCGGGGACTAGGCCGTCCTGACGCAATTTGGCGACCCGTTTGCCAGTCATCTCACGTTTTTTGACACTCAAAGTAATCTTGTCGGGCATGTTGTAACTCCTCATTCGTTAATCCCAAATATTGTAGCAGATTCCGAAGAGTTTCGCAAAATTCAGTAAATCTGGTACAATGTTCGATATGATTCCAGGCGTTAATCTTAGTCAATTTTTGCACGATCTCGGACCATTAGTTTACCTATTAGTACCTCTGATAATTTTTAGCGAGACCGGCCTCATGGTGGGTTTTTTCTTGCCCGGCGATTCGCTGCTGTTCACGGCTGGTGCGCTGGCTGGCCTGGGAGTGATCGATGTTAATTTATTCTTGCTCATCGCTCTCTTGCTCGTCGCCGCGGTCGCTGGGAATTCGACTGGATATTTAATTGGTAAACATGCTGGCCGACGTTTGTTTCTAAAAAAAGACAGTCGTTTGTTCAAGAAAGAATATCTGCAGACCGCCGAAGACTTTTACGAAAAGCACGGTGGCAAAGCCGTCATCCTAGCGCAATTTATGCCGATTATTCGAACTTTTAATCCAATTGTCACGGGAATTTCCAAAATGCATTATCTGCGTTTTATTACTTTTAATGTTATCGGTGCAGCGTTATGGACTATTGGTGTTACCTCGCTTGGTTTCTTTTCATTCAAAGCTTTTGGTCAATTGATCGATCCGGAAAAGATCGACATGTATCTCCTACCGATCGTCTTTTTGATTATCCTGATTTCTATTTCGCCAGCAATCATTCATGTTCTACGTGATCCGAAAAAACGCGCAGCGATCAAACAAAAATTGTCCAGAAAAAATTCTTAAGGTTTTTGATCAAGCAGTTTTTCTTGTTCGAGTTTTTCAACCATTTCACCTAGCGGCGCGTTGACGGCCAGTCGGACTTTCTTGGCAGACTTTTTCATGATCATCCCGATAATGGCTAGAACAATGATCACGACTAACATGGCGCCGATCTCGATCACTGGCTGGGCCACCGCCGAAACGCTAGCGGCATCGCTACAGGAAATTTCGGTGTAGGCTGACAGGCTAGCGCAAATTGAATCGTTCATGACAACTATTGTAACACTAGATTAACCAATGAGCGTTATCGCGACGGCCATCACCACGATCGCCGCCAGGTGATAGAGCACGAGTTTCCTATTCAGTTTTTCGCGTCCGAACCTTGGCCAAATCAACGTCAGAATAATCCCCAAAACGAATGTCGCGATCAGTTGCAGGACGCTCGCGGTGACTGACATGATAGCCACCGGCCTGACAACGATGCCCAACCGCCAGGCGATTTCGCCAACCAACCAAACTGATTCATTAGCAGATATCGCAAGCAGTTTTTTAAATCGGTTTCGTCGTAATAATTTCCCCAGGTCTTGGCGCCAGTTGTTGAACACAATCAACATGGTGAACTGCACTAACGCTCCGCCCAGCATCATCCAAAAGAAACTAGTGATGAAATCTATCTTTACGGCTTGGGAGACAAAGATGATATCGGACACAACCCAGCAAAAACAGGCGATCAGGACATAGATACTGGCCCGAAATTTTAGCTTGATCCGATGATGCCCAGAACCCACGATCACCAAAATCGCAGCGAACAAAATCAAACAGAACGCTACCAGTTGCAGCGGTGTGATAATTTGGTGCAAAAATGCCGCGCCCATCGCTAGGGCAATTATTGGGGAAATTTGTGATAGTAAAACCACCTCGGTGGTATCATCACGGCGCAACGCTCGGTAATAAGGAATCGTGCCAGCCAGTTTAATCGCCGCGGCTGTCAAGAATAACGCGATTTCCCACGGTCCGACACCACCAAACACCCCCCCCCATGCCAGGCAAAAATAGCAACGCAGACGACCAATTCCAGCCCTGCATAAACGCCTGCCAGACACATCGGCCGCAACCGACGACAATAAACATCAACCAAAAAATTGTCGACAAATTGACTCAGCGCATAACCAAGTGCCGCCACCAGCGGAAATAATAACCAGAGCATAACCAGATTAGTATAACACAGTAGTGCTGGATCGGGTTTGATTCTACTTATCGACGACTTCGCCTTCGACGGGTTCGTCTTTTTGGTTCTTGGATTTTTCGGTTGATTTACGAGTGGTTTTGGTTTCGCCGCCGTCGGTGTCGTTGGTTTCGGCCTCGCCTTCGGGCTGTTGGTACATTTTGGCGCCGATCGATTGGACGCGCTCGGACAGAGTTTTGAGCGCTTCTTCGAGTTCTTCTTTGTCGTCGGATCCTAATTTTTCTTCGGCTTCTTTGACCGCACCTTCGATGGCTTTTTTGTCTTCGTCGGAAATTTTGTCCTTGAAATCGTCAGGCATTTTCTTGGCCTGGTAAATCAGGTTTTCCAGACCGTTACGAGCGTCGATTTGCTCGCGTTTTTTGCGATCTTCGTCAGCGTGGGTTTCGGCTTCGGCCTGAGCCCTCGCGATATCGTCCTTGTTCAAGTTACCACTGTTCTGGATGGTGATTGATTGCTCTTTGCCGGTACCTTTGTCCTTGGCGCTGACATTCAAAATGCCGTTGGCGTCGAGGTTAAAGGTGACTTCGATTTGTGGCACACCGCGCGGCGCGGGTGCGATGCCGTCAAGGATAAATTTGCCTAAAGATTTATTATCGTCCGCTAGTTCACGCTCGCCCTGGAGGACATGAATTTCGACTTGCGGTTGGTTATCCGCCGCCGTCGAGAAAGTTTCGGATTTGCTAGTCGGGATGGTGGTATTGCGCCCAATCAGCGGCGTGCGGACTCCGCCCATGGTTTCAATGCCAAGCGTCAGCGGCGTGACATCGAGCAAGAGCACGTCTTTGACGTCGCCGGCCAGCACACCACCCTGGATGGCGGCGCCGATGGCGACAACTTCGTCGGGGTTGACACCCTGCATCGGATCGCGACCAAAGATTTTCTTGACTCGTTCGATAACCGCTGGCATGCGGGTCATACCGCCGACCAAAACGACTTCGTTGATGTCGCTGGCTTTTAATTTGGCGTCCTTGAGTGCTTTTTCGCACGGCCCGGCTAAGCGATCCAGCAGATCCGCGACTAACTCTTCTAACTTGGCGCGGGTTAATTTATATTCAAAATGTTTCGGCCCATCGGCGTCGGCGGTGATGAACGGCAGGTTGATTTCGTATTCGGTCGTTGTACTGAGTTCTTTCTTGGCTTTTTCGGCTTCGTCCTTGAGGCGCTGCATGGCGGCTTTGTCGTCCTTGAGGTCGATGCCGCTGTCGTTTTTGAACTCGGACAAGAAATGATTGACCACCGTATTGTCAAAGTCTTCGCCACCAAGGTGCGTGTCGCCGTTGGTGCTTTTCACTTCAAATACGCCGTCGCCTAGCTCGAGAATACTAATGTCGAAAGTACCGCCACCGAGGTCAAAGACCGCGATTTTTTCTTCTTTCTTGTTCTCGAGGCCATAAGCCAGAGCGGCCGCGGTTGGTTCGTTGATAATTCGTTTGACCTCGAGACCGGCGATTTTACCGGCGTCCTTGGTCGCTTGGCGCTGACTGTCGTCAAAGTACGCCGGTACAGTAATGACTGCCTCGGTGACCGGCTGGCCAAGGAACGCCTCAGCGTCGGCCTTCAGTTTGCCTAGGATCATCGCGCTAATTTCCTCTGGCGGGTAGACTTTGCCGTCCATTTCAATCGCCGCATTGCCGTTTTTGTCGACAATTTTATATGGCATGATTTTTAGATCTTCCTGGGTTTCTTTGTCGTTAAATTTGCGACCGATCAAACGTTTGATACCATAGGTCGTATTTTCAGCATTAACGACACGCTGGCGCTGGGCGACCTGCCCGACCAAACGTTCGCCTTTTTTGATGCCAATCACGCTCGGTGTTGTGCGACTGCCTTCCTTGTTGGTGATAATTTCCGGCTTGCCAGCCAACAGATATGCCATGGCGCTGTTGGTCGTGCCGAGATCGATTCCGATAATTACACTCATTTTATTATTACCCTTTCAATTAAGTTGCTCATGTCTGGCAATCGGAGTTTCCGACCGCCAACTAAATTCATTGTAACAAAATTAGCACTCACGTGTCAAGAGTGCTAATTGTTGTGATTTTTACAACTAATTAATTTACTGAGACGTTAGCCAATGAGTTTCATGATTCGGTCGGTTTTGCCTAGAATAGTGATGATTTTTTGGTAGTGGATAATATCGCTCGCGAACGGCTCACGACCAAGTTCAACGAGTCACCAGAATTCTGCCCAACTTCCTGGTCGTGGCACGCGCGGAAAATCGGTTTTTAGGAATTCTCGATATTTTTGCGATAACTGGGGCTGTGAAGTGAGGCGTAAATATATCTTGGACTTTATCCAGTTCATTCATGCTTTTAATTGTAGCACGAACTATGCTATAATTGACACATGAGTTTAGTTAAAATAGTTTTACCAGAAGGCAAAAACCAAAACATTATCGCGGCGGCCCAGCGCGCCGAGCAAGACAAAATTTGTCAACCAATATTACTAACTAGTGACGATGCTTTGCAGCCAGCAGTCGACATGTTGGCCGCCGGCCAGGCTGATGGCATGGTCGCCGGTATCGACCACACGACACGTGATGTGATCCTCATGACGCGCGATCACGTCGGCATGCTCGAGGGTAATAAAACTTTTGGCAGTTTGTTCGCGTTTGAATTTCCCGACGGTCGATCGCTCATTATGGCCGACGGTGGCGTGACTAAAAATCCAACTGCTGAACAATTGGCCGATATCGTTATCCTGACGCATGACGCAGCCAAATCGATTTTGACCGAGATGCCGCGCGTGGCGTGCCTTAGTTTTTCAACTTTCGGTAGTGGCGGCCGTGATGATAGTATCACCAAAATTCAAGAAGCGATCGCCCTCGTCAAAGACCGTCGCTCGGACATCGTCATCGATGGTGAAATGCAACTCGATGCGGCGGTCAATGCGGAAATTGGTAAGAAGAAAGCGCCTGATTCGCCCGTCGCCGGTCGCGCTAATATTTTGATCACGCCCGATCTCAATTCCGGAAATATCCTGTACAAATCGATTGAACAATTTGGCAGTGCGCATGCCTATGGTCCGATATTGCTAGGTTTTGCTAAACCGGTTTCTGATTTATCACGCGGTTCAACCGTCGAAGACGTCTACGGCTGTATCAAAATCATTGCAGCGCAAGTAAAGGAGGTTAAGAATGGTTAAAATTGAACGATTAACCAAACTGAGTGCTAGCGACACAGATAATATCAATCGCATTCTGCCAAATCTGACCGAAAATTATGATGGTCGAAAAATTGATAAAAACGTACTTAAAAAAGTTATTAGTTCCCCACTACATGAACAGTTTGTCGCGCGCGATGATGAAACTGGGCAGATCGTCGGCATGGCAACTCTGAGTGAAGTCATCAGTATCTACCACGGCAGTATCGCCTATCTCGAAGACATCTTTGTCGACGCAACCGTTGGTCAGCGCGGGATTGGTAGTTTAATTTGGGATGAAATGTTAAATTGGTGTCGCGAGCGTGGTATTGAACGTATGGAATTTACCTGTCGGCCCGAACGGGCTGCGGCGACGAAATTTTACCTTAAGCATGGTTGCGAAATTCGCGATACCAATAGTTTTCGTTTGGAAATTTCTTAGTAAACTTCGACTGATTTTCGGCTGAACTTGACCGCCAAGATTTTGGCGAGTTCGCACGCTCCGAATAACACGCCGGAATAGAACAAATCACCCAAAATTTGTGAGCGAAAGAACGGTATGCCGGCGACATAGCTAGCCATCATACCAGCAAAATCGTGCGTATACAGTGCTGGTGTGTAGAGAAAAACATTATTAGTGATCAAGAAAAACAGCACCGCGCTAAGAATCGAACCACCGAGGATGCGAATCGATTTTTTACCAAATCGACCATTTTTCCCAAACAAACCACCCCGTGCCATGATTTTACCGATCAAGAACGTTAGCCCAAACGAACCATAAACCACCACCATACCGCGCACGCCATAACCGCCAATAAACAAATCGCTAATTAGTAGACCAGCCAGCGGTAAAAATGGCGCCCAAGCCTTTTTAAAATAGACGCCCGCGAACAAACCGACCGCCGCGACTGGTGTAAAGTTAGCGGCATGTGGCAGCAACCTGGCTGCCACAATCAATGCCACTAGTAGAACACCGACGATAATTTGTGCATACGTCGAGCGAAACAGTTCTACTGAATCTCTTCGAGCCGCCATTCGATTTTTTCTCCATCCTTAGTTTTATAAGTACCCGCGCCTTCCATAGCCATCTCACCATCGACGTAGAACGCCCAGAAATTTTTACCGTCCTCGGCCGCCACGCCGTCGATCGCCGTCACAAACTCGCCCATACCGCTAAAATCTTTGGTCTCGACTAGGTGATTATCTTTCAATAGTTCCAGAGCGGTTTTGTCATTTTGGCCATCGTAGCTAACACCGCTATCGCGTATGCTATTTTGTGTCGCAGCGCATTGCATCTCCGAAATTTGGGTTTTTAGATTCGCGATATCGCTAGCCTGATTTTTGGCGACCACCGCCAGGATGCCAAAGCTGGCCGCAATGACAATTATAAAAACAACCGACGCAAAAATCGGATGAACTTTTTTGTAGCGGGCGCAAATTTTAGCGCAACATTCACAACCGCACGTGTTCTTTTTGATCGAACGTTTCGACGTAGTTTGATTTTCCATTTTTCCCCCTGACTTTACTTACATTTTATCCCCACAAAAGTTGCCCCTCGTAGGGATATTTGTTTAACTTTAAAGATTTACTTTTCGCGAAAAGTTTTCTTAACCTCGCATTGAGTTTTTCTTAGCAAGTACATTCGCCATCGCAACCACAACCGCCGCACACCATATCTGTTGTCCTTTCTTGTTAATTTAGCACTATATATAGTATATGCTAATTTTCTGAGCCCGTAAAGACGTAATATTCACAACACTATTTACTGGTCACGCGGACCATCGCTGGTCGCAAAACGGCACCTCGATACAAATAGCCTGATTGCAATTCCTCAGCAATTACCTCGTGCCCGCCGGCTACGCCATCAAATTGGGCAGCGTGATGTTGATCAGGATTAAAATCACTGCCTGGTTTAGCCAAGATTCGGGTGATGCCGATCGTATTAAGAGTTTTGTCGAGGTTTTTCCCTAAGCCTGCGACACCCTGCGCCCAGGCATTGTCAGCTAGTTCTGTCGGCAAATGTGCTATCGCCCGTTCGATGTCATCGATCACCGGCAAAAGCTTGGCGGCGACCGTCGCTTCACCATACTCGCGCACTATCTGCCTTTCTTCATCAACCCGTTTACGATAATTCTCAAAATCCGCTCGTATCCGCTGTAGATCGGCCGTCAGTTCGGCAATTTTGGCGTCTTTGGTAGGCATTTTGGCCATCTTATAACAACCTCTCCAGCATTTTTCCCGTTTGTGACACCAAATGCATCACTCGGGCATAGCTTTGACGTGTCGGGCCGAGGGTTCCGATGTAACTACGATCTGAATATGGCGAACGAAAACGCGAAACAATGAGTGACACGCCGCTGTCGCGACCAATCGGATTTTCCGAACCAATGAAAACGTTCAGTGGTTCATTGGGCGCTGCTTCGCGCAGCCACGGTTCAAGGTTATCGAGCAATCGTGCCACATCGCGAACATGTTCACCACTAATAAATTCTGGTTGGGCAAACAAATTACCGAGTCCGCTCAGGTACAGTTGATCACCAATCGTCGCTAGTCCCAAATTGTGCGTTAGCTCGACCAGACTATCGACCGCCGAGCGAATCGCGTGATCCGCACGGTTGCTACCAGATACGCGAGCGGCAATAACCCGAGCGGTGCGGTTGTCTTCGCTGGTGCTCTCGCGAATGTCTTGGCCTTCGACGATGCTGTTGACGTAGAGCCGATAACCTTTGTCGGTTGGAATCCGTCCAGCACTAGTGTGCGGCGCGGTCAGATAGCCCATTTCCTCTAATTTTGCCATCTCCGAACGAATGGTCGCCGAACTCGCATCAAACAGTTTCGCCAGCAAGACCGATCCAACCGGCGCGGCCAATTCTGCATATTGCTCGATAATCGCGGCGAGGATTTTCGCCTGTCTTTCACTCATCATAATGCTCCGATTATAGCAAAAAAATAGCACTCGCACAAGGTGAGTGCTAATTCTCTATTTTGCTAGTTTATTTTTTATCGACTTTCGAGCCGATTTTCGGTACTTTGCCAGCTACTTCTGTCGCATGCTCAGCGTGCGCCAGGGTGCCAGTTTTCTTAACTTTCAGATATACCGTGATATATTGAAATGCACCAGCCACGAACATGATCGCGCCGATCGCTAACGGATACCAGAAAATATAATATTCGAACGTGCCATCGGCGTTGCGATGCGTCATGCCCCAGTAATATTGGACCGCTGGGATGGCGGCGCCGACGACAAAGACGCCCGCACCGATCAAGATGTTGCGACGCACGTCCTTGAGCGAAGTAGCTTTGCCATCCTTGCCGGTAGTTACGCCATGTTGATTACGGGTCAAGAAATTCACCGCGATCGCTACCGCTAGACAAACCACCGATACGATCAGCAGCCCAAACCACAGCGTCCATTGAGTATCGCCACTGTCGAATGGATTGTTCGCCATGTAGTTGTTGGCTTCGTCAGTCGCCTGGTTATAATCTTCGACCGCCGTGTCGTATTTGTCACCAGCCACCGCTAGAGCCGCTTCATCCTGCGCCGCGATCGCCGCTTGGATTGCGCTAGCGGCATCCGACATGTCGTTGACCGCTCGAGTTAATTTGTCAGTAATCTGACGCCAACCGTCCGACTTGGCTTCTGTGGCGATGCGGGCATATTCTACTTTGGCATCGTCCACTGCAGTTTTGAATCGACTAACCGCCGCATTCAATGAATCAACGTTTTTGGTAGCGCTAGCTGAACTCACGCTATAATAAAAACTTTGTGTAGCAGTCGACAATTTTCCGTCGACCACCTGCAAGTCGTCTATTGTGCTCGCCAGCGCTGGCACAGTCGCTAACGCTAGGGTTAACACGGCGACAACCGACAATAAAATTTTGCTTATTTTTCGCATATCCTCCTCCTTAAAACTAATAGTTGATTATTATAGCATTTTCTGTCAGGTGAACGCAAATTTATATGATATGATGGTAGTTATGAACGAACGGCAAATAGTGGCTGTCAAAGATTGGCTCGGCACAGGATCGATCAATGTTTTTGGTGTGGCTTTTTCTGGCAAAGACACGGTCGGTAAACGTTTGGCCGAGGTTTTGGGTGCGAAATTTTTGAGTAGTGGTGACGTCGTGCGAGCCGCCCGCGAAAATGCTAGTGACGCCCAAATTCGCACTGCCGCGAAAATTAGTGATACAGGTGTTTGGGCGCCGACCGAGGAGTTCCAGGAATTAATTGTGCCATATTTGTATGATCAAGAATTAAACGGTTACGCCCTGATTTTGAGCATGGTCGGACGTTGGATCGGCGAAGAAGAACCGGTGATGGCGGCGCTCAAACGTGGCGGACATGATACCCGGGCGGTGATTTTGTTGAACGTTTCCGAGGACGAAGTTTGGCGACGTTGGGAATTGGCGAAAGATCCAAACGCGCGCAATCTTGGTCGGGCGGATGATTTGGACCAGCGAACAGTCCAAGGTCGTCTCGATGAATTCCGCGACAAAACCTTGCCGGTTATCGAAATCTATAGTCAAATGGGACTATTGATCGAGGTTAATGGTGAACAATCACGCGACGGCGTGTTCGACGAAGTGGTTGATAAACTTGAGGCATTTGTTGTCAACAATAAAAGTTAGTTATTCTTGTTTAGCAGATTGTCTATGCTTTTCTAATTCTTTGTTGAGAATTTGCTCGATCTGCTCGGGTGGTAAATTGAAATTTGCTAAATTGATGCGATAGGCTAACGAGTCGCTCGGCCCAGTCGCGTCGTCAGTTTCGAAAACGAGGACTTTGTCAGCTGGAATCGGCGCGGCAGTAACGACGAGGTAAGTTTCCTGCAGTTTCTGGACAGTATAAATTCGCGCGATTTTCCGCCAAGCGATCGATCGTCGGCCAATATACAAATTTTTTGAATCCAGACTAATCACACCGTGAATGTAGGCCCGCTGAATAATTTTCATGATCATCCAAATTCCAGCGATGACGATAGCTAGCGCCACAGCCGCCACAAAATATTTGTTCGATGTTTCTGCCTCGATCACATAGCGCGGAATCGTCCATATGCAGAGAACGATGAACGCCCCGATAAAGATTATGGCCTTGGTCATATCTGCCGTTTTGACTTTGGTAATTATGGTTTTTTGCATAAGGATATTTTACTAGATTTTAGGGTTTTGGGCTATCTATCAGGTTGCAGTATTGCGTATTCTTTTGGATATAGGATGTGGAGGATTACAGTTGTGTAATAGTGTGCTTGATGTTCGCGTCGTCGCCCCAAGTTCTGCCGCATTGGCTATAGCTTGCGGGCAGACGGCAACTCTCGATCAATTGTTGATAAGCCGTACTATCATAGTAGGCCTTGCTCATTTCATACACATCAAAATCCCCGTATCCACTGCATACCAACACTCTTGCTCGGTTATCGTTGATGTTTGACAGTTCGCTAATTTTATTATTCGAAATTTCTAGCAACTGCTTGACCCGACTAGCCGGCATGTTGGGATTATCGAACGGGTAACCATAAATCGTACAATCTACAAATAGATTATTCGTTTCTGGACCAAAGTGATAAGCCATAATCCACTCCTGAAAGACAAGGCCATAGGTTTTTTTGTCGCTGTCGTAGATTCCATCATCTTTTGCGAATCGTTTATAAATCGCCACTTGGCTATAGTCCCAGGCAAATTCGAAATGGAGTTTTTGGCCCGCTACTCTGAAATCTACACCGGCGGGAGATAAGGTAAACTGAATATCGTCTGGATTGCCCAGGTTTCTAACTAATTTGACAATTTGCTCTTCGTAATCAGGTTGGTGCTGGTATGCGGGTTCAAATATGCCGCCGATTTCGTCACAACTATTAGTAGTGGCGCATCGTACATTATCACTCGTATAGCCGCTAGAGCCAAAGTTCGCAGCGGTGTATAGGTAAGCTTCAGCAATTATCTGATTATAATTCGCCCCAGCAACAAAGATATCAGTAAATTTTAGCGGTTCACCGGTTGCTAAACGATAATTTAGATATCGTGTTTCGGTCCCCTGCACCTTATTGTCACTGCCAAAATCTGTCCGATTGCAATACATTGATAGGATGTTGCCGAAATTGGCATTTTGATAGCACCAAACACGGCCTGATTCAATTGCCCCCGCGGCTATTGGCAAATTTTCTAATTCTTGCTTGATTTCTGCTATTTCCCGGTTAATTTTATCCTCAATAGATTTATCCTTGAGCCCAGAGATCTTGTCTTCATCAAATTCTAGCGAATTCGAATGATAAACTTCGTCCATGCCACTAACTAGCAGGTGACTTTCGTCTGGATAATCCTTGCTATTTTTCTTACTTGCTTTGTCGACCGTTTTGTTTGAGCCATAGTGACCCGTATCCTCTATCTCCTTTTGATTATTTTGCCAAATAATTAGCCCGGTCGTTACACCAATGGCGAGGGCCGCAAAAATCGACAGGCCGATGATCAATTTTTTCTTGATCGACCAATTCTTGAGTTTAGCGAACAGGGACATATTGGGCCTCCAGCGCTATTGCCTGACCACGATCACTGAGCATCGCTTCGGCGAGTTTTCGGGTTGGACTGCCGGCTGGCGCTGCTTTATTAATCACAATGTAATAAGCCGTGCGGAACGGATAGGTGCCCGATTTGATCGATTCGACATTCGGTGCAATACCGTTAATTTTGAGAAGTTTAGTATTATTCGCGATACTCGCGTCAATGCCCTCGTACATGGTTGTTGCGTAGTAATAGTATGAATAACCAATCGCGTCGTTCTGGCCGCCATATCCCGCCACGATGTTGATAATCGAAGACATCGTTTCAATAATTTTTTCAGTCGGCGCGTTCATCAGTTTTTTGTCTTTCATAACTAGGTCCAGCATACCGGTTTGACTACCGGAATTAATCGGTCGTTGGTAAGCTTGGATCGCTAGGTCCGCACCGCCGACCTGATTCCAGTTGGTGATTTTGCCTTGATAGATGTCTTGGATTTGTTCGATGCTTAGATTGTCAACTGGATTTTGTTGGTTAACAAAGAAAACGAAACCTTCGTTGACGACCGGTATTACTTCTAGCTCAATGTTGGCTTTTTTAGCACGGGCTAGTTCATCGTCGCTGGGGCTGGTGACCAAGATCAGATCTACTTCGCCGTTGATGAGGCGGGTGTAGGCGTCGTCGGTTACTGTGAAGCCCAGGCTGTCTTGGTCGATGTCTTGCACCCCCGTGAAATTACGCATAAAGGCCATTGCCAAGGGGTGCGTCACAGTTGACGCATCGACCTTGGGATAATTCTCTAGCGAAAAAATCGGTGTGTTGTCGTGTTGTGCCGTTGGTGGTTGTTCGGGTGGTTGTTCGGCGAACCACCAACTCTTGGTAAAGTATGAAAAAGCTAAAACACATAGTGACATAATTATTACAACAATTATTATAATCAGAGTGGTAATTTTTATCTTGGAATGTGTTGAACTTAGTGAGAGCGCTCGTTTGGGATCGTTGTCATTGGACATCGGATCGTCCTTGATAGTTGATTCAACTCTTGATTGTTTGTCCTCGTTCATCGTTATCCTCCTTCACATTTTACCGATACCGTCATCATAATACCTTGCTGGGTTAGTTTTGTAAAGAGCTAATCGCGTTTTAGCATCACCGTGAAAGCCTCCGACGGGATGTCGACTTTGCCGAAACGTTTCATGCGTTTTTTACCCTTCGCCTGTTTCGCCAGGACTTTTTTCTTGCGGGTCACGTCGCCACCATAGAGGCCGATGGTGACGTCTTTGCGATAAGCCGATAAGTTCTCGCGGGCGATGAATTTGCCACCGATGGCGGCTTGCAGCGCCACTTCGAAGTTTTGGCGCGGGATGACGCTTTTCAGTTTTTCGGTGATTTCGCGACCTAGACTAGCCGATTCGCTACGATGTGCCATGATCGATAATGCGTCAACCATTTCGCCGGCTACGTAAAAATCCACCCGTACCAAATCTTCGACGCGGTAATCATCGAGGTCGTAATTGAATGAGCCATAGCCGCTGGTGATGGATTTTAATTGATCGTAAAAGTCAGTCAGTAGGTTCGCCAAGGGGGCTTCGAAGCTGATGATGGCTCGACCGTTGTCATTGCGAGGAGCGGAGCGACGTGGCAATCCAGAAGCATTGATATCACTGGATTGCTTCGCTTCGCTCGCAATGACAAGTGAAGTATTCGCAATGACATACGAAATATCCTTTTGCACCCCGCGCTTGCTGACGATTAGTTGTAACACCGGTCCGATATATTCGCTCGGCACGACAATTTCGCCGCGGATCCACGGTTCGGCGATTTCTTTGATTTTGCTAGCATCAGGTAAATCACTGGCTGATTTGATATCCAGTTCTTCGCCGTTCATGAGCGACACATGATAATCCGTCGATGGATTTGTGACGACCAGGTCGAGGTCGTATTCACGTTCCAACCGTTCGCGAATAATATCCATATGTAATAGACCGAGAAACCCAATTCTCACGCCAAATCCCAATACCGGTGAATTTTCCGGTGCGAATTGGAGTGCGCTGTCGCTCAAACTAAGCTTTTCGACCGCTTCCTTGAGATTTTGATAATCCTCGTTGCTAACTGGAAAAAACCCAGCGTAAACGAAAGGTTTGACTTCTTTATAGCCTGGCAAAGGTTCAATCATCATTTCGCTCAAACTCATCCGACAGCCTTTTAACAATTTCTTGATCGTTCATTTTTTCATCTTTTTTAATAATTTACCCGCCCAATCGTAGTGGCTTGAGGTGGCGGAAATGAAATAGGCGCCGAGCGTGGTGGTGCCGGTCCAATCGTAGTATTTTTTCGTAAATAATTCTTCGTCGGTGTGGTTTTGTAGGCGTTTCATAATTTCGGCGTGAGATTTGGCGAGAAGTTTTTTCGCTTCAGCTAAACTGACATTCTGATAATTATCCCAAAAAAATTTATTGAGTTCTGGCGTGGTTTTCCAGCTAAATCCATCTGGCAAAAACGTGGCCACTTCGCCCGCCATATTTTTGTCGTGCCAATCGATCAGCATTTTGTGCCACTCGTGTAAATGCATAATCAAATCGCGCGCATTTTTGTCCTGAACACCACACATTATTCAGCCTCCTCGACTAGTTGCAATAACTTTTCATAATTTTCCTGCGCCTGTTTTTCGAGATCGATTTTGTCAGTTGGTCGTGGCATGATTACAATTCCTTTCTTTAGTTTAATAATTCTTCCCACTTTATTTGGCAGCTAATATTTCCTGCAAAATGTGGTTCAGAAAAGACATATTTTCATAAATCAAGTTTTGATCGATTTCGTCTTCGCCTTGGCGGAAATTATAAGCTGCATCGATAACCGCTCGATATTTGTCGGGCAGATCCAGATTTTTACTATAATCATAGATCTCCTGATATTTCGTCAAGAAAATTCCTTGCTGATCCATAATGAATGCCTGCAAACCAAACAAACATGATTTGGAGAACTCGTCATTTGCTAGGAAATTGTCGCCGCGACGCATGATCAAGAATGAACAAAATGCCACGCCGAGTTCGAATTCAACCATTCCGATCAAATCCGATTTTGATATTTTTGGTAAGTTGACTCGCGAAATCACATCGTCGCCCGCAATAGTTTTGGCGATTTTAGCTAATTGCAAAACGAAAAGTTTTTTTGGAAATGGAGTATTGAGCGAATAGTTTTTTAGCTCACCGAGGCGAAATGGATAGATACTGACATTGGTGAAATCTTGTTTTGATTTAATTTCTCGTCTGGATACATATTTATCATCATCAAAGACCAAGCCGACTTCGTAATCGCTGTCGCGCCCCGGCGTAGCTTCGCCGGATGCTTGCGATCCATACAAGAATGTTGAAACTGGGTTGAATTGTTGCGAAAACTCAATGATTCTGTCTATCATTTCTTGCTGACTGCTCATGTTCCTATCTTATCAGAATATTTCTTTAAAGTCACGGTGTCGCCGACACGGGCTTCGCGGGTGGATTTGAGGTTGGTGACGATATAGCCAATTTCGCCGGTGGCGAGTTGATCGTCGGCGGTCATGTTGGGGGAAAGATGGCCGACTTCGAGAGCCAGGCCAGTCGCGTTGGTAGCTAGCATTTTGATTTGGTCGTTTTTGCTGATTTGGCCATCGACCACGCGAACATAGAGAATCACACCGCGGTAATCGTCGTAATAAGAGTCGAAAATGAGAGCCCGGGTGGGGATTTCGTCATCGCGACCGCGAGCGAGCGAAGCGAGCGTGGCGGGAAGCGATCCAGAATTATCACTGGATTGCTTCGTCGCTTCACTCCTCGCAATGACAGCAAGCGGCGAAATCGGCGGCGGTATCCGTTCAATAATCGCATTTAGGACTTGTTCGACCCCCTCGCCAGTTTTCGCGCTGATTTTGATAATATCGTTTTCATTGCAACCTAGCAAGTTCATGACTTCGGCGCTGACTCGCTGCACGTCAGCAGCCGGTAAATCAATCTTGTTGAGCACCGGGATGATTGTTAAATTGGCTTCGAGCGCGAGGTAGACGTTGGACAGTGTTTGAGCCTGGATGCCTTGCGTCGCGTCGACCACCAAAACCGCGCCCTCGCAGGCGGCGAGCGAACGTGAAACTTCATAAGAAAAATCAACGTGACCGGGAGTGTCAATCAAGTTAAGTTGGTAAGTTGTGTCATCGCGAGGCGACTTGTCGCCGTGGCGATCCAGACTGGATTGTTTTCCGCCACGCTCACTGCGTTCGCTCGCGGTCGCAATGACGCTAGTGGGTGACCATCCCATCCGAACAGGTGCTAGTTTAATCGTGATACCCTTTTCCCTCTCTAATTCCATCGAATCGAGTAGCTGTGATTTCATTTCGCGCTTGGCAACCGTACCAGTTAATTCCATCATCCGATCAGCTAAGGTCGATTTGCCATGATCAATGTGAGCGATAATACAAAAGTTACGAATCTGCGCCACACTCATGACGATTTTCGTCCTACCCATAGTTTACCCAGGATGATTTTCTTGACATAGTTTAGCACCGGCACCGCTTCGTCGAGATGCAAAAATTTCGATAGACCCAGATAAATCGCCAAGCTAACCGAACCAATAACAGTCAGTTGTGGCAAAACCATTAGCATGGTTTGGTTGGCAAATTCGAGACCAATTAATTTAACCAACGTATAGGTTGCTACCGACATTACGCCCGTCGCGATCACCATCCGTCCAATGCCCGACCAAAAATCGCGATTGAATAAATTCGGAATCCGCCGCGCCATGAGCGTGAATAGAGCAACGATTTCGAGGCCTGCCCAAATGACTTGCGCCCAAGCAATTCCGGCCGCACCAGTATGCAGGCCGTAAACAAACCAGACCGCCAGCCCAATCGAAATCGCCACCGTGACTAATGAAATAAATAGCGGCGTGCGCGTATCTTGTCTAGCGTAAAAACTCCGAGCTGCAATGTGAAAGACTGAACGCAGCAAAATTGCCAGACAAAGAATGCCAAAGAGTGTCACAATTTGTTGATCACCACCCCGCGCAATGAGACTAACTAGGTAGCCGCGCGCGAAAAAAGCAATCGCCGCAACCGGCATCGACAGCCAAATAATCACCCGCAGGATCGTCCTTAGTTCACGCGCAAACAAATCGGGTCGACCCTGACCAACCCGCTCGGTCATTTGCGGAAAAGCCGCCGTGCTAATCGCCACACCAATCAAATTAACTGGCATACCATACAGCGTGCTGGCCTGGTCATAGGCGCGAATAGTTCCTTCTGCCAGTTGACTGGCCAAATGATTACCAACCATGCTATTAACAAAATCTAGACCTTGGTCGGCCGAGCGCGCTGGTAATAATGATAAAACTTTTCGAAACCCGCGGTTTTTCCAAAAAATCTTGAACTTATAATCAAAACCCAAACTAATCAAACCGAGAGAAGACACCAGCAGTTGTAACATCGCGCCCAGAGCCACCCCTAGCGCAACGCCCATAATACCACCAGCAAAAATCTGGTGTCCAAAAATCGAGATGCCGTTGGTCAGCCACAGTGCACCGACGATAATACCAACGTTATAAATCGCCGGCGCCATAGCGACAAAGACAAAACGTCCGACCGCCTGTTGGATACTAGCGATCACCGTCGAAATCGAAAACAAAAATGGATTGATAGCAATCACCCGCATCATTGACGTGGCTAAACCTTGGCCAGCTTCGTTCAAACCAGGTGCAATAATCTTGCTCAGGAACGGCGCAAAAATAATGATCAGGATCGAAGCAGCGAGCGTTGCCAGCGCCATGAAATTAATCAGTGAGGACGACAGTTGCCAAGCCGATTCGCGCTGGTTCTTGGCCAAACGCGCGCTAAAAACGGGAATGAAAGTAACCGCCAGCGCACCAGAGACTAGGATCTGGAACATGAAATCGGGAATTTTAAAAGCCGTGGTATAAGCATCAATACCCGTTTTATAAGTTTCGAGATACATACCGTTCAACAATCGATCACGATAAATCCCGAGGAGCGCCGAAATCAGTGTCGAACTAGCTAGCAGCACCGCCACAAAACGTACAGGAATTTTGCTATTCGCCCGAGCAATCGCCGCCAATGCGCGATTACGTCGGCGTTCCTTTTGTTCTTTTTCCTCAGTTTCAGCAATTTTCTCCGCCCGTTCGGTATAATGTTCTAATAGCTCGCTGGCCGATCTTTCGCCAGCCACCGAAACTTTTGGTTCTTCCTCATCGTTGATCACAGAGAATATTGTAGCATACGCTGGAATATTTGATGACTGATATTAATACAATTTGACGCTGTCGGGTAATTTCGCACCTTGGAGGATTTCGGCGACCTGCTCGCCATCCAAGGTTTCTTCTTCTAAAAGGGCATCTTTGATCTTGTCAAGATAGCTACGATTTTCAGAAATAACCGCGCGAGCTCGTTTGGCAGCTTCTTCGATTAGTTCATTGACTTCGCGATCAATTTCTTCGGCGGTTTTTTCAGAATAAGGTTTTTCGCGGGTGATGCGATCCATGATTAGACCACCTTCGTCTTCGTGAAAGACTTGATCGCGCAACTTGCTGCCCATGCCTTGCTCGATAATCATGTCGCGCGCCACGGCTGTCGCGTTTCGCAGGTCCGACCCAGCACCAGTGGTAATTTTGTCGCGACCATAAACAATTTCCTCGGCAATTCGACCGCCGAGCGCTCGGGCTAGGATGTCTTTGAACTCGACGACGCTAGTGTAGGGTCGATCCTCCGGCGGAATTGTCCAAGTCACACCACCAGTCATCCCACGCGAAATAATTGTGACCTTGTGGACGTCGTCGCTATCGGGCAAAACTTGGGCGACTAAGGCGTGTCCGCCTTCGTGATAGGCGGTTAATTCACGATCGTGGTCGTTCATAACTTTGTTTTTGCGTTCTGGACCAATTGAAACTTTTTCGAAGGCCTCGGTGACATCGTCGTTGTTGATAATTTTCCGATTTTGGCGAGCGGCTCGGATGGCCGCTTCGTTAGCGATGTTGGCGAGATCAGCACCCGATGAACCAGTCGTTTTGGCCGCCAGCGCATCCAGGTTAACATTTTCCTCAGTCGGTTTTTTCTCAAAATGAACTTTTAAGATGGCCAAGCGATCTTTTCTTTCCGGCAAATTAAGCGTTACCCGTCGATCGAAACGTCCCGGACGCAGCAATGCCGGATCGAGCACATCCGCACGATTAGTCGCCGCCAAAACGATCACATTTTGTCCAGTTTCAAAACCATCCATCTCGACCAAAATCTGATTGAGAGTTTGTTCGCGCTCGTCGTGACCACCACCCATACCCGATCCGCGGCGACGACCAACCGCGTCAATTTCATCGATGAAAATAATGCACGGTGCGTTCTTTTTTGCTTTTTCAAACAAATCACGAACTCTCGATGCGCCGACACCGACGAACATTTCGACGAATTCTGAACCGGAAATCGAAAAGAACGGCACGTTGGCCTCGCCGGCCACCGCGCGCGCCATCATCGTTTTACCAGTTCCTGGCGGACCAACTAGTAGCACGCCTGTTGGAACTTTCGCACCGACATCAGCAAATTTCTTGGGATTTTTGAGAAAATCAACAACTTCAACTAGATCGTCTTTGGCTTCTTCGTTGCCAGCAATTTCCGCAAACTTGGTTTTCGTTTTGTCATTGCCATAGAGTTTGGCTTTCGATCGCCCAAAAGCCATCGATTGATTGCCCTGCGCGCCCGCCTGTCGCATCATCCAGACAAACAGCGCGATGATTAGCAGGGTAGGGATAATCAACATCGCTGCGTTCCAGATCATATCGTTTGTCGTATCTGGTGGTTCGACGATATATTTAACTTTTTCGATATCTAGACCCTGCTCGGTCGCACTCGCCCCCGAGGGAATTCGCGATTTTTGACTCGGGGCTTTTTCGGCTCCACCATCCTCACCTTTCAGAGTGATGGTTAGATCAGCACCCCTCTCGACAATTTTGGCGACTTGGTCGTCGTTGACTGCTGCCACTAGTTCAGAAAAAGCTATTTCCTCGAGATTAGCCGCTGGTCTCAGCGCCGCAAAAATTAGTAGGATGACAAAAATAATGATCGCGTAAAAAGCCGTGCCTTTGAGCCAGCGCGACTGTTTGGAGTCTTTGGGCTGAGTTGGCGCCGGCGCACCGACCGGTCGTCTCTTGTTCGGATTCATGCGTTCCATTTTACAACGAAACGAGTAAAAAACGAAATTTGTTTTTAGTGGTCCCGTAGCTGAGGTGGTTTGCACCAGATGGTTTAATTTTACTACATTTCTGAAATGGTTATTTGATCGCGATATAGGCCGATCTGGATTTGGCCGCCTGGTTGAAAAATATCGCCAGATTTAGCTTTTTTCAGATTCCTTAAAAGCCGTTTTAGCTGTAACGTAGTTAATTTTTCATTTGTCATTCCTCGTAAACACTCCACTGCAATGTTATCGGGCAGCGATAAAACATCGCTTTTTTTGCAGGACCCGGTCCTGCAACATTCGAGTAGTTTTTCGATCTCGATACGTAATTTAGTTTGTTTTTGATTTAGTTTAAGTAATTGTCGCTTTTGCTCCGCCGACATCCGCACTATAAAATCACGCACGCGGTTGCGAAAATATTTGGCCGAATAGTTCGTGACATCCTCCACCCAATCTAGGTTGTTTTCGATCGCGTAATTAACAATTTCAGCCTTGGTCATATCGAGCAATGGTCGTTCAATATCACTCGACCAAAATGGTGCCAATCCCCGCCAACCAGTCCCACGAATCAGATTCATAATGATGGTTTCAAGTAAATCATCTTGGTGATGAGCTGTCATGATTTTGCAGGACCCGGTCCTGCAAAGGTTGCGGAGGAATTTGTAGCGTTTGGCGCGCGCCAATTGTTCACTAGCATTCTTGCCAAGACGATCGTGACCAATCACACAGTCTACTTGATAGTTTGTAGCTAACTTTTTAACAAATTCAGCATCGTTGGCTGAATTATCACGAATTCCGTGATCAAAATGCGCCACCAAAATATCTTCTCTTTGCAGGACCTGGTCCTGCAAAGAGAGTTTGCCTTTGGTCACCATATCGAGCAACGTCACCGAGTCCACACCACCACTAATCGCTAAAATATATGTCATACTTCCATTGTACCTGATATAATAGTTGTAATGAAGAAAATACCCCGCATCGCTGTGATCTCACTCCTAGCTGTGATAATTTTGTTCCAAGTTGGTGTTCGAATTTTTGCTGGTACGCAAAAGGAATATTTCCACATGGATGAGATGTATTCGTATGGTTTAATGAATTATAGTCAAGTTAGTATCGCGGACGCCGATGATTTAATGGGACGGTGGCATTCGCCAGAATATTTTCAAGATTATATTTCAATTAGTCACGAAGAGGCTGGTGATTGGTCGCCAGTCTATAATAATCAGACAGCCGATGTTCATCCACCGCTGTTTTACCTACTGCTTCGTGTCTTTGCGTCACTGACAATCGATGGATTTTCAAAATGGACAGGTATTGTGCTTAACATTATGATTTGGATAGGATCTGCAATTCTAGTTTTCCTAATTTCACGACGACTAACGCGTGATGATCGACTGGCGCTGGTAATTACTTTATTTGTTGGTCTGACAGCCGCGATGCTAAACGCTACGCTCTATATCCGTATGTATGAATTAGCGGCTTTTAATATTCTCCTGATTTCCCACATCGCCCTGTGGTTGATTGATTTAAAGAAGTTGCGCTGGCGACATATTATTCCAATTATTATTGCAATCTCTGTTGGTATAATGACGCACTATCATTATTTATTTTATTTAGCAATTTTGTCTTTACTGATAATATATAATTTTTATAAGACACACCGTCGTGCTGATATCGTAAAATTTATTGTAGCAGGCGTGATTGCTATGGCGATTTGTTTAAGCATTTTCCCAGCCATGGTTTCGCAATTACTACATGGGCATCCGAATAGCCCTGATTACTTTTCGACCCTGCAGCACATTGGCCAATATTTACTGATTTTGGATCACAATGTGTTTAATTATATGGGCATCATTATCGCAATTGCCGCGCTGATTATAATTTTTGTATTTCGTAGAAAAATTACTTTCGATCGTCAATTGTTATTGCTGGCAATTCCGGTAATCACATATTTTCTGATTGTGGCAGTGACATCGCCATGGATCGAACTACGCTATATTATGCCAATTTGTCCGATTATCGCTATGACTACTTTAATAATTCTTGTCGATCTGATAAAAAGCTATCGCCCCAAACAATATCGGGTTATTGCTTGTGCCTTGATAGGAATTTTGATGATCGCCACACCGATTATTCATCCAAGATTAGAAATGGTGTATCAACAATATAATCATATTGCTGATCGTGTTGTTGATCTTGGTTCGCCGATTCTTTATGTTTTTAATACGTCGCATAATCGATTTTTGGATGATGTTTATCTACTAACTTTGACTGATTCATATGTTATCGATTCACAAGATATTAATCAGTCGGATTTAGAACAAGTATTCGTCGCCAAAAACGTTACTGGTGGTTTAATTGTCATCATCAATAGTGGTAACGAAAATGATCTGGTCCTGAACCAAATTGAGACCGCCGCGGGTTTATCGCACAACGAGTATTTGCAACGCCTCAATGCTGCTGATATTTATTATTTGAATTAAGGATGTTTTGCCTTGGCGCAGGCGAGTCTAAGGACTTCGCTCCAGGAGCCGAAAGGATGAATCGTGCTAGCGATATCCTGCGCCGTTAGGCCACGATTGATCGCTAGACCAACTTCGTTAATTGTTTCGGCCGCGTGTGGTGCAACGATGGTCGCGCCGAGTAGTTCTCCTTTTCCTCCAGTTAAAACTTTCGCAAAACCGGCCGCAAAACCCGCAGTATTAGCCCGCGGCACAACGGCGTTTTGGACAATCGAACGATGGAATTTGCTATCTTCGCGCGCTAAATCTTTTTCAGTCAGACCAATCGCCGCGATTTCTGGACTCGTCCAAATCACACGCGGGATAGCCGAATAATTTGGTACGATTTTGTTTCGACCAAGCAGATTGTTGGCCGCGATGCGACTTTCGTACAGAGCGCTATGAGTTTTCCCGATTCGACCGAGCACATCGCCGGCTGCATAAATGTGGTGCGCCGAGGTGGCTAGGAATTCGTTGGTTTTAATACCGGCGCTATCATAGTCGACACCAGCATTTTCTAAACCAATATCAACATTCGGCGTTCGACCAGCGGTGATTAGGATTTTTTCGACTTTGATCGAATGTTCCGTTTCACCGTTGAGGTAAGTAACTTTGACCAACGGACTTTCATTTTTCACAGCAACCACCCGCGCTGAAGTCAGAATTTCCATGCCGCGCAAACGCGCAAACACATCGGTCATCGCTTCCGATACTTCGTCGTCTTCGCGCGGTAAAACACGTTTGCGCACATCCGCGAGATAAACTTTGGTGCCAAAAATGGCGAACAGTTCGGCAAACTGCACACCCGCCGCGCCAGCACCGACTATGAATAAACTTTTCGGCGGACGTAGTAAATCGATCGCCGTTTCTGGCGTCAGATAGTCAACCGTGTCGAGACCAACGATGTCCGGAATGGAAACTTGCGAACCAGTGGCGATCAAAAACTTCTCGGCCGATAGATGCCGTCGACCAATGGAAATTTCGTGAGGTCCGAGAAAGTGGGCTCGACCTTTGAACAAACTAATTCCACGATTACGCAAATAATCGCCAGTCGCCGCCGCGCCAGAACGTCGTACGCTCAGATCTTTCCAATTTTTGACTGATGGATAATTGTAACCAATCGCCGTTGTGCGCAGACCGAATGTCATGCCACGTTGCGCCGCATCCAGGGTATGCGCCGCCGTCATCAGGGCACCCAGCGGCACATCACTGACATTGGGCGCTGATCCACCTAAACTACCCGCTTCGATAATCGCGACTTTTTGGCCCGCCCGCGCAGCAATTTCAACCGCCACCGAACCAGCCGCGCCACTACCGATGACGATGAGATCGTAGTCAAAGTTGTGCTTGGACATAGTGCTCTGCTCCTTTTTAGAATAACATATTTTCGGTCAAATAATAATCTGCGGCATCAGCATCATAATCACTGAGCAAGGTCGCTGTCTGTAATCGCAGCTCGTGACTAGTGATTTCAGTTTTATCTCTCAACCAACGTTCGAGTCGCCCAATCACCTGACTGGCCTCAGTTTTGGCATCACCAATCGGCGTGCGATTGGCCATAGCCGCCCGCTGGACAGCTCTCGCGAGTCGTTCCTGATCGTAATCTGTTGCTATTTTTCCAACAATGCTGGTCATCTTAACCTCCCAAAGATTTATATGTTAGTAGATAAAAACCGAGAATGATCAGCAGAGCCCCAGCGGCGATTTGCAAAAACCGTTTTTGCCGTTCACGCCAACTTTGGAATTTGGAAATTTTACGACCGCGAAAATTACTAATGAATAGAATTATCAGGGGTGAAATAGCAATCAATAGATAAAGTTTGACCGCGATAATTTGCGCCCAACCCGTCAATTCCAACAGCAAATTTGCCGCAATGATGAGTGGCGCAGCGATAAAAATTAACTCTGCAACGATCGCACCGATGCCTAGGACAAAGGCTTCGAATGCACGACGGGTGTTTTTGATGCGCATGTATAAATATTCAGCCATCGGGCGTGGTAGCCAGAGGCGCGTACCTTTCTTGTCACGCCGATAATAAAATAGGATAACGCATAAACCAACACCAACGCTGGCGCCGGTTAGGATCGCCCAAAATTGTTCGCCGGACGTCATCGAGAACCAATCTAACAGATACATCAAGGCTAATAGCAGCGTGGTAATCGTCAGTAGTGACCCGACGATATAAGCTAGCGACAATCGATGTAGTCGTCGCGTCGATTCTGGCGCCGCTAATAAGTGCCCGCTAAGCAATGTCAACATCGATACACCCAAAGAAAAACTCGCTTGGGCTAGGCCAGCAACGACCAGTGGCAACCAGATTTGCATGATTTCGTTCGATATTTCCATGTTCGTTTTATCATCTCCTCTGGTTTAATTTTAGCATAAGCTAGAAAAATCTGCAATGTTTGCGCTTAAACGCACAAACTCTTGACTTTTTCAAATAGTTGTGCTATGATGGCAAGCGTTAATCTAATATAAATAAGGAAAAAATGTCATCAGAAGTTCCAAGTGTTGATTCGTGGAATCGCGAACGCTCAATTGCCGATCTTCAAGAGTTCATTGCCAGACGCTTCGCCGCACTGGGCATGCCTCTGTAAGGTTGAGCAAAACCCAAACTGAAAAACTCCCCTCCAGGGGAGTTTTAGTTGGCCCACTCACATTTAATTATACTGACTTTGTCATCCTGAACCCCGCCTTGTCATCTTGAGCGAAGCGAAAGATCTGTGACTCTACAGATTCTTCGGCTATCGCCTCAGAATGACATGGTGTGGGTGGTGCAGAGTTTTTTAGTTTGCATATTCTGTTTATCATGGTTTTATGATTGACTTTTCGCATTAAGTGTGATAGAATTCCGCCATGGATGATCGAGTGGTGAAGGACCAGTTGTTGCTGGATCGAGAAGCTTTGCGCGCGCAATTGAACGGCCATTTGGCCAGTTTTGCGCTGCCTGATCGAGCACGAACTAAATTTTTAGAAAAATCAACTATTTCGATCGAGCAACTTCTCAATGTCATCGTTGATGATTTTGCGCCCAAAATTAAAACGCTGGAAAACAAACAAACTGACAAAAATTTGCGAAATTATTTGATGCGACAATTGTCGTTCGATCCCACCGGAGTTGATCTGGCGATTAGTCACTTGATTGAACAACGTCGTCACGAACTAGTGATCGAGGCGGTTGAGATGCTTGATCCGACTGAGCATAGTCGATTGATTGTGGCGAATCTGTTAATCACACCGATTGATGAACTCGTTGACTTGACCCAGCGTTTCGTTAATTACCAACAAGCCCTAGACATCGAGGCTATTTATGGTTTGTCGCTACTCGATGCGCATGCTCGGCGTTTCAAACGTTCGCGAATGCGTCGTCACATTCGTCGCGAGCAAAAACGGATCGTGCGTGACGAAAAACGGACGCTCGCGGAAAATCAGAACATGCTTGGCCAGCTGCTCGGTGGCGATGAGATCTTGACCAAGATTGTTGATAATCAACTCAGTTATGTCGAGATTTTGGGTCTGCGTCAGAATTATCAAAAGGCAGTCAATCGCCTCAAAAAAGCTGACCAAAAACCCAGTCAACTGATAGTTATTTTTGATAACACTACCAAAACTTATTTGGAGCGCGAGACCGATCGACTAAGTGGTGATCAACAAAATCTCAAGGGACTGAGTGCGATTAGTGATCGTTTGCGCAATTTGCTACTAGAAATTTTTGATCTCACTAACGAACAACGCAATCAATTGATGACCAAAATGGCCGAATACGAAGGACTATTGCGCGACAACGCTAATATCGCCACCGCTAGGGCTAATCGCGCTAAATTTGTCCAATAATTTCTCCTGGTAGCACCGGTTGGGAACGATCCAACGACCTCAGGCTTATGAGTCCTGCGCTCTAACCAACTGAGCTACGGTGCCGTATTACACTCGGCACCTTGCTATGATCAGTTGGTTAGAGCGCTGCGCAATTTGATTTGCGTTTCACTTGAGCCAACTGAGCTACGGTGCCGCACGTGTCGCGAAATATTTTACCAGTTCTAGTAAGAATTCTCAACCAAGAACAGCTAAAATCGTTCTTTAAAATGTCTAGATTAGCTACTCTACCCAAAGAGATTCTTCATAATTTCTTCGAATTTGTCTCGGTCTGTTCGATGGAAGTAAAAATGAAAGCCAGTCAGTTTTTGCTTGTCGTCGTCATAAGTCATTTCTCGATTGAGATCGACGGCAAAATAATCGAATTTGAAAATCCACCAACCGGTTTTGACTCTTTTCCAACTAGCAATTTCGGGTAGGTCGATCGTCCAAACACCGACGCCGTTGTTAATAATGATGCCTCTGTTCGTGAGCGTAAATTTGGAATTATCCGTGCCAAGCATGCGATCTTTTTCAGTGCCAAAAGTATCAAGTTTAGCAGTAAAAACAACTTTTTCGCCGTTTGCTAGATCGACATTGTATTCGTTAGCAACCTCTGGCATGGTGTCAAGATATGTGGTATTCATTATCCTCCTTTTAAATAATACTGATTGTAAAATTAAATTTCTTGGTGGCGGGGGTTGGATTTGAACCA
>WRNW01000003.1 GCA_009776375.1 Candidatus Saccharimonadota bacterium | reverse complement strand
TCTCGATCCCGTCTCCTCCTCGCTTCGCCTCGTCGTCAACCGTCTGGCGATTTGGCGCCAGCCCAGGATCTCGAGGAGGAGTTTGGTCGGGATGATTTAGTAGTGGGTGGCGACGAACCAAACCCGACTGCGAGTAGTGAGCGAGTGGGTTTGGTGAGGCGCAAACACCAACCCGAATTCCCGATGCTTGCCCTGATCGTCAGCGGTGGTCATTCGCAAATCGTCCTGTTTCATGATCATGGTAATTACGAAATGATCGGTCAGACGCAGGATGACGCGGTTGGCGAAGCCTTTGACAAGGTTGCCAAAATTCTCGGCCTGCCCTACCCTGGCGGACCGGCAATTGCCGCGGCGGCTGAACACGGCGATCCGCAGGCTTATACTTTTCCCAAGGCCAAGATGAGCGGTAAATACGACTTTTCGTTCTCGGGCCTTAAAACAGCCGTTCTCCGAGCCGCCCAATCGGCAGCGGGAAAAGACCATACTTTCCCTTCAACTGGCCTGAGCGAGCTCCTGAGCGAGTCACAGCGCAATAATTTCGCGGCTAGCTTTCAAAAAACCGCTGTCGAGACGTTGGTCGATAAAATTATCACCGCTTACGAAGAATTTCATCCCAAATCAGTTGTTATCGGTGGCGGTGTCGCCGCGAATCAGGAACTGCGTCGCCAGCTGGCTGAACGTTTGCCGATCGCTATCGAATATCCGCCGATGAATCTCTGTACTGATAATGCGGCGATGGTCGCTAGCCTGGGTTATTTCATGGCCCAAAAAATCCCACCGACCGACCCGCGCGACGTCGAAGTCAATCCATCAATTTCGATGACGTTGACGGCGTGGAATCTGCCTTAGGACTTGCTTGGCCCGGCGGCCTATTTTGCGCGAATAATATTTGCTAGGATTCGTATAATTCATCTGAAGATTATAACTTGTCATAACGTGTCCGCTGCAGCACAAGCGTTATCGTTTGTCAAGTATTCGCAACCCAACTCCGAGCAAAGCGGATGTGTTATACTGTTTATATGATTAAACGAGGGGACAAAATTGCAACTTTGCGCTATGCCACGCCGGGCGAATTGACAAGATGGGATGATTTAATTGCTAATAATCCGGGTGGTGGCGACCCTTATCAAAGCAGTGCCATGGCTGCCGTGAAATCACGTTTTGGCTGGACGCCGGAATATTGGGTTTATGAAACCGAATTCGGTAGTTTTTATGCGACCGTTTTGACGCGGCGGTTCATTGGTATTGGCCGTCTTGCTTATATTATGAGAGGTCCGAACATCAAGAATTCAGATCAACTAAGAGCAATCGTGTCGATCAACTCTAAAAAAACTGATTTTTTTGCTATCAAGATGGAACCGTCGATCGAGCAGATTCCGCATGAGATGATCGCTGACGAATCGATCGGTGCCGACTTAAAACACCTGCTAAAAGTTCGTAACACTCAGCCGCACACTCAGCAAGTAGTGGTTGATTTGACGCGTTCAGCAGACGAGATATTGGCCAGCTTTAGCCAAACTGCCCGTCGCGAAATCCGTGCCGCCGAGAAAGACGGGATTATTATTAAAAAATCACCGCTGACTGAAAAAAATATGCGCGATATGTATCGCCTGTACAGCGCTATGAGTCAGCGGACAAAATTGTTTATTCGCCCATATGATTATTATCGACGGTTTTGGATGTCCTACGGTGATCTAGATCAAGGCGAACTATTCCTTGCCCACACAAAATCCGGCGATGCAATTGCTGGCGCGTTTATAATCAAGTTTGGCCAGAAAGCAATTTACAAAGATGGCGGCTCGGTTCGCACTGATTACAAACATTTCGCACACTTATTGCAATGGAGCGTAATGCTAAGTCTAAAAGAGTCCGGTGTTACCGAATACAACCTCATGAGTACCCAGGCGCCCGGACTCAACACTTTCAAACGGAGTTTCTCGCCGCGCGACATTGTTTATATCGGAACTTATGATCAAGTTTTAAACCGCAAAGCTTACCAAAAATGGTTGCGTTGGGGCGAACGATTAAACCAACTTATCGCGAGTCGAATTAAAAAAACCACGTTGTTCTAAAGTATAGTAAAATAGCTAGTATGAGCGACATCAATCAACTTCACCGCAAGACTTATGTAGAGATTGACACCTCTGTTATAGCGAAGAACGTTCGCGATATAATTCAGGGTTATCCTGGTTACCAATATTATATCGGAGTTGTCAAGGGCAATGCTTACGGACATGGATTTGAAATTGTAAAGACTCTCGTGACTAGCGGCGTTAATTATTTGGCTGTTTCCGATTTAGATGAGGCTTTGGAGGTGCGACAGATTGATAGCCAGGTTCCAATTTTGTGCCTAGAGCCGATTGACCTAAAATTCATAGACTTATGCGCCGCCAATAAGATCACCATAACCGTCAGTAATTACGATTATTACATACAGTTGACAAAGAAAAAACTACCTGGTATAAAGTTTCATATAAAGCTAAATACGGGCATGAATCGCTTGGGTATATCCGATAAAACTCGTCTTGAAGAGATTTTTGACAATTCAATACATAAGAATTCTGGCTTGGAACTCGAGGGGATTTATACGCATTTTGCTACAACCGGCGCCTTGGACAAGCTCTACGACGAGCAGCTGGCGCGTTTCGAATATCTGACTTCTAACATTGATTTGTCGAAGATCAAAATTATCCATCTGGGCCGTAGCGTCACGCTGGAGTTGCATGACAAAATCCCCTTGGCTAACGGCGTTCGATTGGGTATAATCATGTATGGTATAAACCAAACACCTCGAGATTACAGTGGGATAAAAGGCTCTCTTCGCCAAATTAAGGATCGTCGCACCGTGGCTAAGTTGGGGATTTCCGCAACTCGTCGCGAAGGAACAGTAAAAGTCACGCCTGGTCTTGCACTAAAAACAACAGTGGTGGAAATTAACAAAGTTAAATCCGGCTCGTCTATTAATTACGGCGCGACCTATCGTACGACAAAGAATTCCTTCATAGCCGTATGCCCTATCGGTTACGCTGACGGACTAGATTTACGTTATAATCGCTGCTCTGTTAGTATAAACGATCGTTCCTACCCTATTGTCGGCGTCGTTAATATGAATATGTTAACCATTGAGGTCGATCAGCACGTTAAGGTCGGCGATACCGTGACAATTATAGGTGACAAAATATCTGTCAAGAATATAGCGCGCCGCATCGACAGCACCCCATATGTAGTTATGGCCGCCATCGCTAAAGAAATACCGAGATTTTATGAGTAAAATTTCAGATTTCAAGGTTGTTTTGCTCGGCACCGACATTAATGCTTATTACATGAGCCGAAACTTCCACGAAGCTTTTGGCATAAAATGTCATCTGATTGGTCGCGTGGCTATGCCCTTCACCAAACTTAGTTCCATATTGACATATGAAATTGATTCGCAATTATTAGTAGGCGACCGATTAAATCGTCGACTAAAAGAGATAGCCAGGCAAAATGAAGGACGAAAAATCATCTTGGTCGGTACGAATGACGACTATGTTCAGTGGATCATAAAGAACGCAGACTCTCTGCAAAAAGACTTCTTATTTAATTATTCAGATCGCAAAATGGTTGAATCTCTAATGGATAAGAAAAAGTTCTATACTAAATATTCTGATTCTGATCTGATAAAACTGCCCAGAACTTATTTTTATGATGTTCAAAAGAATGCAATTGATTGGTCAAAGGTCGAGGAACTCGCCTTCCCTGTTATTATAAAACCCAGCAATACCGTGAGTTGGCACGAACATCCCTTCTCTGGTCAAGCAAAAGTTTATAAATTATACGATAGATCAGAGGTGAAAAAAGTCATAGAAAATGTCGCGGACTCTGGTTATGACAGTGAATTGATTATTCAGGAATTTATCCCAGGTGGTGATGATCGGTTATTCGACGTCGTTTTTTACTGCGACACATCCGGCAAACCGCGTCTCATGTCGTTTGCCCAAATTGGACTGCAGGAGCGCACGCCGACCGGCATCGGCAATGCGACGGTTTTGGTCAACGGTTTTAACGAATTTGGCGGGACAGAGGTCATAAAAAATAATTTGATAAAGTTTATGCGCAAGCTGAACTACAAAGGTATGGCTGAGTTTGATCTTAAATATGACGAACGCGACCAAACATTCAAGGTGCTTGAAATAAATCCGCGACAAGCGCGTTGCAGCTATTATTTAACTGTCTGCGGGTATAACTTGGCGAAATATTTGGCAGATGATCTTCTGGGTTGCGGCTTGCCTGAGTTTACTTTTATTGATCAGCGTGTGGCGTTATCATTTGTACCGAATTATGTCATTAAAAAATACATAAAAAACGTTCCGCTGAAGCGCGAGATTGCGAAATTGCGGCAACAAAAAAAGTTGGTTGATCCCCTGGTCTACCCTGTTGATATGAGTTTGCAACGCAGGCTGTGGTTGTTTATTAGAAAATTCAATTATATGAGTAAATATCGTAAAAATGTCTTCTAGATATATCGTAAAGTATAATACAATTGCATGTGAATTTGGCAATAATTAGCTCGCTTTAGTTCGCCCCACGCCCAGAGCTGCAACGGATGACCGCCCTGCTCTGCTACTAGAGTGTCCCACTCTGTTTGATTCTTAATCTCTTTAATCACATCTTAATTGTAGCACAACCACACCTTAGACTGATACTACTATAACAGTTTTATCATCATCTTTACGCGCCTGCCGCACCAACATCGCTGCTGGATCGGTTGGATATAGGTTCACAATTCTACTGAGCATCCAGACCGGCATACAGTCATCGTTATTGTCACCAGTTATGCCATCTGTACAAAGCACAATGCGATCGCCCGACAATAGCGGCAATCGACCAGTTTGAGTAACACCCCTGCTCCCTGACCCTAACATGTTAAAAATTTTATTGCCTTCTCCTTCGTCCTTAGTAATCTGTGTAGCGTTACCATTTTGGTCAACAATATATAATCTCGAGTCGCCCGCCGAAGCGTAACAAATGTACTTCTGGCTGTTTTCCTCTATTATTTTAGCTAACACTGCAGTAGTCCGGTTCTGTTCGGGTTGGGATGCGATAATCGCACTAGCATTATTAAGACAAGTTTGTAATTGTCTCTCTACTGGGACACTTGAGCCAGTCGACTCAAAATCAAACCCTTCTACAACATCACGCGCAATAGCTGAAGCTTTGGCGCCATCTGGCCCGTCACTTACGCCGTCAAATACAGCAAAAACATTGGCGTCAAGTCGACACGCATAATTATCTTGGTTCGACCATTCATGGCCATTTTCATCTACATCCTTGCGAGCCATCGTAGCAACATCATGCGATTGAAATAGCTGTTGTTCAGGCGAAGATTTTATATTATACTCGACAGTAGTGCCATTGAGTGAATTAGTATCAGATACCACCAGGAAAGGATCGTCATTCTTCACTGCTGTCTTCCCGATTTGGATTATGCAGTGCTTGCGAGAAATTTTTTCATCTGGGATGATGACTTCGTTTACATCCGGCAATCGACCAACTGTTACTGATTTATTGTCAACTAGTGTTCTATTACCAGCTGGATCGACAAGAGCATNCCCCCCCCCGTCCTCATAATCTCGAACTATATGTAGAATCTGATCCGCCATTTTAACATGTGCGATTGCGTTATAGGTAGTCGAACCGATCTCCAAGATAAAATTCGCAATCTTGGTCAGGTTTTCAGTAAAGCGTCCTCCATTCTGAAGACGAACAGATTGCATATTTGCCATGCTAATCCTTTCTTAAGTTTTATTGGGTGAACGAGCCCGCATCCTTGTTGATTATATCATATGTGAGAGCGAAAACAACTGGGTCGACTTCTGCCCTATCTGGACTTTTTGGCAATTTTATCGTTTAATAATCATAATAACAGAGGCTCCCCCTAGCCACTATTTTTGAGTAGTATTTATCCTGACATGTGATACAATATTCATGAAACAAAAACGCAAAAGAGAAAGATGTGCCAGGGTGGTCGTTGGTTAGTGTTGTATCTTCACGTGAAATGTCAGAATTTAAGAGTTTAGGAAATTAGGAATTTAAAAGTTTCGGAAATTAGCAAGATGAAATTAGCGAAAGCCTATGAACCGAAAACGTACGAACCGGCGATTTATGCGCTGTGGGAGACTTCGGGAGCGTTCGCGCCAACAGGGAAGGGCGAACCTTATTCGATTATCATGCCGCCGCCTAACGCCAACGGGAATTTGCATGTTGGCCACGCCTATATGATTCCGATCGAGGATATTTTGACTCGTTATTATCGGATGAACGGGCGTGATACGATTTGGATTCCGGGTGCTGATCACGCCGGTTTTGAAACTTGGGTGGTTTTTGAGCGATCTCTCGAGGCGGCAGAGAAGTCGCGTTTTGATTTTCCACGTGAGGAATTATATAAAATGACTTGGGATTTTGTCGAACAGAATCGCGGTAATATGGAACTACAGTTGCGGGCTCTGGGCGCCAGCTGTGATTGGTCGAATTTGGTGTTTACTTTGGATCAAAAAGTTGTCGATCGAGTTTACCAAACTTTCCAGAAACTGTGGGATGATAAATTAATTTACAGAGGTAAACGTTTGGTTAATTACTGCACAAAACATCAAACTTCCTTTGCCGACATCGAGGTCGAATATCGCGAAGAAAAAACACCGCTATATTACATTAAATATGGTCCGTTCGAGCTAGCCACGACGCGGCCAGAGACCAAGTTTGGCGATACCGCCGTGGCGGTTCATCCGAGCGACAAACGCTATGCCAAATGGGTCGGGCAGACTGTCGTGATTCCAGGGGTCAATGGCGATTTTGAAGTCCAAGTTGTCGCCGATGAAATGGTCGATCTAAACTTTGGTACGGGTGTTGTAAAAATTACACCAGCGCATAGTTTTGATGATTTCGAAGTCGCGGGGCGGCACAACTTGCCACTCAAGCAAGCAATCGATCTGGACGGTAAAATGACCGCGGTGGCCGGCCGATTCGAGGGCCTGCCGGTGCTCGAAGCCCGCGCGGCGGTTGTCAAGGCGATGGAGGAAATGGGCCTGATTATCAAGGTTGACAAAAATTACAAAACTCGCATCGGCCGCTGTTACAAATGCGGTACGGTGATCGAACCGCTGCCGATGGAACAATGGTTCGTTCGGGTTCAACCGTTGGCCCAGCGCGCCAAACAGGTGATCGAAAATGGCCAGATCAAATTTGTGCCGGCGCAAAAGGGTAGGGAACTAGTCCGTTATTTTGACGAATTGCGTGATTGGAATATCAGCCGACAGATTCCCTGGGGGATTCCGATTCCAGCTTTTCGGCGCATAAAAAAGCCATCTGACGACTCTTCTAATGCCTCGGACGAGTGGATTTTTGACACTCGCGTCGACAAGGAGGAAATCGACATCGATGGCGTCAAGTATCGCCGCGACGAAGACACTTTTGACACTTGGTTTTCGTCTGGTCAGTGGCCGTTTATCACGACGGAGTACCTCGAGAAAGGTGATCTGGCGCGCTTTTATCCGACCTCGGTGATGGAAACTGGTGTCGACCTTTTGCGTCAATGGGTGGCGCGAATGATTATGCTCGGCCTCTATGCCACCGACGACGTGCCGTTTCGCGATGTCTTTTTCCACGGTTTAGTTTTGGACGAACATGGTGTCAAGATGAGCAAAAGTAAAGGCAACGTCATCAACCCAATGGACGTTATCGACGAATATGGCAGCGACGCTCTCAGGATCGGCATCGTCATGAATCGCTCCGCCGGTCAGGCGCAAGCTTTCTCGACCGCCTCAGTAGTCGCTGGACGCAATTTTTGCAACAAGTTATGGAATATTGCGCGGTTTATCGAAAGCAAAATCAGCAGCAATCGCGGCGAGAACTCCAGTTCTGAATCATCAAACGGAAATTCGGTCAATGGAGACGCCGAAATGACAGGGTCCCCGCCCGAAGGGCATGGGGATGTCATGTCGCGCGGATCGCTTGAACGAATTTCGCGAGATGAAGAACTGAAGTTCTCGCCGCGATTACCAGAAAACGCCAAACCCCAAACTATCGCTGACCACTGGATCCTGCGCCAATTGGACGACGCTAGAAAACAGCTCGACAAACATATCAAAAACTATCGTTTCGCCGAAGCCATCGACACGATTTACCACGTAGTTTGGGATGATGTCGCCGATTGGTTTATTGAGGCCAGCAAAACCACTTCGCAGCCAGAGTTCTTGGACTACGTGCTCGATGTCACGTTACGCCTAGTCCATCCTTTTGCACCGTTTGTTTCTGAAACCATCTGGACGACTGTGCATGACGACGAAACGCTACTGATTGCTCAAATCTGGCCCGAGAAACTGCCTTTTGATCAGGAAAAAGCTGGGGAATTCGACCAAATTAGAGATTTGATCAGCAACCTCCGTCTGGTCACTGCTCAATTGCCGTCGGACAAGTATGATTTGCTATATCAGGATGATCCGTTGATTGCGGAACACGCCGATCTGATCCAAGCGCTCGCTAAACTCCAGTCCGTCAAATCGGTCAAACGGGGTCGGGGACTGCGCCTAGCGGCCGCTGGTTGCCAGGCTTGGCTCGATTTATCCGACGAGTTGATCTATGAGCACCAGACGCGTCTCGAGGTGCGATTGGCGGAAACCCGTCAAGAGATCGCGACGCTCGACAAACGTTTAGCCAGTCCGAGCTATACCGCCAAAGCTCCGGCCCACCTGGTCGAAGAAACTAGATCCCAGCTAAAGGAAAAACGCGCCCTCGAGGCGCGCTTGATGGTTGAGCTAGGGGTGTAAGCAAGCTAATGCTTCTCAACGCTGCGAACGTTCATCTTGTTGACGACGCTCACTAAACGCTTGTCGATTGGGCCGCCGCCGACTAGACGCCTGCAAAGCCCACGGTAAACCGACAGCCCCGCCTACAAGTCCACCAGCAATTGCGCCCAGTGCAACTTCTTTGCCAACATTGCGACTAGCCATTACTTCTAGTTGTCGATTCACCGCTTCGTTTGCCCTTACTAATGCATCGCCCTGGCCACGTTGCCCATAGAAATCCCGGATATTTTTAAGGTTGTACAGATCCTCCCCGTCAAGAGCCGATATCCCCTCAGGTACCACAATACTCATAGCTACCGCGCCCGCTGCTATGCTTAGCAGCAATCGTGCCCCTACACTATCAAACCGTTCTCGCAGATTGTTTGCTAGGTCTCCTAATGTATTACCTCCGGTCGTTCGTGGGCCGCTGTCTCTTTGGTAACCGCGGGGGATATCCTTAGGGTTCATTCTATACTTCTTACTACAATTTATTAAATTATGCTATGATAGTATCACACTTATGAATAAAAGTCAACAATTAAAATTACTGGGGTTGGGGAGCCAAGGCGGCGTCGAGGGCGGCGCGGATGTCGGCATCGCGGGGAGTGACTAGTTGACCATCAATGAACCAGCTAGGCGTGCCGGCCACGCCAGCTCGCGTGCCCAAACTTTTATCGCGGGAGATTTTGTTCGTCACCGCCGCGTCTGACATGGTTTCTTCGAACGCCGCCGGGTCTAGACCGACGGTTTTGGCGTAATCGTTCAAAATCCCTTGGCCGCCAAAGACTGTTCCGCCCAACCACCGGGTGTCCTGGTACAGCAGTTTCGACATCGCCCAGTAGGCTGTTTGGCCGCCCAAGAGGTAGGCTGCTTCGGCCGCGCGCAGGGTTTTATCAGAATTCGGAAAACGTAAACTAAAACTGCGGTGGATAAAGAGAACCTGGTCAGCGTAGTCGGCGTGAATTTGCTCGGCGGATTGGGACAACGCCTGACAGTGCGAACAGGCGAAATCTTCGTATTCGATGACGACAACCGCGGCACTAGGGTTACCCACGTAGTGATCAGGAATTCCATCTTCCTCTAGATCAGTCTCGGTGATCAACCGGGTTCCATCCAGAGTATCAGGATCGACCGCTTTGACTTTGGTAGTGGTTTGCGCAGATTTTAGCTCATTAACGTCATTCGCGATTCCAGTTAGAGCAATCGCCAGGACCGTCACGCTAATCATCAAAACAACGATGGCCGTCATCATGACTATCATCCGCAGTTTGCATTTTTGATTAACGGTCGCCGCCTCAATTTTGGCAGTATCCCCCATCGACTCCTCCTTGATTAGTTACTCTAATACCATACCGCAAAAGAAACTATTTGACAAGTTTTAAACCCGATAAACGTCCCAGTTGCCGCGCAGACGGTCATTTTCGGCCGCTTTGTCACCCTCAGAGCGAATACTGCGCAAATATTTCGGATCAACCAAAATATGATTAGTTTGGAGTTTTAGATCATCGTGAGTGTGCAGTTCGCGGGCAACTTTGGTTTTAAAGTCGGTTGGTGATAAATCGCGATGATGATCCGGTATCAGAGCACCATGCGTGCTCGCTAGTACCACGCCAAAACCGACCACGCTGGATAATAGATCCTTGGTGTTAACAAGGAAGTTTTGTAGGATTGTTTTTTGGTTTTCATACACAACAGTCAACAATATAGCACAGGTTTGTGCTTATGTCAAGAATTATTTCTTATTTCGTGCGTAATTTGGCAGCCACGTCGGCCAGTTCAGCATCATCAGCCATCGGGATTTCGGGCGGTTTTGGATAATTAGCGCTGGCCGAAAAAACATGAATATGCGCGTGCGGTACGTCGGTACCGATGACTTTGATCAGTGATCTCTGACCACTGAAATTTTCGAGTTTTTGCGCGACTTTTTTGGCCGTCGCCCACATAGCTTGGTAGTAATCGTCGGGCAGATCGTAAATTTTATCAACCTCGATTTTCGGAATCACCAAAGTATGCCCGAGACTTTCCGGCTGGATCGTCAAAAAGGCGAGAGTTTTTTCATCTTCATAAAGCCGATGCGCTGGCACTTCGCCACGAATAATTTTCATAAAAATACTGTCTTTCATGATCTCCTCCTTCATCTATGTTACAATTATTATATCATGATATCGTCAGCCATTAGGACATAGTTAGATGAAGAAAATCGTTATTGTTTTTAATCCGCGGAGCACCCAGGCGCGGCGGGTGCAACAAGAGGTCCTGGATGCTCTGCAGGATCAGCTATTGCAACAGTACGAAGTTGACGACACCAACGTCGACGCGAATGCCGAGCAATTGGCGCGAATGCTTGACGATGGTGATTTAGTGATTAGCGCGGGCGGGGATGCGACGGCGATTATTGGGCTGAACGCGGTGATGTTGTCGGGTAAGGATGCGGTTTTCGCGGCGCTGCCGTATGGAAACTTTAACGACACCGCCCGCAGTTTGGGACTGCGAAACCTGGATGACGCTCTGAGTGGACAGGCAGTGATAGTTTGGCCGATCGAATTGCTCCTCGATGGTCAACATTTTCGTTATGATCTGAATTACTTTACCGTCGGTATGTTCGCCGAATCAACCAAGATTTTCGATGAACCAAAAAAACGCGAATGGTTGCAGAGCCAGCGTAAAGGCAAGTTGATCTTTTCGTTTGTGGCGCTCGCCCAGTGGTGGTTTCGACATCGACGCGACACGTTTATCAAGGACAAAATTACCGATTTTGTAGTGATTAACGGCGTCAGTATGGCCAAAATCCTCCGTGGTCGAAAATTTTTCCTTGGTCGAAAATTTATTTGGGCGACGGGCAACCTCAGCGGACTTTGGGGGTTGATGCGGATCGTCGTGCCGAGCATTTTATCTAAAATCCCCGGGCAAAAAACACACGCCGTGACCTTTGACCTGGGCGAGCAAAAAACGGTCACCATCCAGGGCAGCGGCGAGTATAAACAAGTCTCAGTCCAAGAAATCACCGCGAGGAAGGAAAAAAGCGTCAACGTGATCATGCGACAATAATCGCCTATATGCGCCGGCATTGGTCTAGCCAAAGTGGATCGATTGCTAGGCGCAAAGTCTATCATTTTGATCTGGCGGAAGGGGAGGGATTCGAACCCTCGAAATGTTGCCATTTACCGCTTTTCGAGAGCGGCCAGTTCAACCACTCCTGCACCCTTCCGTCACTCTATTGTAACACTAGATCTTTAATTTATTGACTAGACGGTCCAACCAATCGGTTTTGATTTCTTCCATCGATAGACGAGCCCCGAGAGCGTCGACGATTGCTTCGCCCTGATCATCGTGGATAAAGACAGTCAAGCTAAAACTAAATCGTTGGACTGGAATTAGCACGAGTTGCCACATCGCACCATCGCGACGCACACCAAAAGCCCGAAATTCACTAAACGGATGAAGTTGATTCTCAACAGTTAAGCCTTCATCAGTCAGCACATAGTGCAGTTCACGCGCCGGCCGACGCACAACTAGCAGAACCGCTGCAAAAATCACCAGAATGAGGATCGCAAACGAGATGGAACCGAAATTGATACCTTGTAGCCACAGATTAAAACCAATGATGACTAAGACCACCGCAACGGCGGCCATGTACCATCTGGAGCTGTGTTCATATTCAATCGCCTCGCTCGCAGTCCAGCGGATATCCAAATTGCCCGCGCTGCTTTTCGTCTGCTTGGGCAGATTATTCACCGCACCCTTGTCATCTTGCATATGTTTAGTATAACAATATCAAAAATAAAAGTCTATCCTAGTTCTGGCGCAGCCGAGCACCCGTCTCATACTGATCAGCCATAGTCCGATGCGGCCAGATGCTTGGCGGAAGGGGAGGGATTTGAACCCTCGGGAGGCGTGAGCCCCCACCTGTTTTCAAGACAGGCTCCTTAAACCACTCGGTCACCCTTCCATATATGATTATACCAGATATATGCTATAATTTAAGCACGCGGAGGAGTACCCAAGTGGCTGAAGGGGACGGTTTGCTAAATCGTTAGGTCGGCGAAAGTTGGCGCGAGGGTTCAAATCCCTCCTCCTCCGCCAAGTATCTAGTCATTCAAGTTTAGAACGATCATTATGAAAAAAGTATCCTTAGCTAAACGCATCCGTTCAATAGTCACGCTCAGAGTTCTGGCTAGATTGAATGAGGCGGAATCGACTCCACGCCTCTTATCATTAATGATGTCCCTATTGTATCACGATAGGTACTCTTTGCAAGTATTGCAAATATATGCTTTAGCGTTTTCGTCAATATTATTTATTTGATCGATCGACCTGGCGGGCGACGATACCCAGCCAGATTTCCTTAGCACCGTGTTTCTTTAAAAGTTTCGCCGCAGCCGCAACCGTCGCACCAGTAGTATAAATATCATCAATCAGCAGAATCCGCGTGGGCATCGGACGGCGCGGATTAATGGTGAAAGCTTGCGCGGCCTGTTTCGCCCGCTCGCGCAAATTGGCCGAATGTTGGGAAATGTTATCCGTTCGCAGCAGCAGATTTGGTTCGCACGCTAGGTTCCGCTGGCGCGATAATCGTCGCGCGACTAATTTCATGTGATCAAAACCGCGCTCACGAATGTGTTGCGGAATGGTCGGCAAAGGTACGATCACCAAATCTGGCAATTCCTCGGGTAAAATAGCGCTGAGCAACCCAGCGATTGCTCGCGCACTTTCACGTCGCGAAAAATATTTATAATTACCGACTAACTTTTTCAAAGTTTTGGTTCTGCTGCCGACGACGAAGGCTCGAGCAAAGGGCAGGCGGCGGCGACAATCACGACACAGGTTACCGCGCGGCGCCCGTTCAACGATCGTCATCAGACATCGACAATTTAAGCATTTTGGCCAGCGGTGCTTTAAAATGTAAAAATTACAACGTTCGCAGAGGCTGTCGCCGACCTGACCACAACCTTCGCAGATATGGGGTGACAACCACCGCAGTAACCAATCGATCATTGTAATTTTTACCTGCCCGGGCTTTGCGAAAACTTGCACACTTACTCAATATACGCTATAATTATCTCACATACGCCGAATTTTAGCGAGAAAAGGAGGGAGACATGGCGAGAGATAAACAAGCAGATGACGACCTGCTACTAGATGATGAGTTGGCGGCCGCTTTTTTGGCTGATGATGAATCGACGACTGAGTCGGCCGAGCCAGAAATGGTGACGACGATGACCACGATCGAGGAGGAATACGACAGCGTACCCGGTCAGCTAGCGGTGGACGTTTACGAAACTGAGGAAAAATTGATTATCAAGGCCCGCACGGCTGGCGTCAACAAGGGTGATCTGGATGTGAGTATTGCTGATAGCGTCCTGACGATTAGCGGTACGCTCAGTAGTGGCGATGATACCGCGGCGATCCAGTGGCACGTCCAGGAATGTTATTGGGGTGAATTTAGTCGTACCTTGGTGCTACCGATTCCGGTCAAGGAAGACGAAGTCGAAGCCGTGTTAAAGGACGGTGTTCTGACGATTTCCTTTAATAAAGTTCGCGAAAAACAACCGCGCAAAGTTCAGATTCAGTAATAATTGAAACAGACAGATTTTGCTCGTATATTTATACGGGTAAAATTAGACGACCCCGCCACTGCCGCCGCCATTGCTGACGATGCCAATCACCCAGTTAACCACAGCGTAACCGAGAATTGCCACCACCAGACCAACAATCGCATAGAGGATGGTGTTTTTCGCGGCGTCAACTTTGGTTTTGTCACCGCCAGAAATAACATAACGAATTCCACCAAAGATCAGAAAAACGATCGCCAAAATACCGACGATGAACAACATCAGGTTAATCATCCGGGGAATCAGTGCATCACCACCAGCGAATAAATCGGTTGGTTGACCTTCACCGCGATAAGCACCGTTGATGACATCCATGAGCGACAGCCCGCGAGCGGATCGAGGCAGAACCGCCACCGCGGTCAGCGCCGATAGCACCAGCATGCTAAACCTGTTCGTAATTTTGTGATCTTAGAAAAAATCTTGTTCATTGACTCACCCTAACCACCTATCGCTCCGAATACCCATCTAACTAGCGCGTAGGCGACAATCGCCACGATCAGACCGACGACAGCATAGATAATCGTGTTTTTAGCGTTGTCAATGCGACCTTTATCACCAGTCGAAGTCGTATAGCGAATCCCGCCAAAAATAATCATGATGATACAAAGAATCCCGATAATAAAGAGCATGATATTAATAATCAGAGTGATAACACCATTGGGACCAAAGAGATCAGTTTGCTGGCCTTCACCCTTGGAGCATTCTGCTTGCAGTGCACCAGTCAGTCCGGTTTGTTCATCACAGTCAGCAAACGCCGGCGCACCGAACATTCCGCCTAGACCAAGCGTCAACATCAGTACCGGTACCACCAGTAGGGCCGTAGCAATCTTTTTGACAACCGATTTCATTTCTTCTCCTTATACTCGTTTACGTTTAATATAATTGATTATACAGCAAAAAAGACTCGGTGGTCAAGCAGTTTTCAAGCATAGGCACTTTTATGATAAAATAATCAATATGGCTGAACACAAAGTCCCCCAAGATGTCGAAGCCGACGACAAACTGCTCGGGCCGTTATCGTTTCGTCAGTTTATCTACGCGATGATCGCGCTGGCGGCGGCGGCTTTGGCGTATTTTTTGGCAACGATGATTGCCATACCGCTCGCGGTTGTGCCGCTGCCGATTACTTTGGTTTTTGGTACTTTAGCGATTCCGCGCCGAGGTCAACCAATGGAAATCTATATCGGCGCGCTGATTCACTTTTACTTTTATCCAACCAAACGCCTATGGAATCCGGACGGTCAAGAAAGTTTGGTCGAAATTACTAATCCACCAATCGATAGCACGCCTCAGACCAAAGACATCAGCAGCGCCGAAGCCACGCAACGTTTGTCATTTTTGGCGGATGTCGTCGATACTCAAGGTTGGTCGACGCGCGGGAACGTTAATCTCTATGATGATTATGCGCTGGCGGCTAATACCGTCACCGACGTTTTCGAAGACACTTCCTTGAACAACGAACTGTCTCAAATGCTCGAACAATCCGAACAGCGCGCCCGCCAGGCGGCCGTGACGCACATGCAAACTCTGTCCACCGCGCCCGCCACGCCAGCACCAACCACGCAGGCCAGTTTCACACCACCGACCTATACACCACCGTCCGCCGCAGCCGCCACCACACCGCCGCCCGCCGCGCCGGCGATGCCGACCGAGGACGAAGCCGCTCTCAGCGCTATGCTCAAACAGTCGGCGGCCAATTCGATGACGGCTTTTCGGCAGACTGTTGTTCAACCGCCGAGTACTTCGCCAGTACCGGATAATCCAACGCTAACGACGACCGCGACACCAGCGCCCGCCGCGACGCCACCGCCAACAACCGCGCCAGAATCTGCTATAATGGAAACGTCTGAGAGAGAAACTGAGCTTGCTCAGGATTCTCCGAGGACGAGCACCGTTACACAAGACGCAGCGACTCCACGTCGCAGTGAAATTGACGATAATCAAAGTGGAGAAATTTCTCTACGTTAAAGGAAAGGGTGGGCCAGTGAATCCAATTCAACCACAGCCAGTTGCGCTCAAAAATCCTAGTTCGACCCAGAACACGCTGATGTTCCAGGAGATTCGCGACAACATGCTGATCATGGGTGATGGAACTTATCGGTCGATCGTCGCTGCTCAATCGGTCAACTTTGATCTGATGAGTGAGCGCGAGCGTGAAGGTATTGAGTATTCTTACCAACAGTTTTTGAATTCTTTGACTTTTGCAATCCAGATCTATATTCGTTCGCAAAAAGTCGACATTGGTCCGTACCTTGAAAAGTTAGAACAGATTCGGGTCAACCAAGACAACATGTTGCTCGGCGTGTTGATGGACGATTATATTCAATTCATCGATATTCTCTCCCAGGAAGCCAACATCATGGACAAGAGTTTCTTTATCGTCATTCCGTATACTCTGGGAGATGAGAGCGCCCAACTTGGTCGCGATAGCGATACTAGCAAAGGCCTGCTGACTAATCTGTTTATTCCTGCTAAACGTCACCAATACATCAAAGTCCCCGCCGATCAATACAACCGCGTCAAGGAAGAAATGTCTCGCCGCGTCGCTGCTGTGATTAATGGCTTAATGCAGATTGGCGTTCGAGCCGTCCAACTCCAAACCAAGGAAATCGGCGCACTGATGTATAACGTCTATAATCCTGACACCGCTGTTCGTGAACCGATTGGTGATTTTCGAAATTACGTCAATACCGTCGTCCGCAAGGGTGAAGGTCCAGCCCCAGCTCCAGATCAAGGAGGTGCCGTCAGTGGTTAAAAAGAAAGTTTCCCAAGTCGATCTCGCCGCCGAACAGCGCGCGCGTGAGGCCGCCGAGGTCGAGGCCGAATTCCAAAAAGGTATCACCACCCTGCGCGATTTGGTGGCACCGGCGTCGATCGATTTCAAAGCCGGCTACTTTATGTTGGGCACCCGGTGGTGCCGAACGCTTTACATTTACGCTTATCCACGCACGATTTACACGGGTTGGCTGTCGTCAATTATCAACCTCGACGAAGTCCTCGACCTCAGCATTTTTGTCTATCCCGTTGACAGTCAAGTCGTCATGAATAACTTGCGCAAGAAAGTCACCCAGCTCGAGGCCAGCATGTCCATCAATGCGGAAAAGGGCAAAGTCCGCGACCCGGCGCTCGAGGCGGCTTACCAGGACGCCGAAGAACTGCGCGACCAATTGCAAACTGGTATGGAAAAGTTCTACCGTTTTGGCCTCTATGTCACGCTCTATGCCGACAGCCAGGAAGAACTCAATTTCGCCACTCATAAAATTGAAACCATCTTTGGTCAACAAATGGTTTTAACCAAGGTTGCTTCGGCCCAACAGGAACAAGGTCTCAATTCGACAGTCCCGCAATTTATCGATGATCTGAAAATCCGTCGTAACATGAATACTGGAGCGATTTCGACTTCTTTTCCGTTTACTAGCGCTGATTTAACCCAGGATAACGGCATCCTTTACGGGGTGAATATGCACAACAACGGTTTGGTGATTTTTGATCGATTCAGTTTGGAAAACGCCAACATGGTGGTTTTTGCTAAATCTGGTGCTGGGAAATCATTTACTGTCAAGCTCGAGGCGCTACGAACGATGATGATGGGTGCAGAAATTATCATTATTGATCCGGAAAATGAATACGATCGACTCTGTGACGCGGTCGGTGGTAGCTATATCCACCTCAGTTTGAATTCTAGTACTCGGGTTAATCCGTTCGATTTACCGCGAGTCGTCGACAGTAGTGATGGCGAATCGGCCGACGCGCTGCGGGCGAATTTGGTGACTTTGCATGGACTATTGCGGTTGATGCTCGGCGCTGGTCAGGTCGCCGCTAGTGGGGAAATCGTCAATGTCCTGTCGCCATCCGAAGAAGCCGATATCGATCAAGCTTTGATTGATACTTACGCGCGGGTGGGGATCACGTCGGATCCTTTGACTCATAATTCACAACCGCCGGTGATGGCCGATCTCTATGACACGTTGGCGCACATGGGTGGTAACGGACCGCAATTGGCGCAGCGTCTCCGTCAATATACGACCGGAACTTTCGCCGGTATTTTCTCTCAACAATCGAACGTGAGTATCAACAATCATATGGTGGTATTTAATATTCGCGATCTCGAGGACGAACTGCGGCCGGTGGGGATGTATATCGTGCTATCGCATATCTGGAATATCGTCCGCACGAATAAAAAGAAACGGATGTTGATCGTCGACGAGGCTTGGCAATTAATGAAGTGGCCAGATGCGGCGAATTTCCTCTTTTCGATCGCCAAGCGGGCGCGCAAATATTATCTCGGACTAACGACAATTTCCCAGGATGTCGAAGACATGATGGGTGATCAAATGGGTCGAGCGATTGTCGCTAACGCTAGCATGCAGATTCTGCTCAAACAATCGGCTTCGGCGATCGACGTCCTGGGCCAAGTTTTCAAACTAACCGAAGAAGAACTCAAACGTCTAGCTAATTTTCCGGTTGGTCAAGGTTTGTTCTTTGCTGGCCAAAGTCACGTCCATATTCAAATTATCGCCTCGCAGACTGAGACTGACTTGATCACCACTAACCCTCGCGAAGCAGTACCACGCTAAATTACTGTAAAGCGTTGAACACCCATTGAACTAGAGCAAAGGCGACGATCGCCACGACCAAACCAACCACCGAATAAACAATCGTGTTTTTTGCATTGTCGACTTTGCCTTTATCACCGGCCGACGTCACATATCTAATCCCACCAAAGATGATCATAATGATCGACAAAATCCCGACGATGAACAACATGACGTTAATGATAATTTGAATGATTTCGGTGGCGCTTTTGCCCCCAGTATCACAGGTACCGTCACTCCAGGTAGCACCCGGTTCGGCTTCGCAGGCAGCACAGGCAGCTAGCTGCGTGCCCGACACACCATCACAACTCGCATAAACCGGCGCCGGCGCGAGCACTATCGCTCCCAACCCCAGCGTCACCACACTGGCCACGATTACCGCTAATTTTTTCATCAGATCCTCCTTGGCAACCCATGCCAGTGCTTATGCTATACGCCAAACATTGTATCGAAATCCCAGTGTTTTCGCAATACTTACTTATTTAGTTGCGCGATGACGAAATTAACGACCGCAAAGGCGACGACCATGATAACGAGGCCGGCGACGGCGTAGACAATATTTTGGCGGGCTTTGGTGACGGCGTTGGAATCGCCGCGCGAGGAGGCAAATCTAATGCCGCTGACAATAATCACAATCACCGCGATAATTCCCCCGATAAATAATAGAATATTGATCACGTTGCGAACGATGCCGATCACTCCCTGGTCCGAACCTCCTTTTTCCAAATCGTCACAGACTGCTGGTTTGTTTTCTTCTTTTTCACTTTGTGCACAAATCACCCGAATGTTGTATTCGGCGATGCTATAACATTCGCCGTCGAAATATTTACCTTGATCCGGTGGTGTGCATTCATCGCCATCATCCTCAGCTCGCACCACTCCTGGCGCAAACGCCAACCCTAGACTAGCGATAGCTGCCAGGCCGACGACTATTAATCCTAAACGTTTCATGTTTTGGCCATCCCACCCATCATGAAATTAGTAATCGCAAAAGCACAAATCACCACCACCAAACCGACAAAACTATAGATGATCGTCCGCATACCTTTTTTGGATTTTTCAGGATCGCCGTCGGCCGTTAGATAGGTATACCCGGCGATAATGATCATAATCACCGCAATAATCCCGACGACAAAGTAAACCACATTCAAACCATTTCTGATGAGATCTCCAATCGACATTTGGGGAATATCGGCTTTCATTGACCTAATCTCCAAACCAAAAAGCTAAAAACCGCGCTAGAGACCATCGAGATACCTACACCAATGATCGCGCTACGAATAATGTTCAGGGATTTCTTGGTAGATTCGGGATCACCGCGCGACATCGTGTAATGAAAACCGCCCCAGATGACGAAACCAACCGCGATCAGCCCAGCGATCCGCAGCGCGATGTCGATCACGTTGAGAGCAATGGTAAAGATGATCAGGCCAATTTCTTTGCCCTCGAAAGCTTTTTCGGCTAAAATGCAGCCGGTTCTTTCGGCATTCGCCTCTAGTTCCAAACCGCGATACCAGGTTGGAAAACCGAGAAAAGCATTGACGGCAAATTGAGCGCGATCGTTACATTCGTTAGACGTCACGCTGGCGGCGCTAGCGGTGGGCACGGGCATCAGCACGATCAAGCCAAATATGATGACAAATAGACTAACTAAAAACTTTTTCATCAGTTAAACAACCCTCCCGGTACCAGCCAATTGAGCAGCGCCCACATCGCAAAATACATAATCAGAGCAATCACTGCATTGCGGATTTGCTTGACGGCTTCTTGAGCTCGACCACTATCACCACTCGATGTTGAATAAGTAATCCCACCGTAAATAATCCCACCGATCACCACTAGCCCCACACCCATCGATAACCAGTTGAAAATCGTCATCAGTACGGGGATGATTTGGTTATCCTTTTCATTTATCACACCATCGCCATTAACGTCTTTGCATCCCCAATCGAAAAAAGTTGTGGTTTTACCACAATCCACCGCTAGTGCGTCGTCGGTTTTCAGTGTCGCGAATCCCATCATCCCCACCAGCATCACCAGCATCAGCCCAAAAACTATCCGCGATTTCTGGCTAAACTTTTGTCTATTTTTCATGAACATAATAGTAGTATCGTAACATGCTAACGGTTTTCGCGCAAGCGCGGCCGGAGCCATGGGATTAACGAACGATATGATATAATCGTTATTGCCATGAATAAAATGTTAATGAAGCAACAGATTGAGGATAGAATTTTGACCTTGCGGGGTGAGCAAGTTTTGCTCGATAGCGACGTCGCGCAGTTTTATGGGGTGGAAACTAAACGGGTTAACGAGGCAATCAAGAATAATCCGGATAAATTTCCAGATGGGTATATCATAGAAACGAATAAACAGGAGTTGATTGCTCTAAGGTCGAAAATTTCGACCCTAAAAACTAAGGGCAGGGGTGAATATACGAAATATCCGCCCAAAGCTTTCACCGAACGCGGCCTCTACATGCTAGCAACCATCCTCAAAAGCCCACGCGCCACCGAAGCCACGCTGGCGATTGTTGAAACTTATGCCAAAATTCGCGAATTAGCGCGAGTCTTGGATCGACTACCAGACGCCAGCAAACTGGCCGAGCAAGAAAAATTAGCCGCCGAGGGTGGCGAAATCATGTCATCGATCCTTGACGATAATCTCGAAACGACCGACACCGAAACCAGTATTGAGGTTAATTTCGCAATTATGAAAGTCAAACACACAGTCAAGCGGAAAAAATCCGCTTGACAATCGTGGGCCCCTTGCGTTCACGCGCGATATCGGTTATGATAATTCTATGAAAATTACAGTGGGGATATGATGATGAAAACAAACGGTGGAAACATTAGGATCAAAACAGCCGCTCAACGATTCGGTTTGCTCTTGGTTGTCGCAGTGTTGATCTGTCAGGTTTTGGTAGGAGTATTGATGCCGGGGGATGCGTATGGTGTGGTCTTTGAAACACCGGATTATAGCCAACGCATCAAGCGATTTATACTCGTATCTGCTATCTTGGAGGGATGCAGGCCCAAAACACCACTCAACAAGGGGACCAAGGGTGGTATCGATACACAAGCAGCATCGTATTCATTCGATGATCTGATTGGCTCATATCGTAAGAGTCCTCACCCAGTGAGTGGTGCTATTAACGTATCTCCGTTTGTTGATCCCAACGATGATGGAGAAGCTTGGTGCAGCGAAGCACTGCAGGCCGCCTTAACACCCGCCGTGTTGAACAAGACTAAGGCACAGTATCTCACCGATGCCTACACGCCAATAAAAGGTTCTGGGCAGATAACAGCAACCGCTCAATGCGGGTTGAATGTATACGATACCTTAAGCGAGCGCTGGACGTATGGCCTACTTATACCCCTATATCATAGTTCTGGCAAATGGTATTACGATAACGAAATGAAGGACACTGGTCAATCAGAAACAGACCCTACAGAGGACGGTGCGAAAGACGCTTGTGCAAAGGTGCCAACCAAAATGGCTGGCGTGGGGGTTTCTTACTCTCTAGCGGAGTCATATTCGGTCGAGTTCCAGGCAGTTGAGGGAAAAGATGCTGAGGATATTATAACAGGATTTAAAGACCATAAGTGGCCAGGTTGGTTCACCCCAGACAGTGTGTACCCAAAGAGGTTGACCGACGAAGACCGATACGTCTTTTATAATTACCTACTAATCACCAAAAGTGATAAGACTTGCGGTGCTGATATCACCAGCACAAAATCCGGTCTTTCGAACGAAAAAACATTGTCTTACGTTACTAGCCGAGGCTTAGCCGAACAAGTGTACGCGACTGCAGATTGGAATAAAATACTCTCCAGTATGCCGAGCTACCCTGGTGGAAGTGCTAATCTAGCATCGGACAATGGTAGCGCAGGCACCATGTCATGTGACGAGGTCAGACAGCTTGTGGATAAATACGCCTCTGCATATGCTGAAGAATTAAGAGATCGAGCGGCTAAAAACCTCTGCTATGACGAATACACCCTTTACAATGACGACTATCAGGCAAGTTTTAGCGCTACCCAAACATACAACGCCAAATATAAGGCCTGCTTTGACGGTTTTAAAAATAGCACTGATGATAATTGGTGTTATCAGAGCAGTAGATTTGCATCTCTAAGTACCAGTGCTCAGCCGCAATGGCAGGGCGAAGCATTGAGAAATGGTCTTGCGGATGGGAGTATTGTTGTTTCAGACACGCCAGTAGAAGATGGCACAGGGGTTATTTCAACGCAGGCTGGGGGATTAATTGATGCGTGCCTATTTGGCCAGGGTAGCAGTCGTGATTTCGTATATAATCCTGACTATGACTCCGAACTCCCCGAGACGCCCGTCGACTGTTACTCTGCATCGGGATCGATGGGCTGGATTGCTTGTCCGATAATCGACATGCTAAGTTCAGGGATTGATGCTGTAATGAAATATATTGACGATAGTTTGTATTATCAATCTCTCAATAACCCCGAAGGCCGCGCTATTATCAGAGCTGCTTGGAGCGCATTTATTCCGATTGCTAATATTGCTTTTGCGATTGTCTTTTTGATCATCATTTATTCCACAGCCATCGGAGGCAAACCAGGAGGGAATTAAAGAAGGACTAATATGTTTAGCAATTATTCTGTCAAGAAAATCCTCCCGCGCCTAGTCATCGTGGCGATTTTGGTCAATATTTCCTTTCCAATCTGCGCCGCAGCGGTGGATATCAGTAACATCCTGGGGGCAAGTTTACGCGAGTTTATCAGAAACCTTGTCATAGTTGATCAAAGTGGCTACAATGCGGCAGCTAATATTAGTGGCCTCATTATAGATATTGTCCCGATGGTCATCGTAACAATCGGTGCCGCTATTTTGGTGTTACTCAATCTGGGAACGGTAATAATTGCGGTGTTGATGGTCTTTGCAGTTCTGGCTTTCCGCGAAGTTCTCGTCACCGTTCTAATTATCATCTCACCGATTGCCTTTGTGCTATACCTGTTACCCAATACCGAAAAATGGTTTAAAAAATGGCTGACCGAATTTGCCCGTGTGTTATTCATTTATCCGGCGATTGCTTTCGTCTGGGGTGCAACAGAGCTGGTTACTTATATCTTAATGAAATCCTATGCGGTTGAACATCCGCTAATGGGTTTAATTATGATTTGTTTATTACAAGTAGTACCGGTTTTAACCATCATCCCGATTATGAAGATGGGTGGCCAAGCATTGAGCCAACTCGAAGGTCTCGCTCGTAAAGGCCTCGAGAAAACGCCGATTAAGGATTGGGGGAATTACGCTGGGCAAGCGGTTAAGAGTCGTAGCTTACAAGCCGCACAGAAGGCATTAGGCTCCACTAGAGCCTCCCAGTATATAACAGATGAGGGGAACATGCGGTGGGACGAGGAGGAGGGAAAATTCTATAAAATTGATCGCAACGGCGAAAAGAAATATCTCAGCCAAACCTCTGCCATGCACAGAAGGCTCGCTTCTGCACGAGAAGCTGCAGAGCAGGGGGATGGTGCCGCGATAGCCGCCTTGCGCAGAACTGGTAGAAATGCATTCCTTAGAACCGTCCGCTCTGGCGCGAGTAAACTTGCTGGCGCTGCCAGCGGCTTTGGTGACGGTAATTATACAGAATTTCTGAAAACCGCCGCTGAGAGCGCTAAGAGCACCACCCAAGGAGCTCAAAGGGTTGAGGAATTCAAAGCCAACCTGACAGCTAATGAGTTCACGCGAGAAGCAGAACTGCGCAAGCACAGACATGAGCTAGACCTCAAGAAACGGGCTGGCGTCATTGAGCAAACTGCGGCGAAGTCGGTCGCTACGTTCCAAGCGGAGGTAGGCGTAATGAGTGCCGAGTGGCTGGCTGCTGTCAGAGCACTGGAGATGGATCCGACTAATCTGGGCGCAGCAATGCGCGTCAATGAACTGCAAGCCAAACTCGCTGACGGTATGGAGGCACTTTTTGAGAATCTTGGTCAGATCCGTGCCGCTGATGGGAGTGTGCTGCAGGGGGTGAGAGCTACCCCTCTTAATATTATCGGCGCGCTTAAGGAGCAGGGAGGTCTTAAATACCAGGATAATGACATGAGCCAAGAAAGTCTGAAAGCTATGATAGCAAAGGGTGACGCTATCTCGCCTAATGAAGAGCAGTCCATTCTAGGCATGCTGAAAGTATTCGCTACTGGTGCGGGACAGGCTACTGATGTAGACGAAATTCAAGGCTTTATTGACACCTTCGAGACTGTATTTGAAGAGGGCAAATGCGGTAGATTCGAAGGCAAACGTGAGGCTGTAGTCAAAGAGCTCGAAAACCGGAAGATTCTGCTTGAAGACCAACAGAGGATGCGTAATTTTGGACAGCCTAATAATCAACCAGACGACACCTCCCCCCAGCCCTAATTCTGGCGAAACTCTTAGCCAAGATAATCTTATTCTGCCGCCCGATGTTATTGCGAGCGTAATAATTGAAACGTCAAACTAGAGCGACGGACTTTCGTCTAATTTGCCAAAAACGATTAAGTTAGTTATACTAGCAGAATGGCAGATGTAGGTGGTAATTCTGGTGGTAACCCACACAGTAGTTTTGAGGGAGCGCCTCCTGGTGATCCTGAGGATGATAATGCAACAAGCGAGGTTGATTTAGCTGTTGAAATAAAGCAGCCGGAGATAGAAGAAGAAAACCGAAAATGGCTCGATTGGTTCAATGATGAATGGCTTGAAAAACGGGTAGGAGAGATAGATGAGGATGGGAATGAGGATGAGCATAAAAGGTCCCTCCTAAGCCAGATACCAAAGCATGTCTTTGATAGAATCAAAGGAGACTTAGAGAAGCGGTTTAAAGATAATAAGCTAACATCTAAAGAGGAAGCGTACCTCAATAGACTTCGAAAAGATATTGACGATAACTATAATCTCAGCATAACGCTCAAGAACGCTTTGGGGGATCTAAAGCTCACCGTAAAAGAAATTTTTCGCGGCGGGGGTTTTTCGTTTAACGAGAATGAACTCATCAAGCAGTTCATGGACACGAATGCTCCCGAAGCAAACGGTGATTATGATCTTGGTAAGATGCCCAGGCCGCTCCTGGAAGCCATAAAGCGTCGGGTAGAGCATGCCCTTGGGTACGGCAACGTGCTCACGACCGAAGAACTAGTAGAGCTCGATCAATCTGTAGCTAAGCTGATAGAAGAAGAACAAAACAAAGACCCTAACTATAGTTTTAAACCTAGTAGCGCGGTCGAGATTGCTGCGAGCATACTAACACGTCGAGGTTACGAGGACAGCGAGCTTTCTCTTGAAAAGCGAACGAACTACATTGACCAACTTGAGCACAAAAAAACTCCTCTCTGGAAGATACCCGAGAAAATTATAGATAGAATTGGCGACCAAATAGTAGAAGCCTTCGAGACTACTGATCCGCTTGACGAAAATCAGCAGAGGTTTGTTCAGGAATATATCAACGGCACTCGTAGTTTCACAGATTATGACGATATGCTAACACAGGATCAGGAAATCTATAACCAGATAGAGAATAGAATTGAAGGTCGGATAGAGTTTATGGTAGCGCGCTATAACAGAGACACTCTTACGCTCGAAGAGCAATGGTGGATTGATTGGCTAGAGGAAGATGATGATCGCATGGTCAAAGATATCCCTGAGAACATTAGAATCATCCCCCGGGTGATCAAAGAAATAGATGCTGTTTTAACGCGTCGCCAGGAGAGAAACCTTGGTCCCACAGGCGATGACTTTTATGAAGCTTTTGAGGTTAAATGCACAGACGCGGTCAAAACTTTCGACAGATCATTTCTCAACTCCGACATTGTTGACTTTATCAACGGTGAAGAAGTTGTGCTGGTCAATTCAATCCTGGAGTTACGCAATGGCAAGACTACCAACGTATTGAGCTTAGCAATGTTTAAAAATGGTGAATATGCAGCAAGCGGACGCTACGTCTTGCGTGCTCTGCTAAGGACACTATTGAAATCTGGTAGTAAGGGCGAAAAACGTGACGTTCTCTTCTTTGTCAAGAACCTTATTAATGAGGTCGGCTATAAGGCATATCCTGGTGCTGATGATACACTGCTTGGCGCTGATGTTCAACATATACTTAGTAACGCGGGCCGCGAGAATGATGTGTTTGCTTCGGGTGCTGACAAACCACTCGGGTATCAGGGTCGAGGTACTGTCCGTCAACTCGCAATTGATAATGTCAATCAATGTTGCGACGCAGTCAAGGGCATGCTGCTCGGCGGAGACTCTAAGATTCTAGATACTGACGGTATAGATCAAGACAATCCAGCGAAAGAATACGACGAGTTGCGTTCTAGTGGCAAAGGTCGAATTGATCCTATGATAGAAATGACGCGCACGCTGGCCGATGGTAAGCTTAGCGATACGATTGATTTCTTCCCAGGCAAAGATCAATTCATAGTGGCAGACTTTTTCCGTACGCTACAACTAGCACGCCAGCACAATGATACAGCCGCGGAGCGTTTGTTTCGGATAAGCAGCACGGACGGAAGGCGAAACTGGACTAACCTGGAGGCTCAGGCTAAAGTGTTATATCATACCTACAAAACAAACGTCACTTACTCTGGCCGATTGACACCTAGTCTGGAAAATGCGCTGCTCTCATTTATTAGGGCAGGTGATCCAAACTATGATATACCCACACCAAACGCAGCCCCGCCCCTGCCTACCCAATGAGCGAAAACCTCCCCCTAGCCGCATAACGATAGCGCATATATCGCCACACTCTAGTTAGCAAGTATACTAACAACCTAAGCAGCTCTTGGCTGTGCTGGCTCTGGAGGATTGATGTTTTGTATCTCCACAATGGGTTTGTTGCCAACGGGTGCACTAGTGCGAGTATCAATATAGCCAACTACGTGGCCACCAGGGTCCTCGTGTTCATCTTTGGAAATTATCTCGTTACTTTCATCGAATATGTACTTACGTACTTCTATGAAAATAACATCCGCTACGTCCCACGGCTGGCCATCAGCGCCAGTAAGGTTACGTACATCAAAACTAGTCACTGTTCCGTCTTGATCCATACCTATTTCATGCGTAAATTCCGGTAACAACTCTCGCCCAGTAACTTTTCGGTATGTATAGCGCTCTGGCCGAGATTTATGCGGAATTTTTCCTTCGTCAAAAACACCTTTCAGACCATCACGAATTCGCTCCCATTCTTGCTTGGCCAACTGAGTGGAGTCTTCAATTTTTTTCTTCGCTGCTTCAGCGTTTTCTATCACGGAGCGCATTGCTCGCTTGGCTTCTGAGTTGTCATTTCGATGCTTTTTAAGGAAATGTGCCCACGCTTTCCCCTCAGGCGTATCTCTACCTTCGGGCTCATTATTAACTGCACTTTGTAATGTGTCGGCTACTTTAGCAAGGCTATTTAGGTAGTTAGTCGCATCCACCGCTCCCATTAAAGTATGTACCGTTTTCCTAGTACCATCAATGTCAATATTGCTAAAACTATCCCCACCCTGGAACAGTGCGCCGCTCAGTGCTGCGTGCAAACGTGGGTTATTGTCCTCCAGAATTTTTTGAAGAAAAGCATGGACGGCATGATGCTCTTCTAGTCTGCTATTAAACCCAGTAGATTTGGACAACGCCTCTGGTTTGCCATACTTGGATGTCGCCGCATAAGAGTCACTTCTTTGGTGCCAACCCTGTTGATTCTCTTCGCCCGGCAATAACTGAGATTTCCCCGTTTCTGTTTGTCGTTTTAGTAGCTTCTGCAAATCAGTCATCTCCGCCAACGACCATGGCTCCCGCGCATACGCATCGCCCCCATATATTTCAGACGCTTCCACTTTGCCCAAATAGGCGTACGTGCCCCTACGCAACTTTTTTAATTCCTCGATTTGATCAGTACGATACTCTTCTAGTGTTTTGGTTGTGCCTTTAACTCGCGGTGTTTCAATACCAACCCACGCTAGCACTTGCGTCGCTAGTGCTCTGAGATGATGTGGGCGTTTACTTAGGTTTTCATAATGCCAGTTATCTTTCGGGGCTAAGAAACCCATTCGCACGTCTATTTTTTGTTCCGAATTCTCCATAAGGTAGGCAACTAACGCTGCACGCCCCAGTCTGTCGCGGCGACGTGTTTGCCACCCTTTTTTTTCGACGCTGTTCGGCTCCGATATCCCCAGCGCTGCGCCAATCGGATCATGCCTACTATCAAAATGTAGAAGTTTTTGCTGCTCCTGGACTCTGGCAATCAGGGCCTGAATTTGTTTGCCTTTAGAGTCTTTCAGGTCCTGATAGTCCTCAAGTGACAGTTTATTTTCGTTTAACCAGGCTTTCTGCTCTTCTGAGAGTCGCTCTGAATCTATTTCTCTCACGACATAGAGAAGGACATGTTTTGGCAGCGCTTGCAATTCACGAACCAAATTTGGCAAATCTAACGGCTTCATTGGCTCTAGTTTCTTAGGTTCACCTCCTGCTGTCGAAGCTGGGTTTGATGTGACAGGATTACCGTTGTTTTGCTCAACAGCTCGTGTAGCTACCGCTCCCATTGAGCCAGTTGTGTCGTCAGTTGTAGCGTTGTTTTTATTTGGCAGTGCCTCCAGCGCAAGTGTTGGGTTATCATCTGGCGACTTATCGTTCGACATATATTTATCTTTCTAATCTTTCGCGTTTCATCATAGCAATCTTAACCGTTTTTGTCAACTGAATTTTTCGCTTGCGTTTTGGGGGAGAGTGTGATATAATCCCGATGTGAACGTTCGTAATGGCATGAAAGGAGAAATGGCATTATGGAAAATCTTGAACCTAAAATAACAAACAACGGTAGCGGGCATGATCCTGACAATTCTAGCTGGTTTCAGCGAGGGCGTTCGCATATTGAGAAAAAGTTTTTGCCAGCGGTACTTGCGTTCGTGGTCGCTGCGGGAGGCGCTGCGGTGGCTGGATGTGACGGTAATAAGAATAGGGCAGAGGCAATGACCAATCCAGAGCTCAGTGGTATGCAGAATCCAGGAGGTCAAGAAGGCCAGCCTGGTGAGGAGAATTCTGTGACAACGCCAGGAGGAGAGGTGATCGGGAATCAAGGCCAGCCAGAGTTAGAGCTACCAGGAGATACTGTATTAGACGCTTTGAATAATACACGATACGGTTCGATCTGGAGTGAAGACGCGGCAAATAATACGTCGTACATAGCGACAGTTGGCGATTGTACTATACACGCTATGGTTACTGATAACGCACGCACAGAAATCATGCTTAGCCAGCAGAATGGGGTGCCCGGTGCAGCGACTTATACCGTCTCATTTCCAGTAAGCAATAGTAGGGTTATTGAGCAGTTTATTGAAAAGGCATCTGGTATGTCACCTGACGATTATGCAAACACACAGCAGGGGCAGAGTGACAATCTTGTGCCTCTCGCGTCTGGCAGAAATTACTCTCCTGAGAGCAACACCGTATACATTGATCCAAACACAATACCTAGTGAGTCTCAAAATCTCCAGGACGCTGTCTAGCTTATATACAAAAAACAAAGTCGAACCAGGGTTATAGCTTTGTGCAACCACAACGCTTATGCTAGAATAGTCACGTAATGGCTGGCGATAATCTCGCACGCAAACTGGAGCCCGGGGAGAATACTGCTAACGGGCCGGGTTTGCGTGTGATTCAGGGCGGGCTGAGCAAGCAAAACGACAAACCAAAGGCTGATATCGTACCGTTCCAACCCAATCAAGCCCTGGCCAACGCAGAAAAACAGGTATTAGACCAGGCGGCAGACAAAAATCCACGCGATATCGGCAAGCAAGAACGAGATCATGGCACCAATTGGATGACTAACACCGCGGCCAAGTTTGATAATCTAGAGGCTAAACGTCAGGCAGCAATCGCCGCATCACAGGACAAGTCGAACAATTTCTTTACCCGGCACAAGAAGGGCGTGATTGGTGGACTAATTGGATTGATTATCGGTGGTGGTATGTTCGGGTTGGCTGGAATATTGGCTGGGCCAGCACAGCTGCTACAGATTTATCACTTCTTTGACGACACCTACAATGCTGTTCACAAATTAGTCACGGTTTATCGCGAAGGACGAATCAGCTCATCGCTAGCTAAAGGTATCGTTGACTCAAACCAGCAACGAGTCATCGATTCTCGCCTAGGCAAGGTTGGCCAAAAAGTAGCCAGCGGTTATGAGAGTCAAATGGCATCAAAAGGAGTCTACCTAGGAGTAGATTCGGCCGGTCGGCCAACTATGAGTATTGATCCAGGAGCTCATGTCCTTAGTAACAGTCAGTATAATCTGCGAGATCCTAACGAGGCTGGTATCAGTAGCCGCGAGCGATACCAGCGGCAACAAGCCATTGAACGTGCTAATAATAATCTGCAAGCAGCCGCTAGTGAATTAGATATACCGATCAAACCAATTGATCCAAATAATCCGACCGTCAAGAACGGCAAAGTGGTCGTGGACGTGGAAACACCTGCCCAAATTGGCGCCCTGGGTAAACGTAACGCCAACAAGTTTTTCAGAAGATGGTACGAGGCGGCCGGCATGGGCAAAGCATCTGGCGAAATCGGTATGCGCGCCTATGCGACCAAAGCTGGTTTTGTTGATGCGCTATTTCATCCCATCCAAGCCGCCACAACCCAAGTAAGCAATTATGCGTATGACAAGGTAACTAGTCTATTCACACGCATGAAAGCAACGCCCGAACAGGCTCGTGCTAACTCTTTGGCTAGGAGTAATCAAGACTTGGAAATCGAAAGACAACAAACGACAGATAGCCGGGCACGGGCCGAGATTGATGAACAGACACACCGAAATAATGTAGAGTTGGAGAGGTTGAAGACCCAGGGTGTCGAACCTGGTCATATTGGTACGCGACGAGGTTATCTCGGCCAAATTGAGGGTGCGCGAGCAACTGCGATAGAGGGACATCTCGAAAAAATTGGGCGAGCAGCTGGCATCATTATGTTTGTAGTGCTAATTGTCTGTCAGTTACATAACCTAGCTGAATCGGGAGCAGCCGACGCTTTCGTACATACAGTGATTCCAGCGATTAAACTGGCTGGTATTATGACCAACACGCCTTCGCAAATGATGGCGGGTGATCTCAGCTTAGATGATGTTGGTGCGATTACCAAGGCATTTATCTATGATGATCAATATCCAGTAGTAGTCAGCGAAACGACAGCCAGACTGAAAGACAATTACAGCTATGATTATGTTGACAGTAGTGGAGATTCAGCCACGTCAGATTTATGGAGCGACTACGAGGTTGATCCAGATCCAGGAACAATTAGTATTAACGAAACAGTAACATCGTCATTTTGGAACGCCTGCACAGTCCAGACTGAGCTGGATCCCACCTATCAGTGTTCTGATACACAACAAGCGGCGATTAATGGTCAGTTAATCGATGTGGCCAAAGGTACTGCAGCCACTACCGTCAGAGATAGGATTGTCGATGGTATGAATTCTATGATGCCAGGGTCGGGTACACTACTGGTACGTGATTTATTGAACGGGCTATGTAGCGAGAGAGGTATGTTTGTTGTGACTATAGCGTCCGTCGCTGTGGCAGGTATCATGGGCTTCTTTACGGGAGATTGGACGGGTTTTGGCTTGGCACTGGCCGGGGCAGTAGTCAATTACCTACCGAGCCTGAACCAAGCTGCAAAACAAGGGGTCAACTTCGCACTGGATTTAGTGGGTGCAACGTCTTGGCAAGAGCGTTTAATTGCGTTGGTTATGAACGCCATTGGCCCAGCCATGGAAATGATAGCCCCCCAGCTGGATGGCGAAGACATCGACTGGATTACCGTCCCTCCAGAGGTTAAAGGTAACATCGCCGCCTATGGCGCCAGCTACAATGCTCAACTGATCGGCGTGAGTGATGGTGGAGTGGCGTTGAACAGTTCGCAAGCGATGGCTTGGAAAGCTGAAACTAACCTTTATTTGGCTGAGCAGTTCGCCGCAAAACCGCTGCTGGCTCAGCTATTCGATCCGACAGATTATCGTTCGATGGTGGCAACCCTGGGACGCAACGCGGATATTAATCCGAATGGTGGACTTCGGACGCAGCTAGCCAACACCGCCAAGATGTTCGCCGTATTACCTGGACTGGCGTTTTCGTCGTTTCTAAAAGGTCCAGCCAACGCGGTAATGGCGGCGTCAGGCATGCCAGCCTATGATTATAACGTGCCGACAGTGACTGTGCCGTTGGACGTTTTAGACAACATGGGCGATCAAGCCGATCCGTCAACTGATATTTTTGGTAACGCTGAAAAGGTGGCTGAGATTCTTAACGGCTCTAACGGCAAGAAGTACGACGACCTAGCGAAGATTTGTCTAGGTAAAGCCATCAACCACAATGACTTAACGGTCACTAATGTCGATCCAACAAACGACGGGTATGGCATAACTTTCTACTACATGATGACGGAAAGTAGTGCCTACCAGACTAACAATTGCTCCAGCCTCATGGACACGTCAAGTAGTTTATATGATCGTGATTTTGTCCGTATCGCTATCTACGCTGGGCTCGATTGGGGCATCGTCAATGCTCAAGGTTGCTATTTTGGTGACGAAGAAGCTTGCGCAGTTGTTGGGATAAGTACTGGTGGCGGCACTGCCGCACCAACCGGCCCAATCACCGGTGGTATGAGCCTCGAGCAAGCCGAGAAATTGCGCTACTATTATGAAAACACACTGACTGATAGTGAGCTTCGCGCTCTATCGGTGTACCTAGTCAGCAGTGGTTGTGTTAAAAACGGACGCTGGAATTGTGTGGCGCTGTCGCAATATTTTGTCAACGCTTTTACGACCGTTAGTTCCAAATTTGTTACAACCGGCAATGGTAATGACGTAGCGACCAACCTGGCCAGTCAATACGGTTGGACACTGGATACGACGCCAGAGCCTTATGCGATCTTTAGCATCCAATCACCCGGTAACCACACTGGTGTAGTCCTGGGTGTCAATCCAGACGGTACGATTATTATCGGCGAGGCGCACTGCCAAATCACGACCAGCACTAATGGCGATTTCACCGAGGTTCAACAAAAGACTGTCGCCGAGTTTGAAAGTTGGTATGGCGGTAAGATGGTCTTTGTCCACATTCCGCAAGATCAGCTCAAGCTCGACGAATTAGCTCAAATCGTTGGCGGGGCAGCACCATGAAACACTTTGTCCAACTAGTTAAACAGCACCGAACATTGGTGATTGCCTCGATAGGTTTTGTGGTGATGGTTGGTTTAGTAGCTTGGTCGTGGTGGCCAAACGTTCAACCGATCGAGGAAGACGTCCCACCAGTAATCGCCGCCATACAGACCACGACTATCGATAGCGGTGAAGCTTTGGTCGAAAACCTGCCCGACAGTGAGTGGACGTTGATTGAAACCGTCCTCTATGGGGTCGTCCAGGCTAATCTCGGTGGCCAAACCACGCCGACCACTGGCGCAGTGATTCGCGAGGGTTCGTATCAACAAACGCTCCATGACCCAGGCAAGCAGATTTTCTTTACCAGCTTTATGGTTGATATTCCAACGATTAAGCAATCTTACCACGTCGAGTACTACTTTTCACCTTTGCCCAACGAATTAGCCGGACTAGGTGGTGATTATAACCTCCTGATCCTCTGCCCAACTGCCGATGAATTGATCTACGAAACGTTTCTTTGTACTGATCGGATGAAACAGGAGCAGGGGAGATGAAGAAAAAGTTTTTGATCTTCATTAGTCTAGTTTTTCTGCTGGCTGCGATGCCACTGGATGTCTGGGCTATGAGCACAAGGCAAAAACAGGTCTTGAACTCTGGTATACCTTATTACAACGTTGATTCTTGCGGTGGCGGTAGCGTTGCCCCTGGCAGCTGTGCCGCATTGGCTGCTGTTAGACAAGAGATCGCCGCGACGATGTCAGATGCCGACAAAGTTAACCTCTATAAAAGAGTCTCTGTCGAAAATGCCTCCTCGGATGCTCACAAGAAAGCCATGATGGAAACGATTTTTAACCGTACTTTGTCGTGGAATATGGGTTCAATTCAGTGTGTTGTCGCAGCTAATGACGACAACAGTGATTGTAGCGGCAAAAATGCTGCCGGGTATTGGGGATCTAGTTGGCCGAGTGGTTTACCTGGTGATCGAGCCGATTGGGATAGAATTTTTGATGAGGTGGTCGGTGGTAGCAACTTTACTAATTTTGCCGACGGCAATGCTAGTTATGCAACTAGTCCAGCGAATTGGAACGAGCGCTTTGTCAACGCTACAGGATGCGCTCTGCCATCTGGGAAAGACACCTGCGAACCAATGCCAACTAGTATCGGTGAGGTAAAAACTGGTGTCGAATATTACATGCGACATGCTAGTCAATCGCAACGGTGGGACAAGCTTATCGAAGACTGTGGCGCGTCGGGTGGCGCTAGCAGTATGACTAGTAGTTGTGTGAGTGAAGCTGCTGGGAATTTCTTGGATGACAGGACGTGGATTTATTACAATCAATGCGAAACAGAGAGAGAGATTATGAGCTGGGACGCCTGTTCGACCGGTTGCTTGCCAACATCGGTGGCGATGATTATTGCGAATTTGATGAAAGATTCTACTTTAACGCCCAAGGCAATCAACGACGAGACTGGCGGTAGATTAAGGGATATTTCCGTTACCAGTACAGACGTCGCAGTGGCTTTTATTACTAGTTTTCGGCCTGGATTTAGAACGCAAGCTCTCAACAATATTACCGAAGCCAAGCAAGCTCTCCAAAATGGCGCTTTGATTCTGGGCAATGTTTATGGTGCAGAGAGCGATGCCGCAATTCGAGATGCTAATGGCAATGGGCATTTCTTTGTCGTTCGCGGTGTCACAGCAGACGGCATGTGGAAAATAGCCGACCCCAACGCCTCCACCACTGACGCCAAGGGCAATACCCGCCTCAAGGAATTTACCGAGGAAGATGTCGACATTGCCTTTAAAACAGGTGCCGGCTACGCTAATGGGATGGGGGCTACAGCAATTTATTATGAGGGCCAATGATGGATAATTTAATGAATCTGATCAAACAACACCGAACACTGGCTATCGTCGTGGCCTATGTGGCGCTAGCGGTAGTTGTCATTGGGATATTTGTTTTCTTCTCGATTGGCGGAGAAAAATCGGCTGAGGTAGATCCGGCTTCGGGTTTGGAAATTGTCGAGTCGACGCCAACCAACGAAGGTGCACCCAAAATTAAGCCCGAATACTTTTGGCCACGTGAAGTTTACGCGGAGCAGACCGACATCTGGATCCAGGCGGTTAAGAATGTCATTAAACTATACGCCCGAACACAAAATATTGACCTCTGGCGAGTTAGTATGGTCCAAGGCAGCTATGCTTCTACGACCAGTCAGGAAACGGTTTCTGGTGGTGGTACTGGCGGTTTGTATCCCAAAAAAGTCACTGACTTTAAGCTAGTTTTTAATATAGACCAAGTCAATCTCAGTGTTAGCGTCATAGAAACAACCAATATGTCTGTCAGAATACTCAATGAATCTGGCGTGGAGGTCTTTGCAATTAATAATTTCAGTTTTTCTAGTAGGATATTACCGATAGGCGCCGATTTGCCCACTGGCAGGACCAGTGTGACATCGGGGGCTATCACACTCACCAGCGAATATGTGCCCCAGCTGGCTGGTCCATTACCACCACTCGAAACAGGTGATCGGGTGAATCTCTATTATGCCTGCCCAACCAGTAATTTTGACGTTAATGCTTGTCAAGTTTATAAGTATGATTTTTATTACTGATCGTCTGTGTTCACTAAAAGTAACGCTTTTCGGTGAGCCCGCTCACTAAAAGTCTTGACTTTCGGTGAATGCTTGTGCTAAAATGATGAGCGTTATGAAAGAGTATATTAGGAACATAGAGCAAGATATCAAAAAGAGATTGTTTGAAAACGGTAAGATAATTGTTCTTTATGGGCCCAGGCAGGTCGGTAAAACCACTTTGGCTAAAAAAATCCTGCGGAACTATGACAGCGAAGATGGGTATTTCAATTGCGAGGACCAGGGTGTGGTTGATGCACTATTGTCGCATAGAGCTATTGTCATGAAAGCTTTTTTTGGTAATTCCAAAATTATTGTGTTGGATGAAGCGCAAACAGTCAAGAATATCGGCAGATCGCTCAAAATATTCATTGATGCTTATCCAGAAATGAATATCGTTGCCACTGGTTCTTCTAGTTTCGATCTGGCTAACCAGCTCAATGAACCATTAACCGGCCGACATTATGAGTATTTTCTCTACCCAATTAGTTTCAGTGAAATCGCCAAAACCGATGGTGACCGGGTGCTTTTTGAAAATCTCAGCGCTAGATTGATTTACGGTAGTTACCCAGAGATATTGTTAGCGAAATCGCTCGACGATGCCAAAGAAAAACTGAAAAGTCTGTCGACGAGCTATTTGTACAAAGACGTATTCAAATTTAATGACATCAAAAACCCAGAGGTCTTGACGAATATTTTGCGTGCGTTAGCCTACCAGGTGGGCAATGAGGTGTCGATGACTGAAATCGCTGGCTTAGTGAATATTGATAAAAATACTGTAGCCAGCTATATTCGTTTGCTAGAGCAGGCTTTTATAATTTACCGGCTACCGTCATTTGCTAGAAATATGCGTAACGAAATAAAAAAAGGCAAGAAATTTTATTTTTACGATAATGGAATTATTGCAGCATTAACAGATAATTTTAGTGATGCTACAACTGGTCGAGATGTTGGTGGATTGTGGGAAAACCTAATGATTGGCGAACGGTTAAAGTACAATCAGAGTCACAACTTGTATAAAACTTTGTATTTTTGGCGTCTCAAAAATGCTGGTGAGATTGATTTGATCGAAGAGTTTGATGGCCATATATATCCGTTTGAAATTAAATGGAGTAAAAGTAAAGCTGGGGCATCAGGACATACTTTTCAGAAAGAGTATGGGACAGAAGGCGTCCGGGTTATTAACAAAGACAATTTTATAGAATTCGTGAAATAGCAGAGTGGAGTATGCTAGGTTTTTCTGCCTGAGGCTAGCTTAGATGGATGGCGCCTCTTTTGCTATCACCGGCCTTGATCGTCGTCGCGAATAGGTAGTTGTCGGCGAAAATTTCTGATTTATATAATTCTTGGCGGCGGGTGGCGTCGAGTTCGCTGTCGATGTCGTCAAATAATAGGTAGATTTTCTCGCCCAGAGTTTGGCTTAGTATTCTCGTCATCGTCGCTAGGGTGGCAAAAATAATTGTGCGATTTTCGCCGCGCGAAGCCGTCAATTTCGCGTCGTGATTGTTAATTTTGAATTTAATATCATGAGTTTGCGGGCCGGTTTTAGTGTATAATCGACCATCTAGAAAATCGTGTTTTAGCTGATCAAGGATTTGTTGACGTGATTTATGCGACGCCAGATATTTGACATTCACGACGTCGCGACTAGTAGCGGCGATTTTTTGGTATTCGTTCGTGAGATGATGATTAATTTCCTTGATCCAGCGATCGCGCGCAGTGATAATTTTCTCGGACAAATCGGCAAATTGCAGATCCCAAACGAACAGTTCACTAGCCGAAGTGCCTTGACGTAACAGGTTGTTCCGCTGGCGCAAAATCCGTTCGAATTTTCGTAAAGTCGTCGCATGCGTCGGTTCGATTTGAGAAATTAATCGATCGAAAAAATCGCGTCGGCGAGCTGGCGAACCGTACAAGAGTTGCAGATCGTTTGGTTCAAATAAAATAACTGGTTTTTTTAGTTTGGCGGGCAGACGAGTAAAAGTTTGAGTGTCGACCACGAAATTTTTGGCGTTGTTGGTGAATTTGACCACTCGTTTTTGATCGCCACTAAACTCTAGGTCAATCCGCCACCACTCGGCGATGTTTTGACCATCGTCGCGCAAAATTTCCGCAAAGTTTGAGCGCCAACTTTTGCCTTGGAGAGCGATATAAATCGCCTCGAGCAGCGACGTTTTACCGCTGCCGTTAGCGCCAGTGATGATGGTCGCACCAGGCTTAAAATCCACAACCAAATCCGCATGTTTTCGAAAATTCTGAACGCGCAGATTCTTAATCATAGTGTTATTTTAACATTAATTGACACATGAAATAAAATTTGCTATGATAGGGGCCTAATCCCGACGCGGGCAATGCAAACGGCTCACTACCTAAGCGGACCCCGCTTTTTTGTTTTTCTTGGTGTATTGAATCTTGGATTTTATCCCCGGTTTGTTGAGAAAATCATAATATTTGGTTGAGAAATCAATATATAACGAAGACATGTTTTTGCCGTTGGGGGCTAGTAATTTACCGAATTTATCTTTCTTGATCAGATATTGCACCATTTTATAGTAGTCGCCATCACCTGATACTAGGATAATTTTGTCAAATTTTTCGCGATCGGCAATTTTTTGCATAATTGTGAAGACAATATCAGTGTCAACGTTGCCCTTTTTAATGCTATTCATCTTGGCGTTATGCTGACGAAACAGTAGGATATAGCCAGCTTCTTGGATTTTACGATACAAGAATTGTTGGCTTTCCATTTGATAACCAAGAAAATAATATGCTCTATCAACATTATATTTTTGTGCTAAATAAATCCTCAACCGCGCGAGATCAACACTCCAAGGCTTGTCTGCGTGTGTTGTAGAATAACGTAAATTCTGGCCATCTATAAATGCTTGGTTCATGTTAATATTGTAACATTTATTACAATACTTATGATTTTACTGGCATAATAATGTGCTTATAAGTATCATCACCATCGGCGGTGAGTAGCGCCGGAGCTAGTTTGCCGCTAAATTGTAGTTTAACATTTTCGCCATCGATTTGGTTTAGGGCGTCCAATAAAAACTTGGAGTTGAGGGTGATCGCGCCGCTGCCTTTGATGGTCGCCTCGACGATTGAATTATTTTCGCCCAGCTCAGAAGTGATTGAGTGCATGCTCAGAGTTGATGAACTCGCATCAACCTTAAGGGTGATCGAGCCTGCGCTTTCGCGAGCAAATAATTCCGAAATCTTGGTAATCCGAATAAATTCATTGCGGTCCAGCGTCGCCACCACATCAGTTTTTGTCGGAATTAATTGACGATAATCAATAAAATTACCGTCGATTAATCGTGAGGTGACCGTCACGTCACCAATCACAAAACTAACCTGGTCGTCGCTAAAACTCATAATTACTTCCTTGGTTTCATCGCTCAGAATTCGCACTACATCGCTAAGTGCCGAGGCAGGAATAATCGTGTTTATTTCTTTAGTGAGGGATAAAACTTTCTTCTCAGCTAGACGATAACCATCGGTGGCGGCCATATATAAATCACCGTCCGTGGTGTGTAAATAAACACCAGTCAAAATCGGTCGCGTGGTATCGCTACTAGCAACCAAGATTGTTCCAGCAACGGCTTTTTTGAGAATGGTGGCTGGGATTTTGATTAACCCCACGTTTTTCGGTTCGGGCAAGGCCGGGAACTCGTCAGCAGTGATCGTATTAACCACCGATTTGTAGTTTCCGGCAGTAATAGTGATTTTATTGTCGCTAGCGTTAATAGTAAGATTAGTTTTTGGTAAGTTGGTAATAAATTCAGTGATTAGTTTTGCTGGTGCGATCGTGGCGCCCTCGCGTTCGATCTTGGCGGGAATTTTTTCAGTAATCGCGACTTCTAGATTAGTGGCGGCGAGAACCAACAGTCCGTCTTCGGTTTTGATTAAAATATTACTAAGGATCGGCAGGGTAGTCCGACTATTAGCGACTCGACTAACGGTATTCAAAGCTCGGGCTAGATTTTCTTGGGTGAGGGTGACCTTCATATTATTCCTTTCTTTAATTTAGTCATCATAGCAAGGTTTGTGGAAAGTGGGGAAAAGTTTAAAAATTGTAGAGGTTGAAGTGGTGAAATAGGTTGTGAAAATGTTTGGTAAAAGTGGGTGAGAAAATAGCTCGTTTTCCACGCAGTTATGTGATGATTAATTTTTTCTATAGAAAAGTTGGAAAAGTTTCCCAAAGTTTTCCGGAAAATACCCCCAGGTTTTTCACACTTTTTACACATATAGTCGCTCCCTTAGATCAGAGATTTGCTCGCGCATTCGAGCGTTAATTTTAATCTCCCGCTCGATTTTTTCAACCGAGTGAATGGCGGTGGTGTGATCCTTACGACCAAGCTCGTGGGCAATCTTTGGAAAACTCATTTTGATCTCGCTACGCAAAAGATACATCGCCATTTGGCGCGGCTCGGTGATATAACGATCGCGAGCTGGACTACAAAGTTCAGAAATTTGCAGATCGAAATAACTGGCAGTTTTATCGATAATTTGGCGGGCGGTGATATGTTTTGGCCGTGAATTTTTAATATCGCCGAGCAATCCTTGAGCTAGCTCGATCGTCGGCTCTTCACGGCGCATTTCCGAATAAGCTAAAATTTGATTAAGAGCGCCCTCGAGTTCGCGAATATTAGTGCGGATTTGATCGGCCAAAAACTCAATTAATTCGGTCGGTAAATGAGCACCGAGCGCTGCGGCTTTGGCTTCAAGAATCGCCGAGCGCGTTTCGTAATCTGGCAACGAGACATCGATCGCCATACCCATTTGAAAACGACCACGCAACCGATCGGCCAAACCCGGAATTTCGGCGGGCGGTTTGTCGGACGTTAAAACGATTTGCTTGTCCGCTTGATGTAGAGTATTAAAAGTATTAAAGAATTCTTCCTGGGTCGATTTCTTGCCAGCAATGAACTGGATATCATCGATGATTAAAACGTCAACATCGCGATATTTCTTACCGAAATCGCGATTTTTCTTGAACCGAACATAATCAATAAATTCATTACCAAAAGTTTCCGCCGTCGCGTAGAGCACGCGCCAATCCGGTTTGGTCGCTAAAATCTCATTACCAATCGCCTGGATCAGGTGAGTTTTACCGAGGCCCGGCCCACCATAAATAAAGATCGGATTATATTTAGTTCCCGGCCGAGCGGCCGCGGCCTGCGAAGCGGCGTGTGCCAAATCATTACAAGCTCCGACAATAAAATTATCAAAACGATATTTCGGATTGAGGCCAGTCGGATTCTTGGTCGTCGATGGTTCGGTCGGCGACGAACTAGTTTTTTCACTAACAGTTTCTTCTTTGGTGGCGCGTTTGCCTTTGATAATGTATTCAATGGTCGGCGACGAAAAACCGTTTTTGCGCAAAATCTGCTTGATTTGTTCATCGAACTTTTTCTCGAATTGATTCTTGGCAAAGAAATTATTGACCAAAACTCGCAAGTTTTGACCTTGAATAGACAACAGTTCTGTTGGTTTGAACCATGTTGCAAATGTCGCGTGCGACATTGATAGCTCGATTTCACCGAGAATTGTTTGCCACAAAACCTCTTCCTGACTTTTCTCCACTTGTTTCCCCTAAAGTCCTTTCCTTAACGAACATCATAGCAAACTTGGTAACTTTTCCACAACCCCCAATCTGGAATTTTCGATTTGCCAGAATTTGAAACGTTTAGCGGTCGGTTTTTCCACAGCTGAAATTCCTCTCTGCGGAGCTGTGGACAAGTAACGATTTTTGGTGGAAAATTATTATTGGTGGTTGACCTTGGCAAACCAAGTTAAACCTGCTACAATATCCTACATTATGCCCAAGAGAACTTATCAACCAAAAACTCGCAAACGCGCCAAAGTACACGGTTTTCGAGCGCGGATGGCTACTAAAACTGGTCAAATTGTCCTTAAACGTCGTCGCAACAAAGCTCGCAACAAAATCGCGATTTAATGTAGAAAATCGCCCCAGACCGGGCGATTTTTGCTAAAATAGATTTATGATTTCTCAAAAATATCGTTTTCATGGTCATGGTAGCCTGCGCTATGTTTTAACTAGCGGCCACAGAACACGCAGTGAGTTTTTTACCATTAAATGGGCGGTTAACCAACATCGGCACTATCCGCGGGTGGCGATTATAGTGAGCAAGAAAATTTTCAAAAGTGCGGTCAAACGCAATCGTCTGCGCCGCCGCCTGTATGAGATTATTCGACCGCTGCTGCTCGGCGCGCCAGCCATCGATATCGTGATTAGCGTGCATCTAGCGGCAGCCTTGACCGCCACACACCAAGAGCTCGCTATCCAACTCTTGCCACTCCTCCATCAAACTGGTCTCAAAACCCGCATCGCTCGCGGGTGATGGTATTTCTTGGTAGAATCTGCTAAACTATCCACATGAGTATCTTTGATCGTCTATTGACGCAACCGATTTTTAACGTATTAGCACTGATTTACAATTTTCTAGCTGATTTTGGCATCGCGATTATTATTCTGACAATTCTGATTAGATTTTTGCTCTGGCCATTAGTCAAAAAACAGCTCCATCAAACCAAATTAATGCGTTCAATTCAGCCAGAACTCAAAAGGATCAAGCAACAAGCCAAGGGTAATCGCATGCTCGAGAGCCAAATGATGATGGAACTCTACCGCGAAAAAGGTGTTAAACCGTTTGGTTCGATCTTGGTTTTAGTGATCCAACTACCGATTTTCATTGCGGTTTTTAGCGTTATTCAATTATTTAATATGAACCTACCGGCCGAGGATGCGCCGAATTACCAGCAAGCCGTCGAGACGCGTGAAAACCGCGAAGCGAAACTAAAAAACCTAGCTTATCCGGGGATTGATAAACTTCAGCGAGTCAAAGACACCACCAACGATCCGGAAAATTTTAAACCAAAACTCCTTGGCACGATTGATCTCACGAAAACCGCCAGCGAATATTTCCCGGCGGTGATTCTGACGCTACTGGCGGCACTTTTTCAATTCTACCAAGGTAAACAAACCATGCCCTCGAGTGATAAAAAACGTAAACTGCGCGATATGTTCCGCGAAGCTGCCGCTGGCAAGGAAGTTGACCAAGCCGAAATGGCGGCCGCGACAACCGGCAAAATGATTTATTTTTTCCCGGTTATGACGTTTATGATCGGCCTGGCGCTACCGGCCGCGGTGATGTTATATTACGCAACAACCTCGTTAGTTGCCATCATTCAACAGCATGTTCTCCTAAACAAAGATTTGGACGAAATGCAAAAACTTGCTAGTAAACCAAACCTGTTAAAGCGAGTCAAAAAAGCCCGCGAAGCGGAAATTGTTACGATGAAACCTTCTCAAAATAAAAAATCAGAATCAAATAAAACGTCGCCCAAATCCAGCGGCGGGCCGACAGTCGTCAGGAGGATTAAAGCGAGATGATAAGTAAGATGGAAGGGAAAAGAGCAGCCCGAGCAAAAACCGCGTTTTTTGCCCGGCGCGATGAGAAAAACCGTAGGTTTGTCTCATAAGCGAAGCGTGTATTATGGATAGAGAAGAATCAATCATGTTCGCCAAAAAATACGTCGAAGACGTGCTGTCGTTTTTTGGTATCAACGTCGATGTTTATGCGACGGCTGACGAAGACGTCATTGAGCTGTCTGTGCCGAACACTTATTTATCGAATCTACTAATTGGGAAAAATGGCGATACGCTGCGGAGTTTGCAGTTTTTGATTCGCACAACTTTGATCCAAAAAGGGGCCGCACTCCAGCGAGTCAATCTCGATGTGGCGGATTACAAACGTCGTCACAACGATCGGATTGCTGATCAGGCCGAACAGTGGGCCCAGCAAGCCTTAGCGAGTGACGAGCCGCTGCATCTCCGGCCGATGAATGCTGCCGAACGGCGGGTGGTTCATAAAACTTTGGCGGATTATTCC
>WRNW01000002.1 GCA_009776375.1 Candidatus Saccharimonadota bacterium | reverse complement strand
ATCAGGTTACAAGATCTCGGTTCTGGAACTTACTATGTCAAGCAAAGTCTACTCATCGAGGCTAGTCGACTAACTAGAAACCAACACCTAACGCTGGTGGCGGCTGATCCGCTTAACACGATCACGATTGCTGGGAATATTGATCTGGACCCGGACGATACTTATGACACGCTGGCTGAAATTCCCTCGCTGACGATCATCGCTGATAGGATTAACATTCAAGGTTTCAGCACCCTTAACGGTCTTAACGGTCAACCAATTACCAAACTCTATGGTACCTATATTGCCAAAGAACGTTTCGATAGTTGTACTTACCAGTATAAAACCACCAGTCCCGAAGCTTGGGCCCTAGATGGTGTGGCGCTAGCTGGCATCACTAACACACCGCTATCTAATGGTGCTGGTCTCTGTCGTGAACCACTAACGATTACCGGTGCGATTATTAGTAAGGATCGACCAGATTTCCGCCGCACCCACGGTGCTAGTAAAGAAGCCCCCGCCGTGCCATCCGAGATCATTCAATACACTCCGAACCTCTATCTCACGCCCTATGTTCTCAGCCAAGACGGCAACGCTAACGATTGGCGACTGGGCGACCTGAAGCAGTTGCCGGCAAGGTTGTAGAGTTTGACTTTAGCGAACTACTTGTGCTAAAATAGCGCGCAAGAGGCAGACAAACATGAACGAAAAAACTCCTCGCAGTCAGTTGGTCGCCAAGATTAAAAGTGCTGGCAGTATCTTGGTGACGGTTTCGCGCAATCCAAACGTTGATCAATTGGCCGCGGCACTGGGCTTGACGTTCATGCTCGACAAACTCGGCAAACGGGCGACCGCGGTGTTCAGTGGCGAAATTCCACCAGCTATCAATTTTCTTGAACCGGAAAAAACTTTTGAAAGTGCGATCGATTCACTCAGGGATTTTGTGATTTCTTTGGACAAGGAAAAAGCCGATCGCCTGCGCTACAAGGTCGAAGGTGACTTGGTTAAAATCTACATTACACCGTATAAAACGATTATTTCGGAAAAAGATTTAGAATTCAACGAAGGTGATTTCAACATCGAACTCGTGATTGCTATCGGTGTTCAACAAAAAAGTTATCTCGACGAAGCTATCACGGCGAATGGTCGCTTGCTCCACAGCGCGACGGTGGCGACGCTGATTTTGGGTAGCGCCAGCGGCGACGCTTTTGGGACAATTAATTGGCAGGATGCCGAAGTTAGCAGTTTATCGGAAATGGTCGCTAGTCTAGCGGATGATTTAGCCGATAAAGAAAATCCACTACTAGACGAACAGATCGCCACAGCGCTGTTAACTGGCGTGGTGGCGGCAACTGATCAATTTCGTAACGAAAAAACTTCCGCCCAAGTGATGACCCTGGCGGCCAATTTAATGGCCAAAGGCGCTAACCAACAACTAATTGCTAGTGAACTCTCAGCGGGTGGCGAAATGGCGTCACCAACTCCTGAACCAGACGCAGTCCAGGCAGCCGATCAAACCGAACAACCACCAGACCAGGCGGAACCCGAGGAAGTGCTATCGATTAGTCGCGACCTGACGCCAGAAGCCGATCAACACTTGGCCGCTAATGCTGCCGTGGTCGCCGCCGAACGCAGCGAGGACGCTTTGTCGGTGGTCCAGGAGCAATTGGCAGCCCTAACCGACAGCGAGAGAACTGCTGGGGAAAGCATCCAAGTGCCCGAACGGCCGACCGACGCGACAGCCCAGACACCCGCGCCAGAATCGTCAACTATCGCTGAGACTGATACTTTAATTGCAAATAACAGCACAATCCTTAGTCATGCCACACCATATGCCGAGAGCGCTGTCAATTCACCCTTGAACGCGGCGATTGCCGAGAGCGATGAACCGGCGACGATTGATCCTTTCAATACCAAACCGCCGACGCCTGCACCAATGATTAACGCGGCGCCAGTGCCACCGTTCGCTTCGCCGAGCATTACCCTGCCGCCTCCGCCGCCACCACCGATCGCCGATCTTGGCGAATTACCGCCATCGATGCCGACGGAAACTCCATCTCCACCGATCGCCGAATCAACGCCGCCGCCGGCCGACGATAATCCAGACGATCCGACCCAGTTTCAGATACCCAATTAGTAATTTGCTAGAATAGTTCCTATGAAAAGTTTTGATCGAATTATTTTGGTTGACAAGCCCGCTGGCATGTCGTCATTTGGCGTGGTGGCGCGAGTGCGACGTCAATTAACCGAAGCAGCGGGGCGGAAAATTAAAGTTGGTCATGCCGGAACGTTAGATCCATTCGCAACTGGTCTACTGATCCTAGTGAGCGGCAAGTGCACCCGCCGAGCAAACGAACTAACCAAACTCGATAAAGTTTACGAAGCGGTGGTTCACCTTGGCGCCACCTCGACCACCGGCGACCCAGAGGGCGAAATCACCGAAAATCCCACCCCACCTTTGCAGGACCCGGTCCTGCAAAAGGTTGAGGAAACTTTACAAAAATTCGTTGGTAAAATTAGCCAAACGCCACCAATTTATAGCGCTATTAAAATCGATGGCCAGCGTGCCTATAGACTAGCTCGCGCTGGTCAAACGCCGAAAATCCCACCACGCCAGGTGGAAATTTACTCGATTGATCTACTAAAATACGATTATCCAACGCTCGAAATCCGTGCTCATGTCTCGAGCGGAACCTACATTCGCACTCTGGCCGAAGACATTGGTCAGGAGCTAAAAACTGGCGCCTACACGATCGCACTCCGTCGCATTAAAATTGGCCAATATGATGTCCGAGATGCTAAGCAGATCGACGAACTCTTGTCAAACCGAGGAGAATCTGCTAAACTACTCCCCGTATGATTACTAAAGACAAGAAAGCTGCGGCGATCCAGAGTACGCAGATTCATAAAACAGACGTCGGTTCGCCAGCGGCGCAAATTGCCATTTTAACAGCGCGGATTAACGAAATTACCGAGCATTTGAGGATACATAAACACGATTTCATGGCCCGACGCGGTTTGTTGCAATTAGTTGGCCGTCGCAAGAAACTCCTGCGTGCGCTCGAAAAAAACGATTTTACCCAGTATAAAAAAGTTATCGAAACACTAGGTCTACGCAAGTAAATCTGGTACAATAGAAAAGTCAGTTTAATCGTCGGTGGTGAAAATCGATACGCGATAGCGTGTCGTCCTGAGCAAAGCGAAGGATCTTGGCCAAAGTAGGAGATTCTTCGACAAAGTCTCAGAATGACAAACGTATCATCTCGCATATCGATTTGCACGACCGACAACGAAAAGGAGGTCAATATGACCAAAATTATTCAAACCGGGAAGGAAATTATCTCGGTCTCAACAGAGTGGATGGGCAAAACCCTGACCCTCGAAGTCAACCGCGTCGGTTTTCGCACCACCGCGTCGGTGCTGGCGAAATATGGCGACACAATTGTGCTTGGCACAGCGCAAACTGGGCCGGTTAATCCGAATCTGGATTATTTCCCCTTGAGCATTGATTACGAGGAAAAATTTTACGCGGCGGGTAAAATTTCTGGCAGCCGATTCATTAAACGTGAGGGTCGTCCTTCCGACGAAGCGGTCCTGATTGGTCGCCTAATCGATCGTCCTCTGCGTCCGCTATTTCCGAAAGGTTATCGAAACGAACTGCAAGTTGTCGCTAGCGTGCTATCGATGGATCCTGGTTTTCGTCCTGATGCAATAGCGATGGTAGCGGCCAGCGCGGCGCTAATGATCACCGGCGCGCCGTTCGACGGACCGGTGGCGGGCTTGCGCGTCGGTTTGAACGCCAGCGGCGAATTCACGACATTTCTCGATCGCGAAGCGATGAAGGATAATCAGCTCGACCTGTTTGTGGCTGGTTCAAAAACTGGCGTGATGATGGTCGAGGCTGGCGCAAGCGAAGTCAGCGAAAACACGGTCGCCGAAGCCATCGCCTGGGCGCACAAAAACATCCAACCGGCGATCGAACTCCAGAACAAACTGCGAGCGGCGATCGCGCCAACTGAGCAAGAGTACGAACTCGTCAAACCCGACGAGGAAATCGCTAAAACGGTCGAAACTTGGCTAAATGAAAAATTAACCGAAGATTTTCATTGTCCTTATCCCCAGCGCAGCGAAATGATTCATGAACTACGCCTAGAACTGTACGAAAAGTTTAGCGAAGGTCTCAGCGACGACGAATGGCAAGAAATCAAGGACGAATACGGCGAAGCCTTTGCCCTAGCCCTACATAAGGACGTCCGAAAAAATATCATCGAGAGAAAGGTTCGCCCTGATGGACGCGATTTAACCGAAATTCGTCCGCTCAGCTCAGAGGTTAGTTTGTTACCACGGGCCCACGGTTCGAGTCTGTTCACCCGCGGTCTGACCCAAGCGATGAATATCGTTACGCTAGCACCACTGTCTTTCGCCCAACTAGTCGACACCATGGAAGTGACCGATGGCGAACGACGCTACATGCATCATTACAACGCGCCGGGTTACACGCTCGGCGAAGTTAGACGCCTCGGCAGCCCAGGACGTCGCGAAATTGGCCACGGTTATTTGGCGGAACGCGCTCTCACGGCCGTTCTACCAAGCGAAGAGGATTTTCCTTACGCGATTCGCAGCGTTACCGAAATTATGAGTCAAAACGGCTCGACCTCAATGGCCGCGACCTGCTCGTCGTGCTTGGCGCTAATGGATGCCGGCGTGCCGATCACCGCACCGGTCAGCGGTGTGGCGATGGGTTTGATGGTCGATGGTGATAATTATTACATCTTGACCGACTTGGCTGACCAGGAGGACTTTGCCGGTGATATGGACTTTAAGGTCACCGGTACCGCTAAGGGAATCACGGCACTACAGATGGACATGAAAGTCCACGGTCTGCCGATCGAGATCCTAAAGAAAGCTCTCGACCAAGCGAAAGACGGTCGTGCGGAAATCCTAAAAAGTATGCTAGCGACTCTGCCTGAACCGCGCCGGGAGCTCTCGCCCTACGCGCCGCGAATCGAAAAACTGATGATTAACCCCGAGAAAATCGGCGCAGTCATCGGCAAGGGCGGCGAAGTGATTAACAAAATCACTAGCGAAACCGGTGTGATTATCGATATCAAAGAAAACGGGCTGATTACTTTTGCTGGTAACGATCCGGAAAAAATGCAAATAGCACTCGAATGGGTCAAAGGTCTCGTCGAAGAACCCGAAGTCGGTAAAATCTACACCGGTACAGTCGTTGCTATCAAAGATTTCGGCGCGTTCGTGAACATCCTGCCCGGCATCGATGGCATGCTGCACATTAGTCAAATCGCCGAACGACGTTTGAATAGTGTCGAAGAAGTTCTCCATCTGAACGACAAAATCCGTGTCAAACTAACCGCCATCGACGATCGTGGCAAACTATCGCTAACCATGCGCGACGTCAAACAGAGTTAACTAGTTTGCGCTAGCGATTATGCTTATGCTATACTGAGAGCGAAGCGTATTAAGGAGGAATCATGGATCCGAATCAGTCAGACAATTCCTCTGGTGGGCCAACAGACGTGCCTGTACCAGAGGCCACACCAACATCAACACCAACGTCCACACCACCAGTATCACCGCTGGGATCGCTGTTCGCGCAATCCCCAGCACCGGCCGATCCAATAACGCCGACGCCGGAGATTACACCAACCTTACCGACCGAAACAACTCCACCAACTGATCCGCTAACCCCACTCGCTGCGACACCTGCGCCGACCCCGATTGCACCGGTCGATCCAGCGCCACTCACAACCGAACCGCTGTCGACACCGACGTTTCCGATGGGGCCGACGCCGGACCAAGTAGTGAGCGCGCCGAATACACCAACTGATCAACCAAAATCCAAAAAAAGTTTGGCTATCGGCTTGGTGATTGGCCTGGGTGTCTTGGTCATCATTGGCGTTATTTTAGTTCTCATTCTCTTTGTTTCGTGGTGATTGATGATCAAAAACACCAATCTTGCGAACAAGTATGCTATAATGATTAAGCAAAATAATGGATAAGGAGGGAGAATGGAACCAACAGCAGATGTTTCGGTGCCGAAGCAGAAATCAAAATTTGGCCTGATCTTGGGCTTGTCGATTGGTGGCGGATTGCTACTAATCGGTGCGGTACTACTGACGCTATTTTTAACTGTCTGGAGTGGACCGAGCCAGCAAGAATATCGTGATGCGCAGGCGCAAGCGGAGAAAGTTACACAGTCATTTGAGACTTGGGACGCTGTGTTTAGCTCGCTAGGTTTAGAGGGTGTCTTGGATGGTTCTACCACAATTACTCAGACGCAATTGGATGCCGCCAAGGTTGAGATGCAGAAATTCCAAAACGAACTAAAAACCAGCGTCGATGATCTAGGTAGTATGTCGGCCATCAAAAACGGCGACAAAAAAACCAAAGATTTGTTCGAAACGCTGAAAAATGCTCATAACGTCTATGATCGATCATTCACCGTCCGGATTCAGGTGTTGGATCAAGTTGGTCTAGCCCTGTTCGAGATGGTCGGTCTTGTGTTGACAATGGGTGACCTATCCGACATCCCTGACATGAGTGTTAGTGAGCTAACAGCGTTCACTAGCAGTTTAACTAAAGTTAGTCAAGTATTCAGCGCGCTTGAAACTGATGATAGCACGATCAACGACGCTTTTCATCAACTCGGTACAGGACTCAGCTGTTTGAGTGCAGCTTTCACTAGTGGCGACTTGTCTAAAGTGACGGAATGTCTAAGCCAGATGGAGAGCACCAGCAATTTGACTGATCCTTTCGGCGCAGTGCCAAGCCAGAACGATTTGACTAATGCGATTAATAACCTAAACAAACATCTGACCGATAAAGCTGGCAAATAAAATAGCCAGAAAAAACCGCTGAGCGCTCCGCGAACCGCGGGGCGCTTTGATAGTAACCTATCGCATGCGCCATGTCGAGCCTAGAAATTTGCACTCCTTGGACCACTCATGTTATACTGGAAAAGTTAGATAATAAGGGAGGAACAATGGATCCAAATCAACCAGGGGCTACGTCAACGGACAAACCAGCCAAGTCCACTAACCAACTAAAATCCAAAAAAACTTTGCTCATCGCCGGTGGCGGCGGACTGCTAGTTATTGCGGTCGTGCTAGTTGTCGTACTGTTCGTTTTGGGCGGCAACACAGTGACTTGCTCAAAAGACAACGAGCAATATGGCATGAAAATGCACGAAGAATACAAAGCGTTTTTCTCGGGCAAGAAAATCACTAAAATCGAAGCAGTCGGCACGTTAGATAGCAGCGGTAATCCTAGCGGGATGACGGTTGACCAAGTTTACGACCAGATCACTAAAACCTATGAAGGCATGGATATTACAAAGGACGGTGATGTGATCACGTTTAAGGAAACCGTCACGTCTAACGACAGCGGTAATTTCCGCGGTAAACTTATCAACTTTATGACAATTGGTGGTGATGAAATTGGTCAAGACGGCTATCGCAAAGCGATGGAAAGGCAAAATTACACCTGCAAGTAATTGGTCTCTTGCGATAAATAGTTAAGTATGAGCAAGCAATCCAACCTTGACCGGGTTCGCGCGGACATTGTCGCCCAGAACATCTGTTCAGAGTTGGCCGAACAAGCTACCAATCTAGTCATGGGTGATGGTAATCTCGATGCGGAAATCGTCTTTGTTGGTGAAGCGCCGGGCAAAAACGAGGATGAACAAGGATTACCTTTTGTCGGCGCGGCCGGGAAATTCTTAAACGAAATGCTTGAATCGGTTGGTCTAAATAGGGAAGATGTCTATATCACCAACATCGTTAAATATCGACCACCAAATAATCGCGATCCCGAGCCAGAGGAGAAAGAAGCCTTCTGGCCATTTCTGCTCCGCCAGCTGGAAATTATTCAACCAAAAGTTATCGCCACGCTCGGTCGTCACAGCCTAGAATATTTTCTACCTGGCGCGCGAATTAGCGAGATTCACGGCCAGCCCAAACGAATCAATTTAAACGATCAAACTGTGGTTATCGTGCCACTCTACCACCCCGCGTCAGCCCTCTATAACGGCGCCATGCGCGAAACTCTGATGAATGATTTCGCCAAAGTCCCGAATATTATCAAACGTGTCAACGAACGTGACGCGGTGCTGAAAATCATGACCGAGTAATACCAGGTATTGACACAGTATTACCAAGCTTGCTATAATGAGGTCATTATGAGTGATATTTCTATCGTTACCGCCAAAGTTGACACCAATTTGAAACGAGCGGCGCAAAAAAAGGCCCGCGAGTTGGGTGTGCCGATCAGCGCTGTTATCAAGGAAGCGCTGCGTGATTTCGTGAACAAAAAACGTTTTTCCCTAGAGGAGCCGAGCCAATACTTGCTGGACATGATTGAGGAATCACGACGAGATTATGAACGTGGGGATTATATTAGTTTTCCAGCAAGCCAAGCGGCGGGGGGGCTGAGGGATGCACTCAAAAATCTTGAAGATTGATCGAATAGAATACTCGAAAAAATTTCAAAAACAAGTCAAGAAACTATCGCTGAAAGAGCAAAATAAAGTCGTCCAGGTGATAGATGTCTTTTATCGTAATCCTAGCGCACGACAACTCCGTTTACATGAACTCAAAGGTCAACTCATGGGGCTGTATTCAATCTCGGCCGGCGGCGATTTACGCTTGCATTTTGAATTTATTTTAATCGGCAATGTGGCGCGATTCGTGGCTATTGGCACGCACGCTCAGCTATATAAATGAAATATTTTCTCTAGAACTGTCCGCCACGACCAGGTGGGGATAAATCCTACTGATTATCAGCGTCCCAGCGCGCTCTCGCGAAATCCCAATTAACATGCGTCCACCAAGCTTTGACATAATCAGCACGATTCCACTGATAGTCGAGATAATAAGCATGCTCCCAGAGGTCCAGGCCGATGAGCACACTACCTGGCGCCAGGTCCTGATTAGCCGAGGTCGTAATATCGAGATCGCTCGCTAGCCAAGCCCAACCGCTACCAAAAAGCCCCGCTGCTGCGGCCTCGAACTGATTCGTGAATTCTTGAAATGAACCATATTTCTCGATTATTTTTTGCGCGAGTTCACCGGTCGGTTCACCGTCCGATTGTGGCGTCAAAACTTGCCAAAACAGTGAATGGTTAAAGTGTCCGCCACCGTGATTGATTAGCGCTGTGTGTAAACTAGCGGGAAGGCGATCATCCAATTTGCCGGCGCGAACATCGCGTAATAATTGCGCTAAACTTTTCATCTCCGCCACACCACTATCGATACCAAAATACTCCGCGCGGACCTCTGTCGATAGCTGTTCTACGGCGGCGTTCAACTTGTCGACATAAATCTGATGATGATGGTTATGATGTGCATCCATCGTCGCGCCAGACGTCCAGGGCGCTAGGGCGCCTAAATCATAGGTTAAATCTGGTAGTTTGAACATTTCCCCTCCTTGGTTTCATCAACCATTTTACTACGAAACCAAAAATATCGGATTGACTTTTTGATAAAAGTTTGCTACACTTGTCACATCGATAGAGGTATGATCTCTATATGTCTCATCCGTAAGTCATGATAATAAACCTAAAGTAGAGAGGATTAATATGGGTCAAAGAAGACTGACCGAAGCCAAGAAGGATGATTTAAGTAAACGCCCGAACGCCAGGCGGCGAACCGGTAACAGCGTGCTCGATGCGACGACCACCAGAAAAGGTGAAGTTTTGCGCGCCGCGCGGCGGACTTCGGAAAATGTCAATTTACAGGCTGGCCTCTATAACAACAGCGACACGCCAGTCAATAAATCGATCTATAATGGTTTAAATGGTGAACAATACGCGCCAGCGCTGGTCAAGAAATCCCAAAACAGTGACAAAAAACTGACAGTCATCCCCGTTGGCGGCACGCAGATTGGTCGAAATACCACAGCGATTTGTTATGACGATGAAATTGTAGTGATCGATATGGGTTTTGATTTTCCCGGCGATGATTATCCGGGTATTAATTACATCGTTCCGGATATTAGTTGGCTAGAAGAGCGCAAAGACCAAATAAAAGCAGTTGTGTTTACTCACGCGCACCTCGATCATATCGGGGCTTTTCATCATATGATTCCGAAAATTCCTGCACCAGTTTACGCGACGAAATTCACCATCGAGATGCTCAAGAAAAACATGGAGGAAGAAGACACTGGTTACGAACCCGAATACCACGAGTTGGTGCCCGAGCGTCACGACCGTGTCCAGCTGTCGAAACATTTTAGTCTAGAATTAGTGCGAGTCAATCATTCGATTCCCGATGCGGCCTGTGTCGTTATCCGCACACCAGTTGGCGTGGTAGTTAGTTCGGGCGACTGGCGTTTCCAGGAAGATCCGCTGGATAATCGTAAATTTGATATGGAACGCTTGACTGAAATTGCGTCGAAAGAAGGAATTCACCTACTGATCAACGAAAGTACCAACTGTGAAACACATGGCAGCAACGACACCAAAGAAGCCGAAGTACGGATGACTTTTGGTCAAGTCATGGAAACATACCCCAATTCACGGATCATCGTGTCAACTTTTTCATCGCAAATTCATCGTTTGCAACTAGCCATCGACGAAGCCGCGAGGCACGGTCGCAAAGTCGCGGTGGCGGGTTATTCGATGATCAACAACGTCGAAATTGCTCTAAAAACTGGCGATCTCAAAGTACCGGCTGATACTATGATGAAGCTCGAGGATATTATTAAACTACCGGACGGAAGAATTACCATTCTCTGTACCGGCAACCAAGGCGAGTTAAACGCGGTTTTAAATCGCATGGCTAGCGGTGCGCATCGTTATATTAAAATCAAGAACAGCGACATCATCGTCCTTAGTTCGTCACGCATTCCGGGTAACGAAGGACACGTGGCGATGATGGAGGACAATCTAATTCGCGAAGGTTGCGATGTTATTTCCAAAAACAATAACGAAAGTTATGGACTCGGCCCGGTCCACATTGGTGGTCATGGCTATCACGATGATCATGTGAAATTTATCACTGCCCTTAATCCAAAATTTTACCTGCCGAATCACGGCGATTTTACTTTTTTGGAACACAGCGCTCGCATTGCCGAAAAAGAATGCGGCATTTTGCGCGAACGGATTTTTGTTTGTGATGCTGGCGATGTGGTGGAATTTTATCACGACGGTACGGCCAAACGTGGTGCGCGAGTGCATGCCGGTAGTGTGATGTATGACGATGCTGGCGCCATCGTTTCCGAGGTCGTTTTAAAGGATCGTATTCACATGTCGACCGAAGGAATTTTTGTGGTAGTGCTGACGATTCAACGCGGCACTGGGCGATTGCTGAGTTCGCCAGACATCATTTCGCGCGGGTTTATCTATCTACGTGATAGCGAAGAATTAATCGCGGCGATTCGGACTTATATCAAGCAAAAAGCGGCGTGGGCTTATACTGGTCGTCGACTCGACATAGAAAGTTTCAAACGTGATTTACGTGATGAAATAACGCAGATTCTCTATGATCGCACGCAACGCACGCCGATTGTCATCCCGGTGGTTAACGAAATTGGTTCAATCAATTCGCCGGCCGCCCGCCAGGCCGAAGCGGAAATTGAAAAACGCGACCGCGGTTTTGAACAACAAGAAATGGCGCGAATTCGTGGTCAGAAAAAATCTCCACATTCGACAGCGCGCCAAACGGTTCAACCAAAACCCAATCGTCGACGACCAACTCGCAGTAATAACATCGATACTACCGCGCATCCAAGCGTGCCCAAAAAACCCGAAGAAATTTCCTTCAAGAAAACCCCCCAGGGTCCAGCACCCATGCGGATGTGGCGAGAGTATTAGGGCTGCTCTTTTCCCTTAGCTCTTATGCGCACGGAGAGCGTTGAAAATCACAGTGACATCTATGAGTTCTTGTAATCCGGCGCCGATTAGCGCAGGGATAAAACCAACCGCGGCGATGACTTCGAGCACCAAACAAAGCGCGATACCTACTCCAACTGATTGTAGGGCAACCTTGATCGTGCGTCGAGAAATCTTTCGTAGGGTAGTCACTCGTCCTAAATCATCGAGCATGATCACCGCATCGGCCGATTCGCTGGCAGCGGTGCTGCCACGCGCACCCATAGCAATGCCGACGTCGGCGGCCGCTAGAACTGGCGCATCATTCACGCCGTCACCAACCATCGCGACTTTGTCGGCTCGTCTTCGTAAACTGCGCATCATGTCAACTTTGTCCTTGGGCAAAAGTTCGGCGAAAACTTCATCCACGCCGGCGGCCGCACCAATTTTATCAGCAATCGCGCGACGATCACCCGTCAACATGATGGTTTTTCTAACACCAGTCCGTTTTAGCTCAAGGAGAGTTTTCTTGGCCTCGGGACGAACTTTGTCGGCAAAATAAATCACACCAGCAAACTGACTATTAACCGCTAGAAAAACCGCTGTAGAACTTTTGTCAGCAACAGGAACTATGATTTTGTTCTTTTCTAAAAATTTAGCATGGCCGACAACCAACTTTTTATTACCGACGGTCGCGAATACGCCATTGCCAGTAATCTCCCGAACATTTTTCGCCCGCGAGGTTTTAACGTGATGTTTCTTAGCATAACTCACCAGCGATGTCGCCAAAATGTGCGAGCTGCTGGCTTCGGCGCTGGCGACTAGTTGGACGATTTCGTCCTTGGTAAAATTATCAGTTGCGACGACTTCACTGACGACGACATCGCCGTGCGTCAATGTACCAGTTTTATCGAAAGCAAAGACAGTGGCCGAATTTAGTTTTTCCAGCACCGCGCCGTTTTTAACAATAATTCCGTGTTTGGAGGCGCGACTCATACCAGAAATTAGAGCGATCGGCGCGGCTAAAATCAGCGGGCAAGGACTAGCCACTACTAAAACTTCGGCAAAGCGCGAAGCTTCACCAGAAATTGCCCAGGACAAACCAGCAATCGCGTAGGAAACAAGAGTAAAAGGCAGGGCATAGCGATCAGCCAACCGGACGAACGGCGCTGGTTGATTCTCCGCCTGACGAACTAACTGAATGATTTGCTCGTACTGGGAATGTTTGGCGTCCGCGGTGGCGCGAATCCGCACAGCCGTTTCGCCGTTCAGCGCGCCCGACATAATAGTTTCACCGCTGCGTCGCATGACGGGGATAGCTTCGCCGGTTAGGGAACTCTCGTCGAATTCGGCCGTATCGGAAATTAATTCACCATCGACCGGCACCACTTCGTGCGGTTTGATGATCACGATATCACCAGGTTTGACGACGGAAATCTTGACATCAACAATTTCCGAACCTTTGAGAATGTGCGCCACCACTGGCGCGCGTTCGAGCAGCGCCGATAATTCTCGTTTAGCGCGATGAGCTGCGAAATCTTCCAAAGTTTCACCGCCAGTCAACATCACCACAATCACTAACGACGCCCAATATTGACCAACCGCGATCGTCGCGACAATCGCGGTGATTGCTAAGACATCAACACCGTAACGACCGTCGCGCAATGTTTGGATCATGTCCCAGAACAAAAACAAAGAAATAAAAATCGCGTAGACGCTAATTAACCAACCAGCTATCGTGGCTTGGGCGATGGCAAATGCCAAAATCAAGGCGATCACGCCAACTACCAAAGTCAGAGCGAACTGCCAATAACGTAACAGAGAACTTGTCAGCTTCTTCACATCTTTATTGTAGCATAAAAATTATTCGGTTGTTTTCAGAGCGTTGTCGATGGCTGTTCGAATAATACTGTCGCTCGAACCATCGAGTTTTCGACTATTAACAAACCAGGTCGGCGTACCGGTGACTGTGGCCTTGAGGCCGGCTCTTTTGTCCCGATCCATTTTGTCGAGGATGCCGTTCTCCTGGTAATCGTCGATGGCCTTGAAAAAGTCATCCACATCTAGGCCGATCTCTTCGGCAAAACTAGCTAACAGTTCGTGTTGGTTATCTGGCACAGCACTACTCGTCCAGGTTAAATCATCCTGAAACAGTAGGTCATGCATTTGCCAGTAGGCCGCTTCACCACCCAAGAGATAGACCGCCTCGGCCGCCGACTGGGTAATCGTCGAGCTAGGATATTTGAGACTAAAATTGCGATAAATGAACAGCACCCGATCCTCGTAATCGGCGAAGATCTTATCATAAGTTGAGGACATTTGAGCACAATGAACACAGGCAAAATCGGCGTATTGAATAACGATGACTTTGGCGTCTAGGTTCCCGCGGAAATGATCGGGAATCTCACCTTCCTCGAGATCCGCCATCGTAATTAGTTTTTGCAGATCGACTTCGCCACTCTTTTTCCAAACGATTAATCCGCCGAGCGCGACTAGCACTAACACCGCAAACACAATCCATAATCTCTTATTCATAGTGCTTATTATTTTACCACTAGTTTGGTATAATTTAAAGTATGGATATTTTCCGCGCTATCTTGACTGGTTTAATCCTGGTGGTGTTACTAGCGTTTCGGTTCAAAACAGACGAATCGCGATTTGAGATTAATCGTTTGGCGGAACATAGCGTCAAGTATAAAACTCTGGCAAAGTTTTTGGACATTTATCCAGGCTTGTTGGTTCTGGTGCGGATTTTGGCGTTGATCGATGCGATCTTCCTAGCGATTTTTGCGGCTTTTTCATGGGGATTTTTAAAGGGTGGCGGGTTAGCGTTCGCGGTGATACTGCTGGCTGGGCTAATGGCGTATCTACTGGGCGACGTGGCCAAAACTTTGACTAATAAACACCTGAAATTTTTCAACAAATATTTCGCCTGGACCAAGGTGTTCGGACGGTTGGTTAGGCTGGACGATGAATCGTCGATTAGTTCGGAACAAGAATTAATCTATCTGATAGAAAACAGCGATTTTGTTGATGATCAAACGAAAACTTTGTTCAGAAACATTCTAACTTTTCGCGATCAAACGGTCGACAAAGTCATGACGCCACGCGATCAAATGGCTTTTTTGCATGCTCGTGACGCGCTGACGCCAAAACTACTCGATGAGTTGTTCGTCTCGGGACATAAAATCTTTCCGGTGGTGCAGGGCGGGCTAGATCACACTATTGGTTTACTCTACCTTGACGATGTCTTGCCGGTCGGTCAAGAAGAAAAAATCTTGACTAAAATCATGCGAAAAACACCACCAGCGATCGATCAGGATGCGCCGCTCGAGGCTGCTCTCAACCAAATGTGCGAATACCATTCGACGATCCTGATGATTGCCAAAAACGATAAAATCGTCGGTTTAATAACCCTCAAAGACATAGCGCAAACGCTATCTGCGACTAGAGAATAGGGCAGATTGTTAAATTGTGTTAAAATATCCTGGTATGGATAGAATGCTAGCGAATGAAACACTGGGAGAAATTGGCCAAGCAGTTTCGGTGGCCGGTTGGGTCAACACCCGGCGCGATCACGGCGGAGTGATTTTTGTTGATCTGCGCGATCAGACTGGGTTGGTACAGCTAGTTTTTAATCCTGATCGAACCGAGATTTTTAAATTGGCCGAAACTTTGCGCGACGAATTTTGCATTTCGGCCAGAGGTACAGTGCGTGAACGCGGTGTCGGATTAGAAAATCCCAATATCACGACTGGCAAAATTGAGATCATTGTTGAAGATTTAGAAATCTTGAACAAATCTGAACCATTACCAGTCGCGACGCGCGACGAAGGTCAATCATCAGGCGAAGAAATGCGCCTAAAATATCGATTCCTCGACCTACGTCGAACGTCGATGCAAAAGATGATTCAGCGGCGTGCCCAGTTCAACAAAATTATTCGCGGGTACATGGACGAACATGATTTTGTCGAAGTCGCTACGCCGATTTTAGCGAACAGCAGCCCCGAAGGTGCGCGTGACTTTCTCATCCCATCACGCATTCACGAAGGAAAATTTTACGCTTTACCGCAAGCTCCGCAACAATTCAAACAACTCTTGATGGTTGGTGGTCTGCCGCGCTACTATCAAATTGCTGCCTGTTTTCGCGACGAAGATCCCCGCGCCGATCGATTGTACGGTGAATTTTACCAACTCGATCTCGAAATGTCATTTGTCGATGATGGTGAAATTGTTCGCCGCATGGTCGAACCATTGATGATTGATCTAGTGACTAACTTTGCTAAGAAGAAATTATTAACCAAAGAAATTCCCCGAATTCCTTACGTTGAAGCCATGGAAAAATACGGCACTGATAAACCGGATTTGCGCTACGCGATGGAGCTAATTGATCTAACCGAAACTTTCGCCGAAACCAATTTCAAAGTTTTCCAAACCGACTGTGTCAAAGCCATCTGTGTTAAAAATGGCGCGAATTTATCACGCAGCCAAATCGATCAATTTACCGAAATTGCGAAAAACGAAGGCGCTGGTGGGTTGGCATATTTAACTCTCGAAAACGGCGAAATTAAATCACCGATTGCTAAATTCTTGTCGGAAAAAGAATTACAGGAAATCACCGAAAAAACTGGCGCCAGGGACGGCGACGCAATCTTTTTCGGTGCCGACGAACGAGCCAAAGTCAATAAAATCCTTGGTAACTTGCGCATCGAATTCGCGGACTTTTACAAACTCAAAAATCCTGATGAAATCGCGCTAGCTTGGATCGTCGATTTTCCATTTTACGAATTTGATGAAAATAACTGGCTCGGACGTGGCGGCCTGGAATTTGGTCACAATCCGTTTTCAATGCCAAAGGGCGGCCTCAAGGTTCTACGAAACGCTAAAACTGACGCGGAAAAACTAAGTATCGTCGCCGACCAATACGACATGGTCATGAACGGTTACGAAGTTTGCTCCGGCGCCGTGCGCAATCACAGCCCCGAAATCATGTACGCAGCTTTTGGCGCGATTAATTATGACAAAAAATATGTTGAAGAAAAATTCGGCGCGATGCTGAGTGCGTTCAAATTTGGTGCGCCACCACACGCCGGCTGTGCTTTCGGGCTTGATCGGATTTTCATGGTGCTCATGGGCACCGAAAACATTCGCGACGTTGTGGCTTTTCCGAAAAACGGCAGTGGTGTCGATGTAATGATGGGTTCGCCGTCGACTGTCGATAAAAAACAACTAGACGAATTATCAATTAAAAATATCGAAAAATCCTAAATCAGATCGTTAATTCGGCGCTAGGTGATAGGTCGATAAACTCTACGCCAATTTCATCGCAGGTTCTATGAATCCAACCATAGGTAATACTTTTTCCAATGTCACTAAGCAAGGCATCGTGAGTCGGGAAAATTTTGACGGGTTTGACAGCCGCCACGTATTTCATGGATTCGTTAATTTTGAGCCAGGGCGCACTAACTGGCACAGCCAAAATCTGCGGACGAATCGGTGACAGCTCAAACGAATCACCCGGATAAGCCAAAATATCATTAACCACAACACCAAAATTGTCGCAGGGAACCACGCCATCAACGATCGGCGCATGATCATGACCGAAAAATTGTAACGAAAAATTCCCAACCACGATTTTTTCATTAATATTCGGTACTCGCGCACTAGCAATGTCAGAAGTCACTTTCTGCGTTGTAAATATTACAACATTAGGATTCAATTGAAGGATTTCGGAAACTTTTTCCGGATCAAAATGATCACTATGCTCGTGCGTAATAATCACCGCGTCAATATTCTCGCTCGGTCTAAAACTAGTCGAATAAACGCCCGGATCAATCACCAAAACCCGACCATCAACCTCGATCGTCAAACACGCATGTTCACACTTAGTTATTTTCATAATCATTATTATAGCATGAAAATCGCTAGGCAAATGACTTGACATAAAGCGTTGGGGGGGGGTATATTTGATGACAAGGGTGGGCGGAGTAAATTTATAACACTCGTAAAAGAGTGAGAATGGGAGGTTGGTATGAGTGGTAATGAAAACGGGGTGAAGGTAAAGCTCTTAAGGGAGGATGTTCGCGTACCTGCTGATGTACTACCGGAGGCCCAAGAGACCTATATTGACAATTTCCTGGCAGCTACCAGAGAGACCGGCAAGCTGATGCTCTTTGCCTGTGATCAGAAGATCGAGCACCTCAATGACGATTTCCATGGAGAAGGGATTGATTTGGCAGACAACGACCCGGAGCATCTCTTTCGTATCGCCTCGCAAGGCGTGATCGGCGTCATGGCAGCCCAGAGGGGATTGGTTGCCCAGTATGCCCGTGACTATCCCGATATCAACTATCTGGTGAAGATGAATTCAAAATCACATCTGGTGAAAACCACGCAGGATGATCCCTATTCGTCCCAGCTCTACTCTTTGGGCTCAGTCTTAGCTATGAGGGATGCCGGAGTCAATATAGTCGGTGTCGGTCACACGACCTACCTAGGCAGTGAATATGAGTCGACCATGATGTCAGAGGCTGGTGAGCTGGTAGCCGAAGCACATGCGCATGGCTTGATTACTGTAGAATGGATCTATCCGCGGGGCGAGGCCGTTGCCGACGAGAAGGAAGCTACAGTGATCGCCGGTGCAGCCGGTGTGGCACTTTGCCTAGGATCTGACTTTGTCAAAGTCAACCCCCCTGATGCTACGGATAAGAACAACTCGGCCGAGCTGCTGGCGATAGCCTCCCAGGCTGCAGGAAGGACAGGGCTAGTCTGTGCAGGAGGCACTACAATTGACGCCGAAGTCTTCTTGAGCCAGCTATACGACCAGATCCACATCGGCGGTGCGATTGGCAATGCCACAGGTAGGAATATCCATCAGCGTCCCCTGGATGAGGCTGTCCGCCTGACCAAAGCGATTAGTGCAATCACGTTTGGTGGGTGTAGTATAGAGGAAGCTATGGACATATTTAACGGAAAGGCTGATTTCACACTCGATTCTATCGCAGCTTAAATCTGGAATTTTTAGCGCCGATTGACAAAATATACTTGTCGGGCTTCGTGAAAGCTGTTTGGTGTGTAGGTGTCATTATGACTGCCATCGGACAAAGCGGCTTTATTTCCCCTCCTACTCTGTGGTAAAATATAGCTGGCGTTAGGGTGTAGCCAAGTGGTAAGGCACCAGGTTTTGGTCCTGGCATTCGGGGGTTCGAATCCCTCCACCCTAGCCAAGCACTTTTTCGCATCAACCACAAACGCAACGACTACTATGAAAGACGATATGAGAAGGTGCTTGGCCTAGCTAGTTTGGAGTCCGCAATTTGCGCCTGGTCTCTACTTTTGATAAAATATTGCACATGAGTGGGCAACCAACATCAGATATTGAAGATGTCGCGGAATTTTACGCAGCGATTGATCGTGCTAGTTTGACACACAAGATTTCGGTCGAGCGGCCTTATGTCTATACGACGATGGAAGTTTACGATGCGGCAAACGGCATTCGTGGTGCTGGTGGTTTGGGTGTGCTGGCGGCCGATACGCGTCGCACAGCCGAAGCGCTCGAAATTCCTTTTGTCATGTTGACGCCGTACTACCAGGAAGAGCGTCACCAGGAAATGACTAATTTGGTGCCCAAGGATACTTATACTCCACGTAGTCCAATTGAATCGGGTTACGAAAAAGTTGGTGATATCGCAGTCGTAGTCGAGGGTCAAAAGGATGCGATTTTAGAAATTTATCAGAAAATTCTCGGTTCGACGCGGTTTTTGACGATGAGTGAACCGAATTTTGGCGCTCTCTATGTCGGTGATGCGTCCGAAGATCATCGCTTATACCAAGAGGTCGCGCTGGGTTTGGGCGGTTATGCGGCGCTAAAAATGCTGGAACTCAAACCAGCGGTTATTCAACTGAACGAAACCGCGGCGACTTTTGCGGCGGTGGCGCGGCTCGACGAACTCTGTCGCAACGGCATGGGTTTGTACGAAGCGATCGTTTATGTGCGCAAACATACGCTTTATACGAATCACACGTTGGTCCAGGCGGCCGAACCAGAATACACTTACGCCCAGTTTGAAAAGTATGTTTTCCCGAATCTCGTCAGTCCGGCTTTGAAACATTTTATTGCTGGTCTGTTTCGTAATGGACAACTCAAACTCAATAATTTAACTATCGAAATCGCCGAAGCCAAAAACTGTGTCTCGCGGATGCATGCCAAAGTTATCGACGTGCACGATCTCAGTGGCGAACGTGTCGAGTTCAAAGCCATCACCAACGGTATTGATCTCGATACTTGGGTGATGCCAGAAATCCTTGAATTTTATCGCAGTCGAGAAATCCTTGACAAATTCGATATGCCAGGCGCCAATTTCCGAGACGTGCTAGGTCAAGTTACCGCCGCTGATCTGCGTTCGATCAAAAAACTCGGTCGGGCGAAACTGAACCAAGAATTACAGAATCGAAAAAACCAATATGGTCAAGTCGTTCAAATTCCCGAAGACGCGATGCTGTTCGAATTCAAAAGGAGATTTGTCGAATATAAACGACCGTGGATGCCGTTCGAAGATATGGGCGAAATCAGGAGTATTTTATTTGAAAGTAACGCTCACTATATTATGTCGGGCATGATGCCTGGCAATGTTGGTTCGGGCGATAAAACTTACGATCGTTTGCAAGTAATGTTGAAAAATATCGACAATGATCCGTTCCTGAGGGAGCGAGTTCACTATATCACCGATTACGATGAAAGTTTGTCGGCGGCGATGAGTGCGGGTGCGGATATCTCAATCAATGTGCCCGAAGTTGGTTGGGAAGCTTGCGGCACTTCTTTTATGAAAGATATTGGCAACCTAACGCTACTGATTTCGACTAGTGATGGTGGTGTGGCTGACGTCGAACCGCCAGAAGTCTTTGAGGTACGTGGCGATAATTATAATGCTGAGATTGCTTCGCTCTATGAACAAATGCGCGCTGCGTCTGCCGCGGTCAAGGACGACACCCAGTGGGTCGATCGAGTTACCAAACAACTAGCTACCTATTTGCCGATGATTTGCGGCGCGCGAATGATGCGTGATTATTTGCGTTTCTTGTTCAAGACGGACAACTAAAAGCCTAAGGTGCGGGCAAGCGTTCCTTAGGACAACTACTGAGGATCCGGACCATCGTATCATATTCAGCCTGGGTTACCCACAAGAAATATTTGATTTTGACCGCAATTTGACGGGCGATATATTGACAGCGAAAAGCGATATTGCTAGGCAACCAAGCAGCCGCATCGCCGTCGGATTTCTGCGCATTGGCTCGACCTTCGACCGCCAACAATTCCAAATCATCGTTCGCTAAAGTTTCGCGAGTGCTAGCATCTAGTTCTTGCGCACCTTTTTGCCAGGCGTCAGACAGCGCGACAACGTGATCGATTTGCACGGCGCTAGAAGTACCAACGCCGCGCGTAAATTCAATAACTTTACCAGTATAAGGATCATTCAAAGTTCCCGATAGCACCGTACAACCATCGTCAGCTAGTTTAATATCGACCAAATCGCGCGCCAAAATACGCTGCCGAGTATCGCACTTTTGCCACTTGGCCCAACCATTACCAAACTGGCTACGAGCGTAACCAGTTTTCAGGGCACGCTCCTTGACCGGTAATTTACTTAAACTGTCCAAGGCCAAAGGTTGATCGAGGTTAGTAATTTTAGATGCATTTTTATGATCATCAATGACGGGAGTAGTTTTGTCGGCCAGGTTCGCCTGGATCAATATTCCGGTGGTGATGACGACACCGATAATCGCAATCGCGATACCGCGCCGTCGTCGATAAGTTTTTGCACTCATGTACATAGTATACTACAATAGGCGAGTGAAAAAGTTTAGTCTAGTCATTATCGCCATCGTTGTCGCTGGTAGTTTCGCGAGCGCGCACGTTCTGGGTATGCCAGATGTGACGACCATATCAGTGAACTGCCCGGCGGCGCAATCGATCTTGAACCAAATCCAAAAAGCCGATACTGGTTCGCGGATCAATCGCGGACATGATTATAACGAAATGCTTGATCTGATGTTTGCGATGAACGCACGATTATCGGTTAACAAAATTGCCGCGCCGGCGTTAACCAGCTTGGCTCTACAGTTCGAACAAAATCTCCAGAAATTTCGAAATGATTACAATAATTATGACGACATTATTGCTAGTGCACTCGACATTAAATGTACCAACCGACCGATCGACTTTTATAACAAACTAGAAATGGTGCGAGCGGCGCGCGACTTGTTGCGACAAGACACCGTGATCCTTAGCCAGAATATCGATAATTATTACACCGAATTCAACCTGGTGATCGAGGAGGCTGGGCGATGGTAGAACGGATCAAACAATTTGGTCAATGGATCCTTAGGCATCAATGGCCGGTCTTTATCATTACGGTGATGATAGTGGCGACTACGTTGACGAGTATTAGTCTGTGGCTGTACCAAGTTGGTGGTGCGGTCAAACTCGATTTGTCGCGACCGGGTTATGAAAAAGTCCGCGACGACGTCAAAGGCAGTAGCGACAATACCAAACCCTTTTCACCGACTGGTACTTTGGATAATACCGCTCTGATAGATTTTCGTTCGCGCTACGAAACCATCACCACTCGTCTCGATCAAATGAATAATTATGATAACACAGTCATGTCGGATGAAAACCTCGGCTTGGCCATCGGACCGACCGTTACGGAACCAATCGAATGAAAATCGACGACATCGTCAGAGTTCTCGCGCGTGGCGATTTAGTGGTCATGCGTTCGGACACGATTTACGGGATTTTCGCATCAGCACTCAACGAACAGGCGGTGAAAAAATTACATGCTGTGCGCGAGCGTAATTTGAAACAAGGTTTTATCACCTTGGTTGACAGCGTCGAAACCGCGGCGCGATTGGTGCGGCTCGATGATGAGCTGCGCCAGAGACTAGACACGATTTGGCGAGCAGATTCCGCAACCTCGGTGATTTTGCCGGCTGATGAGCTAAAAGAAACTTGGCTGGCCGATACGCGCGAGGCGCAACCGACGATTTGTCTTCGCGTGCCGAACGATAAAAGTTTGCGAGAATTACTAGCCAAAACCGGACCGCTCTCAGCGCCGTCGGCCAATCCACCGGATCAGCCGCCGGCCGACAATGTCGCCGCCGCTCGCGCCTATTTCGGCGAGGCGGTTAGTCTGTATGTTGACGGGGGGGGGTGCGATAATACTCTGCCATCGCGAATTATTATGTTTGACGATAATTACCAAATAAAAACTGTGCGGTCAGACGGTCGTCCTCACCCCGAAGATTTTGTGATCAAGCGTCGTCGCAAACTTTACAAATTCGCTCGTTTTAACGAATACCCAACCTGTTTTCATCTCAAAGAATGGATTGAATTTCTAAAATGTCATCCTGAGATACTCCCACCATATCATCCTGAAATACCTCCACCGTGTCATCCTGAGGCGCTAGCCGAAGGATCTCCGAGATTCTTCGCTAACGCTCAGAATGACAAATTGTCCGAACTGGTCGTCGAAATTGGCGCTGGATCGGCCCTGTTCGCGGTCGAATTAGCCCGTTGTCATCCGGAAAAACTCCTTATCGCTGTCGACATCAAGGGCGATCGTCTATTTCAAGGCGCCCGCGAAGCTGCAAAATTAAACCTGGAGAACATCTATTTTGTCCGTAGCGATATCGCCCAAATCACCGAAGTTATTCCGCCGCATTTCGCCTCTGAAATTTGGTTAACTTTTCCCGATCCGTGGCCACGAAAACCCGACGCACGCCATCGTTTGACCGCACCGCGCTATCTCGCCGATTATCGTCAAATCCTCACAACTTCTCTTGCAGGGTCTGACCCTGCAAAATCGGAGTCTGCAAAATTGCATTTGAAAACTGACAATTTACCTTTGTTCGAATGGTCGCTCGAGCAACTCGAACAAAATGGTTGGAAAATCGACAACCTTTCGCGCGATCTGCACACTTCCGATCTGCCCAAAGAATTCAAAATCATGACTAGCTACGAGCAAAAATTCGTTGATGATGGTTTACCAATTTACTACCTCGGTGCGCAGTAATTCAAAATCTAAAATTTGCAAATTCACGAAATTATTATAAAACCCCTTGACTTTTTGCGGGGGGGGGTACACTAGTGGTGTTAGATTGACGGTGTTGAATAAAATGTGAGGAATAAGTTTATAACAATTATAAATGTTATTAAGGAAGGAGACAGGATGCCAGATTATAATGGATTATCATTTAATACGAATGAAGAAAGTCAAGGTCCACGAAGGAAGATGGGAGAAGATGACGTAAGGAGCCGTTTGGAGCACATTGCCGATGCATTAACTCAATATGACAAGAAAGGCGAAAAACCTCATTTTATATCCGAATCAGATCAGGAAAAAATTACTGACCCAACTCAAATTTGGTACAAAATGTTACAAGCTTTTGAAGCTGCGGGTGGCGACGTGAACGAAGCGTTTTTAACCTTGCCATTCACGCTCCAGCAATTAGCTGCTGTTATGCCAGATTGTTATATCGACGGTGTTGAAAAATATGAAAGCGGGCTCTTAGTTCCTAAAGCTGCCGGTAAATTAGCAGTCATGATCACAGGCAATTACGGTAATTTCAAAGAATCGCCAAATTCTGCTGGTCTATATTTAACCAATGAGTCATGGTCGGAGCAAGTAGGCCTATACCCAGAACTAATTAAAGCCATACGGGCAAACGCACCCAAGGGGGTTACTAGCTTTGATCACATGACAGTCGGCCACACGGCGATGCGTGATCTTCAGCGTCCCGATGGTGCTCCGCGAACCAACTATAGTACAACCAAGGATTGGCAAGGACAGCGACATATTGAGCTTGATAAAACTCGTCCGCCCGACTGGTTTCCGCTTTCGTGTGCGTACAACGGCGCGTCGGATTTCGACGACGGCAGCCTTGAGGAGTACAAGGCGAACTCGAAGTATGGGGTGCGCGTCCAGGGAGGGTTGGAAAACCCCGAATCTTAATCTTGTGATAGCCCATGCGCCTGGCGGTAGGTCGGTTCGGCGCTGGTTAGGTAGTAACGCAGTTGGTCTTCGGGTGGGAGCCCACCGAGTTGTTCACCGCTGAGGGAGCGCGCTAATCTGCGGCCGACGCAGGTGGCAACGCCAGTCGGTACGGTGTATAGCACATTAACCACATCAGCCAGGTCAGGGCTGTCAGCGTAGATGCCCTCCAGGATGATAACTGGAGATAGTGTATCAACAGGTTTGACCGGGTCTGGTTCTTGCGTGTTCCAATTGTAACGGTGCTCAGGCAAAGGCGTTCCCAGCTCGATTCGTTCGGATAGTTCTCGTGCACAGGTAGACGTATCGAAAAATCCAGGCAAGTCGTAATTGAGCGGCTGGTCTCCAAGCTGATCCTGGAGCCAAGCCAAACCCTTGATGTAATCATCTACGCAGACGATTTGTGCAGATATCTGACGGTTCTCTAACTCTTCTTGCACCTGGTGTGCGATTGTTGACTTACCGCTGCCACTGCGACCAGCGATAGCGATAATGTAAGGATTGTCAATGGACGGATTAATTTGCCCATTAATCAAAGGATTAATAATATCTGCCACAGTTAGGGGCGCAGTCTCGGACCACTCTAGTCCTCGATGCGCTATGTTTTCGCTAAAAGCTGAATCGTCGGCTGGGCGGCAATGTCGTCTCAGATATTCGTAGGCAAGTGTTCTGCGAATCAATTCCTCCATCGTACAGTCGGTTCTAGCTTCCAGCTCGATCAGTGGCGCATCGATTCCTTTTATCCAGTCGACAGTTAACCCCGAGCCGTAATCGCAGCGTGTTTTCTCGACGACAGGTAGACCCTGTTGACTCCAATACTCGTAAGTCTCTTTGGCAATTTCAGTTTCCATTTCCAGTCGTTCAATTGTCGCACCGTCGAATTCCGGACGACTTTTCAGAGTCGCAGTGCAAGATTCAGTATTATCAGCCAAAACAGTTCGGCGTACGCGCAATTCAAACTCATCGCCCGGCGTGCTCAAATACAACTGGGTGATTTGCTGCGTTTGATACCGATTACCTAATTTGTCGAGAGTTTCGGGCGGTCCCCAAAATTTCCCCTCTCGCTCTATGTCTATGCGCGATTGCACCGGTGCCTGATTCATAATCATCCTTTCTTGTTAATTGCATGATTATCATAATCTGTGTTAGAATGTGTGTATAGCAAGTTTAATTTGACTCAAATATGATTGACAACCAAGTAATTACTCACCCGATTCAGCAATATATTTTGCAAGTGTTGACTTATCACAAAACAGCGCGGTTCTCAGATATGCGAAAACCAAATACCGACAGTAATTTGTATTCTTATCACTTGAAACAGATTATAAAAAGCGGTCTGGTCGAAAAAATTTCAACAGAATATCGTTTGACCGCCAAAGGTTTGATGTATGTTGATCGAATTTCGCATAGCAATCTGCAACTGCGAGTTCAACCTAAAATTATTACTATGATAATACTCAAAAATAAACAGGATGAAGTATTATTGACTCCACGCGATCATCAACCGTTCATTACGCGTTGGACCCTGCCGAGTGGTAAACTGCATATAGAAGACGGCAATATTTTCGATGCCGCAGTTCGTGAGCTGGATGAAAAAATCGGCCTGCGCATCTCACCGCGAGCACTGTCGCACAGTGGCGATGTGTATATACGCGTAACGGCCGAGGAGGCCATGATTAGCTGTGTCTTTGCACATATTTTTATGGCGAGAATTGCCGATTTTGATAGTGACAACACGGTTTGGTCAGATGCCACATGGCGCCAACAACACAAACTGGCGCCGGCGATCGACGATCTAATTGATTTGCAACAAAAATCACACCAACAGTTTTTTGCTGAACTAAATTACCAAGTCGATTTGACCCAGTGAGTTGACGCGCTAATCCACCATTAAAACTTGCAAATTCACGAAATTATTATAAAACCCCTTGACTTTTTGCGGGGGGGGGTACACTAGTGGTGTTAGGTTGACAGTGTTTAATAAGATGTGAGGAATAAGTTTATGGGAATTATAAACAAAGGTATCGGTGATCGCACCACGAATATACTGGGCGATAGCGATCCAACGCGCGACCCAGAGGGTTTAGCTGAGCAATGGCTGCGAAGGCGGGCAGGCACATATGTAACCCGTGCTATGATAGACAATCCAGGTACCCATATCAAAAAACTAACACCGATACTAGCTGCAGCGCAAGAGACTGATCCAACACTATTGACAGAGCGTCCAGGTAGCGTTGGATGGCGACTCGGCCACTCGTTAGTGGATTTGCAAAAACTCGGTCTACCAATTTTGATATCAGATACGGTGCTGGCAGTGGAGAGCTGGAAAGAGGCAATTCATCGCCACCCGCCGTTGACGGATGATGAAAATGGCGATTTAATTGTAATTCCGACACAAGAATTACCCAAAAAATTCAATGCACACACTAGTGAACCAGGACTATTTCTGACCGGAAAGAATCATGAAGCGGCGAACGAAATGTATAAACAGTTGCTACAAGCGATTGCCAAAGATAGCCCATTTGGTGATAAGGCAAAGCCAGATGACTTTTATCTATCTGATGTACCATTGTTTAACCACCTAGGTGCAGGAAAGTTATATACCAATCCCTGGACATGCTTTATTCTAGAGGCAGAGTCTGCCGCCGGCTATTCGCTTGTTTCGGGCTTGGACATAGTGAACAATCGCCTGGCGAGATTCGGCAGGCACTGGGTCGGCGAAACCGACGAGAACGTCGGGGTTCGGGCCGTGGAGAAGCTAGTATCTCGTTAGGCCTTGCCTCTAATCTCTTTTCTTTTACTTATTCTTTATATAAAATAGTCATGAGCATTTCGATGTGTATTGAACACCAGCCATTGTCTGCGATGATTGAACGACTGTGGTGCATATCAAATAGCTCAATGATACAAGAGTATCACTTCTCGTGAGACCGGTTTGTGCGACACGAGCTAAAACCGCTGGCGTATGTTAGATATGGTGATGATGCGATTTTGTTTGCACCAGCACGCCGCGCCGCCGAACAATTTCGAGAAATTGCTACGACTTTTCTAAAATCAGAACTAAAATTGACGATTAATCCACGAAACGACGTAATTTTCCGCGCCGATCTACCATTAAAACTTGCAAATTCACGAAATTATTACAAAATCCCTTGACTTTTTTCGGGGGGGGGTATACTTGTGTTGACAATGGATCAATGTGGTGGGAAAGAAGGAGATTTATGAACGAGAGATTTGGCTTTAATCCAGAATCTGGTTTATATGAGCCGGTACATGTGACTGCTATCACGTGGGAAGATGGCCAAACGGACTTTATCGAACAAATGCTGTCGGAAAGCAAAACAGCGGCAAGAAAAGACAACGCGGTGAAGTTGGCGCGAGAGACAGATAGGCTGCCGATCAGTACTGAGGCGATCGATCAATTCTTGGGCGAGAAATTAGATGGAGTGAACAAAATACTCATGGCACTTGCGGAGAAAAAATTAGGGCATGGCAATCCGGGCGTGGTATTTCATGTCGGTGAAGCGGCGCTACCGCTGGCGGCACGGTTGGGCGTGCTGGGTGACGCGGGCTTGTTGTTGAACGGTGCTGAGGATCAAGAAGAATGGTTTAATCAATGGTTACCGCCAGATCGTCGCAATCAGCTGCCAACCGGCGCTTATCTACTGCTTAGCCGAGGCCTTATGATGTTTGGCCAGAGTTGCGCAACAATGCAGGGTAATATTAATGAAACCGGCGCAAAAATTGGTAACGCGATTGCAGGTAAAACAGCGCAGCTCTTGGGCATAGTTCCATCTTTGGACTACTACGGTCAGTCAAAATATGCGCGAACAGATATGACTGGTAAAGTACAATATACACCTGAGACAACTGCTCGCGGCAGTGTCGCTGGTCTGGTCGGCTGGCTTTCGAGCGTCCAGGCGGACATCCGCCAGTGGGACGGTGTTGGGCGCCCGGGCTTTGGTGGTCGTGGCGCGGTGATGTGAATAATAATCAAAATATCGCTGGTAGCAGCGTTTTTATTGCACGCTCTTTCGCCAACGTCAGCCTTAGCAGTGTGAGGATTGACACATATACATCCATGTGCTACACTACTGCCAGATACCTCGCGTAGTCAAAGAGCTACCATTTGCGAGGTTTCTTTGTTTTTACCTGACTCGTTCTATCTTGTTGTTTTGGGGGAAAAACTGAAATCAGAAATTTGTTACCCTTGCGCTTGTCCTCTGCAATATGCACAATAAAAATGTCACCATGAATTGTTTGACCCGTAAAACGATGTAACAGTTCGTTCTTGTTCAGAGGATTCTGTTTTGTTTCGGGCGGGATCGTCGAGTGTCGTAATAACTCAATTGCGCAATTAAAATATCTGAGTCGTCGTTTACGATCACCCTCGTGTTTTTGCATTAAATGTTGCCAAAACAGACTAAGGAAAATTTTATCCTTATGGAAGTAAGCACTGCGAATATACGGATTGCGTTTGGTGCGGCCGGCGATTATACGATAAGCTTGCCGCGCAACGCGCTCGACGTCGATATAGTTCTCGCCAGAAATTTTGTCAGATTTAACTTTATAAATCTGGGTATTGCTATGCATCATGGACAAAAGTATATATCATTGCACGCTCTTCCGCCAACCGCCGATCTGCTGGGCAATTTCGGTATTTTTGGCGATTAATTGATGCAAAGTGGTAGAATTCGCGAGTTTTTGTTCCAATAAAATTCGCAAATAAAAACCGAGGATTTCGTTAGCAGCGGTGGCTTTGATGAGGTAGGCGGCCTTCATGGCTTTAGGGGCGTTCTTGGTCATAATCAAAATTTCTAAGAGTTCAAGAGTTTTATCCTCTGTGCGCCGACCGAGAGTTTGTTTTTCGAGGCTCGGCAATTTAGCAGTGATTTTGCTAATCGCGAGGAAAAATTCCTGGACGCGTAGGATTACTGGTAAATCAGTCATTTTCCTTGATCAAATAAATTTTCACAAAGTCCATTTTACCAGTTTTCTCGTAACTTCATCATATTAAAATCATCATTTAATGTAACATTTCCTCACCTCGGAAGAGACAGCCCGCTTTCTTTTCACTCGGACTCGTCATGTTATAATAACCCAGTGAAAGTTTATCAATCGAAATATAATACACTCAAAGGAACGGCTTACTTGGAAATTGAGCGGAAAGCCCGTGCTTTGTATAGAGAATGTGCTCGACGAACCAAGCGAATCCCGTATGTGCGAAGTGCTTACTTTAAAAAGGACAAAATCTTTCTAAATTTATTCTGGTCGCATATTAATCAAAAACCGCGTGGTGAGCGTATGCGACGTATAAAATACTACCAATGTGCACTTGATTTATTGCGCAACACACCGTTTGAACCAGAAACCAGGCAGAATCCTAATGGCAAAAATGAACTAGTTCATCGTTTCGCTGGGATGACGCATGAAGGAGACTTATTTTATGTTCAAGTTAAGGAGGATAAACGTCATGGTAATAAACATTTCATGTCGGTTTTCCCACCTGGCCACTTGGCCTAAAAGAAAAACCCCGCAGTGTAGTGTATAAACTACGGGCCGGGTTTCTCAGACACGCCGCCAAATGTGGTATGTCTGGCGTCATTGTATCAAAGACCATACCAAGTGTCAAGTTTCATTGTGAGTTTTCGCTGAAATTCTGCCGTAACCAAGTGTCGAGGCTGTTGCCACCACCACCGGTCATGGCGACGACTAGATCGCCGCGATGCAAATGTTCATTAATCTTTTCTCTCAAAGAATCATTCATTTCGGCCGGTTCGGCGATCGCACGTGTTTCACCGTCCAGGTGTTCGATCAATTCGGCGGGCGGGATAATTCGTAAATCCTCTGGCTCGCGCGCCAGATACGACGGCAGCCAATATAGCTGGTCTGCGCCCTGAAAAACACCCTTATAATTATCAAGAAAATAAGTTTGTCGCCGGTTGGTCAGGGGTTCATAAATCACCACCAATTTTTGACCAGTTTCGGCGGCCATTTCGCGGGCGACGCTCATTGCACCAACGATTTTCTCGGGGGTGTGGGCGTAATCGCTATATAAATTCGCCGCGATTTGTTCCATGCGACGACTCAGACCTGGGAATTTTTCCAAAATCTCGACCAATTTGTCGAGCGGCTCGCCGGTGATGTCATGAACGGCTTGGGCGACCAACCAAGCATCGAGGCGATTATAGTGACCAATTAGTCTCATCTGGTCAATCTGCGGTTCGTTAGGATCTAAAACCCGAATCTGCTCAGTTTCGTTCAAACTGAGATCATCAAAATCGTTCTGCCAGATAAAGGTTTGTTTCGATTGACCGATAAATTCTCGAAAAGCTGAGCGGTAATCGTCGCGCGTTGGAAAAATTTCGTGATGATCATAAGCTACGCCAGTAACCAGGCTAACTAGCGGATGAAAAGCCAAGAAATTGCGATCAAACTCGTCAGCCTCATAGATGAACCAACGACTCTCAGGGTCGTATTTTCCCATATCGGCGAAACTGGTTTTGGCGGGCAATAGATAGGAAATCGGTTGACGGAGTTCTTGCAAGAGAAAAACCATCATTGCCGTAGCGGTGGTTTTGCCATGTGTCCCAGCAATCGCGATCATCTCGAGTTTCTTGTCATCCAAAATAAAGTTCAGCAGTTCGTCGCGTTTGCTAACACGAATGCCGTGATCTCGCGCGAACTGTAACTCTGGCGGATCAGGATTTTCGAGCGTCACCGCCGACGAATAAACTAACCAATCGATTGGATTTTCAGCGTGCACGCGAGCGATATTTTCCTTAGTTTGGCCAATCTGGATATCGGAAATACCATGTTTTTTTAAATAATCGATATAACTCGACGCTCGTTTATCCGAACCAACCACGTGGTGGCCAATCTGATGAGCGACCGCGGCCAGCGGCCCCATGCCCGCACCACCGATCCCCGAGATAAATATATTCATATTGCTAGTATAACATGATACAATATCTGAGATGAAGGGGTGGCAAAAAAACTACCAAGACGATGCCGATCGAGGCGATAGGGCTCACTTGTACCGGCGGATTTTAAAGTTTCTAAAAACCGTCAAAACTTGGCAGCTGGCGGTGATTTTACTGTTATTTATTCTACTGGCGGCGATTTTCCTCCGGCTGAATAATCTCGGGATGATGGATCGACGAGAAGCACTGATCAAGGCTGACGAAACCGGCGATATTGCCCAAGTTCAAACGGCCGCCAGGGATCTCCAAAACTACGTAGCGCATCATATGAACACTTCGACTGGGCGGGTGGCGCTGCAGACACTTTACGAGCAAGATTTCAACAAAGTTGTCGAAGCTAACAAAATGCCAGAGGTCGAAAATGGCGATTACCAAGCGGCGATGGTCAAATGTCGCCAAATTTATCCGCGCGGTGGCACGGGTTGGGCCAAATGTGTGGCTGACACGGTTGGCGTATCAGAGGTCGATATTACCACGGAACCGCTGCCGTCGCCCGATGCTTATTATGTTAGCTATCTGCCGGCGCGCTGGAGTTTTGATCTGGCTGGCTTGTTCATGTTGGTCTGTTTGATATTAATAATTGCGATAGTTTTTCGACTAATCCTCATCCTAGTCCTTAAAATTATTCTGAAAATTAAATACCGCGCCGCCTGAGGTCCAACTGTGGTAAAACGTCAAAATTACATCATAAGGGGTTGACAGTGGTATGACGGTAGTGTAACATGGCACACGTAAGTAACAAATAAGGAGGAAAGAGTTATGGCAACTTACACGCACACCAACTCAAAGGGGGTGAAATATTACCTGCACTATAAGGACGTTACACTACGTGGCGGCCGTGAGCAGCGAATTTACTTCTTTGCCAAGGTCGAAGGTGGCAAGGGTACCCCATGTGAATTACCTGCCGGTTTTGAGGTTGTTGAGAATCCGCGCAATGGCTTCTTGACCATCAAGAAAATCAGAAAATAATTGATTTTACAAAGAAAGCGCGCCTGAAAAGGGCGCGTTTTTTGGTTTGGTAAAACTGGTGGTGGGGGCGCCTGGACTTGAACCAGGGACCAATCGGTTATGAGCCGACTGCTCTGACCACTGAGCTACGCCCCCCATATATAAAACTTTTCCCTTAATAATTATAGCATGTGTTATAATAATCGCATGTTCGCGGAAATAAAAAAACATTTGACTCTCAATAACACGGTGCTGCTCATCGCGCTGATGTTGGCGCTATCTTGGGCCTGGTCGACGATTAATGTGCTGGCGAAAAATTATGATCTCGAGCGCCAGGTTGAACAAGCGCGCCTCGATACCGACATCATGAAACTGCAAAATGAGAATTTGCGTCTCGAGCAAGCCTACTACCAGACTCCGGAATATTTGGAATTATCAGCGCGAACACTGCTGAACAAAGCTCAGCCTGGCGAGCACCTGGTGATTTTGCCGCGGGTGGAAAATGCCACATCAACCACCGCCACAGCGGTGACAGTAGTCGAAAAATCCAATTTTGAACAGTGGATGGATTTTCTCTTTGGTCGTCGCGAGTGATGTGATAAAATTGTCATGTATGAAAAAGCAAGCTGGTTTTACGCTCATCGAACTCATGGTGGCGTTCGTGGTTTTGGTGACGCTAGCGACTTTCTTTGCCATCCAGAAAAACGAACTCGAAACCGCTGCGCGTGATCAAACGAGGAAAACCGCGATCAACGCCATGTATTATAACTTGACAGAGGTTTTTTATGCCCAGAACAAATATTATCCAGAAACTATTAGTCGTGATAATTTAACCGCCATCGATCCAGCCCTGTTTACTGATCCTGATGAATTTACCTTAAATGGTAATGCGTGTACTTATACTGACGCGGATGGCAAGAAAGCCACCGATGGGGATTGTAATTATCGTTACACACCGAGCGAATGTAATGAGAAGGGCGAATGTCAGAAATTCAAACTATCCGCCGATCTCGAGGCCGAAGCAGTCTACACTAAAAATTCGCCAGAACAGAAAACGACCGACTAGAGAATCGTATCTAGCGGAGACCGCGGCTCTTGTGGACGGTTTGAACGACTTGATTGACGATTTTAAATTGTTCAGTTGGTCGAGCAACAAAAGTAAACAAATAAGTTTGCTCGTCACTGATCGTCGATAATCGAATCGTCCCAACATCAAACAACATCTGTAGCAGGCCGTTCTTGAAATAGCTACAATCTTCGATATGTCGGAGGTCGATGTTCTGTAAATGATAGGCAAAGGGAGAATTTTGAATTCGCGCAAAAACGCGTTTATTAGTGACGATGAAAAAGTTTTGGTGAAAGACATATTGACCAACCGCGCCGCCAACCAAACAGATAATCCCCGAAGCGACGACGATCGTGAACATGACTAATGGATCAACTTGGGCGACGGCGATGATAGTGGCAGCAAACAACAGAATCACCGCAAAGGCGACGATCGCTACCAGCCAAATCAGCACCAATCCCCAAATCGTCCGCTGGACATCGATAATCACATATTCGGTCGATAAAAATTGGATATCCGGATAATTTTCAACGGATTGATCATGTTTGAGCTGGAGTTCTGGGGGTAATTTCCCGCTGTTCGGCGTGGTTTCTGCGGACGCTTCGAACGGTCCGTACTGCGCGATGCTGGCGATCAATTGATCGTTATCAATATCGGATGGTGATTCAGGATTCATCCACCCATTCTATCAAATTGCGCGCGACTAGCAAACAGCTATTGCTTTTTAGCCAGAGTGGTTTTAAAATATCAGTGTGAAAAGAGCTATGCTTTTTCTGGCCCTGGTCGTGCTGTTGATGGCGATGCCGTTACCCGCGCAAGCCTTGTCGAGTCATGACGAAGTCGCCGTTTCACGCCTGAACAGTACTAATAATAGCGAATTTATCGAAATCTATAATTATGCAGCTGAGCCGCTTGACATCATGAAATTAGATGTGAGAGTTTTCAATTCAAATGGTACGCAAAACCTGAGTAAGAATTTTGACAAAGTCACTTGGCTCGGCGGCGGATTTGTTCTGATCGCTCAGGGCGGCAGCAAGGAAAATTCTGATGAAAATTATGTAGCGAACAGCATCACGCCTCTCGGTGGTCGGATTGAGGTTTACTTTGATCTAGAACTGGTCTCGGAAATTTGCTGGGGTTCGATTGTTTGTGAAAATCACGTTGTGATAGCGGATAACGCGATTTTTATGACCGAAGATTGCCAAGCGGACGAAAACTGTGCCGAGGCGACGGTGCGTTGGGGCGGCCTGGTCGACGCGGAAATGTGTCAGTTTAACAGTAATATTTTTGCTAGCAGCGAAAACTGCATCGAACCTGACGACGACGAAGATCTGCCTAAACTTTCTTCTCGTCGGTTGGTGATCAGTGAAATCGCCGCGCGGATTTGCGCGATTGATCAACCGAATTGCACCAACGAACAGGCGAGAGGCGGCGGTTTCATTGAAATTTATAACAATTCGCCCGAAGATTTCGATCTCAGTGGTTGGCGAGTCCAATACGCGTCCGCCACCGCGACCAATAGTTACCAGCCGGGAAACTTCTCGACCTTGGCGACGATCACCGAACCAATTCTCGGTTTCGAGTGGTTGGTACTGCCAGTAGCGGTCGGCAGCGCTGACAACGGCTATGTGCGGATCATCGATCCAGCGGGCGAGACCATCGACATCGTCGGTTGGGGTCGAGCGGCGGCGGCCAAAGGCGATAAACCGGCGGAGAAAATCACCTTTAATAATTCGATTCAGCGCTGCGAACTAGCCGATGGTTATTTAGTTGATAGTGGTAGTAACGAAGGCGATTTCACAACTTACGTCAATCCAACCAGAGGTGAAGGTGTGGCCTGTTTGCCGCCCAAACCGATTAATCCTTGCGAGGGTTTGATTCTTTCGGAAATCGCCGCGAACGTAGATAACCAATTCATCGAAATCGCCAATCCGACGAATCAAAATATTAATCTTACTGATTGTCAACTAATGACCAATCGCAATCAGAACCAGTATGTCTTGGACGAAGGAATCTTGCCGGGCGGAGGTTATTTAGCGATTTACATCAAAGACACTAACCTTATCTTGACCAAAACCACCACTGGCACAGTTTATCTATTGTCCTCGGATGGGGTGCGAGTCGACTCGGTGACTTATGCGAATTTATCCAAAGAAACCGCATGGGCGTTGGTGGATGGCGTTTGGCGACAAACGTATGAACTGACGCCGGGCGGAGCCAATATCTGGGAAGCTTACGCTGCCTGTCCAATGGGGCAATATCGCAATCTCGATACTGGTCGCTGTCGTAATTTAGAAACTACTGCCGGGTTGGTTCCCTGTAACGAGGGTTACGAGCGAAATCCTTTGACTAATCGTTGTCGCAAAATCGTTGTCGAAGAAGATGCGCTCAAACCCTGCGCCGAAGGTTGGGAACGTAACCCCGAAACCAACCGCTGTCGCAAAATCGTTTCGACCGACAGTGCGACCTTTGCGCTCCAACCGACTGATCCGACTGGTGGCACGATGGGCTATATCTTGGCCAGCGCCAGCGTTTTGGTCGTAACCACTGGCATCGTTTTGTTCCAATTTCGCCTAGAGGTTGCCAATTTAGCGCGGCGACTACTGCCGAAACGTGTTAAAATGAGTACATGAGAGTTATTAACATCGATCCAGCGCTGGTATTTTGGAAACCCCTCCCATCTGTCATCCTGAGCGAAGCGAAGGATCTACTGGGTGATACATGAGAGTCATCGGCATTGATCCTGGCACTGGGATCTTGGGTTTTGGGGTTATTGACTTCGCATCTGGCAAACCGCCAAAACTAATTGACGCCGGTATCGTAACGACGCCAGCCGGTACGCCGCTCGAGGAGCGTCTAGTCGATATTTTCGACAGCCTAACTGAGGTTATCACCACGACCAAACCCGACGTCATGAGTATCGAAAAATTATTTTTTGCTCAAAATATCACGACTGCGATTTCGGTGTCGCACGCTCGTGGCGTCGCCATGCTCGCCGGCGCCCGCGCCAAATTAGCAATTTTCGAATATACACCCTTACAAATCAAACAAACTCTGACCGGCTACGGCCGAGCTGACAAAAAACAAATCCAGGAAATGGTACGAATTCATCTCAATCTCAAAACCGCACCCCGGCCCGACGACTGTGCCGATGCGCTAGCCGCAGCGATCACACACAACCTCATGAGCAGTCAAAATTAATACGTTGTAAAAATTACAACTCTTGACGCAGAGAGAGAGAGAGTATTCTTGTGCTTGTCATCTAATAAGAAGGAGCGGGCATGTTTGATGAGCGTACACAAATAGATAATGCACAGATCGATATTGGTGAAGAAGAACACCAGGCGGTTGCCGAGCAAATATCACGACGAGCAATGGAAAGCGGTCTCGACTTTAACCTACTGATGGGCGACAAGGGTGATGAGAAGATTGCTGAAACAATTCGAAATCTGAGCGAGACCATCGCTAATGTAATCCAAGACGCTTTCAATAAAGCGGGCGCTGCTCAGGTACAAGAAATGATGGTGACTAGTGGAGTGATAGCTGAACTAAAGGCACTCAAATCGCTCGAAGAAGGTGATCTCAAAGCCTTAAAAGATCTGCCGGCAAAAGAGCGTGTGATCGTGATGGCGCATAGAGTCAGAGAGCTAAAGAAACTGATAGAAATGGCGCAAGAAAAGATTACGGAACATGAGAGTAAAATTATTAGTGGAATGTCTGTGTCTGCAGATCTCACGAGGTATCACGAAGAGCAAGTACAAGGATTAGAAGCCAGACGTGACAAATACATTAACGAACTAGACCAATTAAGCAAGCAGAATAATTTTTTGACGGACTTCAGATCCAAAATCTCCAACTGACAGTCCTGGTACATCAGGCGAACCAACCGAACAACGGGCCGGATATAACGGATAACGCTCGATATAGCTCATTGCAGTGCAGTATACAGATAACCTGTGATACAATATTCCTATGATCGCCTTAGTCCGCGGAACGATAATTGAGAAATTCGCTAGCTCGGTCGTGGTCGATGTTGGCGGCATCGGTTACGAAGTGCAAGTGCCAGCTGGCGATTACGACAAAGCCGCGCCGAACACCGAAGCCAAGTTTTATACTCATCACCATGTGCGCGAACAGGCCGAGGAGTTGTTTGGCTTTTCGACCTTGGCGGCGAAACGTTTGTTTGAACTCTTAATCACCGTCCAAGGAGTCGGTCCCAAAGCCGCCCTAGCGATTTTGTCGCTCGCCGAGGCCGACGCGGTGCGCAGCGCCATCGCTAGCGAGGACGTGGCCTACATCGCCAGCGCCAGCGGAGTCGGCAAAAAAACCGCCGAACGTATCACCGTCGATTTGCGTGACAAAGTCGGCGCGCCATCCTACGTGCCGACGCGCGACGCCAAAACCGGTGCAACTATTAATTTCGCCGGCGACGAAGCCCTTGATGCGCTAATGGCGCTCGGTTTCACCCTGGCCGACGCCACCACCGCTCTGCGCGACGTGCCGAACGATAAATCGACTGCCGAGCGAGTCAAATTGGCTTTGAAACAAAAATAAGATGTGCGGTATAATGGGTCTATGGCAATCCAAAGATTAGTCGAACCGTTATCCGACGATAGCGATGCGAATGAGCAAATCATCGAAGTGACGCTGCGTCCGCAGACTTTCGCCGAGTACGTCGGTCAGGAACGATTGAAAAAGAATTTATGCTTAGCGATCGCGGCGGCTAAAAAACGTGGCGAACCGATCGATCATGTTTTGTTGTACGGACCGCCGGGACTGGGCAAAACCACTTTGGCGGGTGTGATTGCTAATGAGATGAACACGGGTTTTCGGGTGACTTCGGGTCCGGCGATTGAGCGGGCGGGGGATTTGGCGTCAATCTTGACCAATTTACAGGATGGCGATATTTTGTTTATCGACGAGATCCATCGACTCTCGCGTACGGTTGAGGAGATTCTCTATGCGGCGATGGAGGATTTCAAACTCGATATTGTTATCGGCAAAGGGCCAGCGGCGCGTTCAGTGCGTCTCGATTTGCCGAAATTCACGGTGATTGGTGCAACGACGCGGACCGGATCGCTGGCCGCGCCGCTACGTGATCGTTTCGGGCATCTACATCGTTTGGAATTTTACACACCAACTGACATCGAAAAGATTATTCAACGCAGCGCTAAAATTTTGGATTCAAAAATCGACGCGGCAGCAGCCCAAATTTTATCAGAGCGATCCCGCCAAACGCCGCGTATCGCCAATCGCCTGTTGAAACGTGTGCGTGACTACGCTGACGTCAACGGCGACGGCATAATTGATGTAAATGTTACAACGAATGCGCTAAAGATGTTGGAGATTGATGAGCTTGGCCTCGACCCAGCCGATCGGGGAATGCTGGCAGCGATTCATGAAAATTACGGCGAACGGGCAGTCGGCCTAAACACCATCGCGGCGCTGACCGGTGACGAAACCACCACGATCGAGGACTTTTACGAACCATACCTGATGCAAATCGGTTTCATCGAGCGCACTCCACAGGGTCGTAAAATCACACCGAAGGCGATCAAGCACCTGCAAAAATAAGCATTTCTTGCAGGATCTTCTTGCAGGATCTGGTCTTGCAATAACCTTGCAATAACACCTTGCAATAGTGCGGCGCAGTAGTATAATAAGTATATGGCTAATCGCAACACTGTTCGCGAAGACGATGTTGACGCGTTTTATCACGTTTACAATCGCGGCATAGCCAAAATGGATATTTTTTTGGACGAGGACGACTATACCTTCTTTGAGCAACTGCTAGCACGCAATCTTTCCCTCCGGAAAACTGCAGATCGGTTTGGCCGATCACATAATAATTTTGCCAACCAGGTTCAAATTCACACCTATTGTCTGATGCCGAATCATTTTCATCTGCTGCTGCATCAAAAGGAACAGAAACAGGTGGAAAAGTTTATGCACAGCCTGAGTGTTACTTATTGCATGTATTTTAACCGCAAATATAAACGCCGCGGCCCGGTTTTCGAGTCGCGCTACAAGGCGGTTTTGATCCGCAATGACTCGCAGTTGACGCATGTGTCGCGTTACATTCACCTCAACCCGATTGGTTATCGGGTTTGGGACCATAGTAGTTATAGCGACTTCGTCTATGAGCCGCGTGAGTGGGTAACGACAAATTTCATCCTCGGCATGTTTCCGTCAAAAAAAGCCTATTTGGATTACGTTGATGATTACGAAGATGTCAAGCGTACGAATGATAAATTCAAGCGTGAAATTGGTGAAATGTGAATAATCTCTTGCAGGACCAGGTCCTGCAAAGAAGGCGGATTGTACATTTTTGTTTGTTCAACACCTTTGCAGGACCTGGTCCTGCAAAGAGGGGGCTAGATTTTGTAATTTTTCACCTGTAAAATGGTTATCGTTAAGTAACCAGAAAGGGTAAATTATGGCGAAAAAAGCAACTAAAACGATGGCCGACAAGAACGAGGATAGCGCCGGAAAAAGTGCCGCGCTCGGCCTGGCGGTCGATCAAATTACCAAACAATTCGGCGATGGTTCGATCATGAAACTCGGTGATGCCTATAAAATTAACGTCGAAACGGTTCCGTCGGGCACATTGTCGCTAGATCTCGCGCTCGGTGGCGGTTATCCCAAAGGGCGTATCGTCGAAATTTACGGTCCTGAATCGTCCGGCAAAACTACTTTGGCACTGCATGCGGTGGCTGAGGTGCAAAAAAACGGCGGTTCGGCAGCCTTTATTGATGCTGAGCACGCGCTCGATCCGGCCTACTCCAAAAAACTCGGTGTGGACACCGTCAACCTCCTAATTAGCCAACCTGATAACGGCGAGCAGGCACTGGAAATCGTTGAAACTTTGGTGCGCTCTAATGCAGTCGATATTATTGTTCTCGACTCGGTGGCGGCTCTGGTGCCCCAGGCCGAAATCGACGGTGACATGGGCGATTCTTTGCCCGGCCTCCAGGCTCGCCTAATGTCTCAGGCACTGCGCAAACTAACTGGCATTATTAGTAAAAGTAAAGCCACAGTGGTTTTTATCAACCAAATTCGCATGAAAATTGGCGTGATGTTTGGCAATCCCGAAACGACGACTGGTGGTAATGCGCTAAAATTCTACGCGTCGCAGCGTGTTGACATTAGAAGAATCGGCCAGATCAAAGCTGGCGAAGACGTCATTGGCAACCGTGTCCGCGTCAAAGTCGTCAAAAACAAAATCGCCCCGCCTTTCCGCCAGGCCGAATTCGACATCATGTACAACGAAGGCATTAGCACAACCGGCGACGTGCTCGACCTAGCCGCCACGCACGAGGTAGTTGCTAAATCCGGCGCCTTTTACAAATACGGCGACGAGACGATTGGTCAAGGTCGCGAAGCTGCCAAACAATATCTCAAAGACAATCCAAAAATCCTCGCCGAAATCGACAAGAAAGTTCGAGAAATAATGAAAAAAGAGGAAGAGTAGATGACTTTTGATGAATACCAAGCCCAAGCAAAAACCACATTAATCAAACATCCCGACGAAACGATGAATCAAACGATTTTGGCTATGGGCATCGTTGGCGAAGCTGGCGAAATGATTGATAAATGGAAAAAAATCCAGAGTTATTTCGACGGCGAGGTGAATGCGGAAACGCTACAAGAACTAGGTCGAGAAATCGGTGATATATTGTGGTACATCGCCACATTTGCCGACAGTTTGGGACTTAAATTGTCCGACATTGCCCAAACGAATCTAGCCAAATTAGCCGATCGAAAAAAACGCAATGTTCAACGTGGCGAAGGTGATAATCGTTAATGAAAATCACCAAAATTTCTCCCGCTGTTAAAACCACTGGCCGCTACAATGTTTTTGTTGACGATAAATTTGCGTTCAGTCTCGACGAATCGCAACTAGTGAAAATTGGCTTAAGAAAAGGCGATGAAATTTCCGAAGAACGTTTGGATGAACTAAAAACCGAAAGTGATTTCGGCAAAAATTACATTCGCGCGGTTGATTTGATTTCACGTCGATTGCGTTCGGAAAAAGAAATTCGCGAGTATGCATTTCGAAAAAACTGGACCAAAGAAAATACCGAAAAAGTCGTCGAGCGGTTGCACGAAAGAGGCTTTTTAAACGATGAAAAATTCGCCGCCAGTTTTGTCCGTTCGCGCGCGACTCTCAAGAATTATTCACGGCGCAAAATGGAACTGGAACTAACAAAAAAAGGTATCAAAAAAGAAATCCGCGAAAAAATTTTAACCGAAAACGAAGATTTCGATGAAACCACCGCACTAAAAAAACTCATCGCGAAAAAGCGCAACCATTACGAGAATGATCAAAAACTGATTGCCTATCTCGCGCGACAAGGGTTTTCTTATGACGATATTAAAAATTCTCTAAGTGATTAATTTTTCGATTTGGCGGGTTCGGTGGCTGGTTTTGGTTTACGAAAAGGATTTTCAAATGGCACCGCGCTCGGGTTAACCGCGACGATTTTTTGCTCAGCTTTTTCACGAACAGTCGGTGTTCTGACGGTGATTTTATCGTTATCAATCGCCACGATTTGATCGCGCGAAACGGTCAAGTGGGCGATGCTTAAACTCTTCATTAGTGTTGGTTTGAGATACAATTGTTGAATCATAAAGTCATCAGGATTAAGCGTATAGTTTTCGACCCGTCCTAGTTTATGCTTTTGTTCGTCGACGACATGAATTCCATCGAGGATAAAACCATAGGAAATCACTTCGCCGAGGCGGACCATACCTTCGGGCGACAGAAGATTATCCGACGAATCAACGATCGCGCCCATTTCGCCAAACTCGCGGATGTCTTCGGAAAACAGCACTGCTGGGCTAAAACCAACCATCGGTCCGTTAACGTAGAATGCGACAATTTTTAAATTATGCGGATTGATAATCGGCATACCAAGCTTGGCCAGCGGCTGCCCAGTTTGCAGGCTCATGATCGGCGCACCAAGCATGTTACGAATCGTCAAAAGCATAAACTTATTGTAGCATTTTCCATGCTAAAATGGAATGATGAAAGTTTTATCGGACCAAGCAATGCGAGTTCTGGGTGCGCGCGTCGGCGCAGCGCTACGCGGTGGCGAAGTTTTTGAACTAGTCGGTGATATCGGTGCGGGCAAAACAACTTTTGTCAAAGGTTTGGCGCGCGGGCTAAAAATCACTGACGATGTCCAGTCGCCGTCTTTTACGATCAATCGTCATTATCATGGTCGTGATGGTTTGACGCTGAATCATTATGACTTTTATCGTTTGGCCGACGCGGGCATTATGTCGATAGAAATCGCCGAGAGTTTAACCGAACCGAAAAACGTCGTGATTGTCGAATGGGGCGAAAGTGTCCGCGACGTCCTCCCCGCGGAACGTATTGGTGTAAAAATTACCTATTTACCAAAGGAAGGTCGCGAAGTGACTTTTGAAATTCCTAAAAAATTTCAGTATTTAAATGTGGAGGAAGAGTAAATGATTTTAGCGATAAAAACCAACCAAGATCCAGCAGAAATCTATTTGCTAACCAGTGATGGCAAAATCATAGTGGAGAAAAAATGGAACGCTGGGCGACTCTTGGCGAAAAATTTGCTAAGCGAAATCGAGCAACTTGTCATTGCGAGCGCAGCGAAGCAATCCAGAAAAAAATCCCTGGATTGCCACGGCGACAAGTCGCTTCGCAATGACAACACCTTGAAAGATCTCTCCGCTATTATTATCTTTCGCGGCCCAGGTTCTTTTACGGGTCTGCGCATTGGGATTACTGTTGCTAACACGATTTCTCATGCTCAAGAAATTCCGATCGTTGGCACGAATGGCGAAAACTGGTTGGACGACGGAATGAAAAAACTGAGTGCCGGCGAAAATAACAAAATTGTCCTGCCTTGGTATGGCGCGCCAGCCAATATCACCAAACCGAAAAAATAAAATAATTTCCTTTGCACAACAATTCGTGATATAATAATTCGCAGTCAGCAATGACTTTTGATCAATGTCTAATAGTCCGCGCGCCGCGGACGGGCTGGAACCAGTGTGAGTGAGAGCCAAAGATACGTCCGGAGCGGGCGGCGGAAAGGTAACCATGTTAGAAGTAATATTAACAGTAGTCGGCCTGTTGGTCGGCGGTAGTGGTGTGTTTGCTGCGACCAAAGTCCAAAATGCAAAAAAAGGTGCCAAAGCTGACAAAGTTTTGGCGAACGCTCAAAACAAAGCTAGTGAAATTGTGCTCAATGCTACTGAAACGGCCAAAAAAGAAACCGACGAAATGCGTCGCGAGGTCAAGAAAAACGAAGAGCGTGTGGCCGAACGTGAGGCTTCGATTGTCAAGAAAATCGAAGAGCTCGATAAACGTGCGGAAAAAATTAGGTCCTCAGAAAGCGATCTCGAAAAACTCAAAGACGAAGTCCGCGACATCCGCGATAAGCAACAGGAAAAGTTAGAGAAAATTGCCAAACTGTCCAAAAAAGAAGCCGCCGACAAGTTGATGGAAATGACTGAAAAAGATCTTAAGAATGATCTGACTGGTCTAGTGACGAAACTGCAGAAGGAAGCCGAAGACACCGCCGAAGAAAAAGCCCAAATGGTGGTTTTGACCGCTATGGAACGGATGGCATCGGATGTCACGAGCGAACGCACAATCACTTCGGTTGAATTACCCGACGAAGAAATGAAGGGTCGCATAATTGGCAAAGAAGGTCGCAATATCCAGGCTTTGCAACGCGCAACCGGTGTCGACATTTTGGTTGACGACACACCAGGCATGATCATCCTCTCGAGTTTCGATCCAGTGCGCCGACAAACCGCGCGACTGAGTCTAGAAATGCTAATGAAAGACGGTCGTATTCATCCCGCCCGCATCGAAGAAGTTGTCGAAAAAGCTGAAAAACAAATCGATAAAGAAATCGTCCGGGCTGGCGAGGACGCCGCTCGCGAAGTTGGCGTGGTTGGTATTCCACCAGAAATGCTGCGGCTGCTCGGTGAACTCAAATTCCGTACTAGTTACGGCCAGAATGTCCTTAAACATTCGACGGAAATGGCACAACTGGCCGGCGTGATTGCCGAAGAAGTCGGTGCCGACGTCCGCACGGTGAAAATCGCGACGTTACTCCACGATGTGGGCAAGGCCGTCACCCATCGCATCGAGGGCAAACATCACCACATCGGCGCGGAATTAGCGCGCAAATACGGCATGAGCGACGCTATCGCTCACGCCATCGAAGCCCACCACGACGACATTGACGCCACCACACCCGAAGCAGTTATCGTCCGCGTTTGTGACGCGCTGTCCGCCGCCCGACCCGGCGCTCGCAACATCAGCGCTGAGAATTTCGTGGAGAGGATGAAGGATCTCGAAAACATCGCCACGTCATTCGACGGCATCGACAAAGCCTATGCTATCAGTGCCGGTCGCGAAGTTCGCATCATCGTCAAACCCGAGCGCATCGATGATCTCTTGGCTATCAAACTAGCGCGCGATATCGCCAACAAAATCGAAAGCACTATGCAATATCCCGGCACGATTAAGGTCAACGTGATCAGGGAAACCAGGGCGACTGAGTATGCGAAATAGCTTATGAAGTTTAAAACTATCCAATGGAATATCGGCGGCGCATTGATTCGCGATCCGCACAGTGATAAGACGCTCGACGGATCGTACAACGTTGACGGTCTGGATTATATCGTGCAAAAGTTAAAATCGGTCCAGCCAGATATCATCACCTTGCAAGAAATCCATCTCAACGACCATGATAATCAGGCTGCCGAAATTGCTCGAAAATTAGGAGGGGAGTACCATTTTGTTAGTGGGAAATTTTCCAACTCTCACCTCAAGCCAGATCAGTTTTTGGGTATGGCGATTCTTAGTCGGCACCCGATTAAAAATTCTCGCACTGCTAAATTCCCCAACCCCCAGCTAGTGATCCAGCGCCCGAATGGTGAGCTATGGCGAACGCATGATAAGGGTGTAATTATCGGCGAAATTGATCTAACTGGGGAGATTATTGAAGTCATGTCAACGCAGGCTGTCCCGCTCCATCGCTTTTTTGTTGATATGACAACGTCCATGGGCCAGGCGATGTGCGCCAAAATCCAGCGTGTACTACTACCAAAATTACCAAAATATTTAATTCAAGGTGATTTCAATATAGATTCGCCGAGCCTGAAAGACTTCTTTCCCGGCATCGTGAACGGTGGTCACGAAATTATCCAAGACACTCCAACCGGCGTATGGGGTAGGCGGAATGATCACATACTATATGGTGGCCTAAAGTTGCTATCGTCGCGTGTCGATGACCAAGTCCTGACTGATCATTACCCAATCATTTCGGAATTTGAAATCTAGTAAGAATCATCAAGGCGGAAATTTGCTTTTCGCACGTAGATCTGCTAAAATGCAGACTAGCAACTTGGTGTTATCGCGGGCGCAAGCAGTCTGGTCAGCTCTCCCGTGAATCAATCGCTCATAACCCATGGTTATGAATCGAATCCTGGACCAGATTAACAACTTGGTGTTACCGCGGGGTGGAGCAGTCTGGTCAGCTCGCGTGGCTCATAACCACGAGGTCGTTGGTTCAAATCCAACCCCCGCCACCAAGAAATTTAATTTTACAATCAGTATTATTTAAAAGGAGGATA
>WRNW01000001.1 GCA_009776375.1 Candidatus Saccharimonadota bacterium | reverse complement strand
CGCCACTGGGGCTGTAGATGGTGATTTTGGCATTATAGGTGCCGGCCGCGAGGCCGGTCTTGGGGCTGACTTTGAAGGTGACTTTACCACCACCTACGCCTAATCCTACTTCTTGGGTTGAACCGCCTGGAATGGTAGTTTTGACATCAAACGCCGAAGCGGAGCCGGAAATAGTCATACTGACCTTGATAGTTTCCGTGCTAGTACTCTGTACCACAAAGGCATACTCATCCACCGCGCTATATCCGACTGTCTTTGCCGGAAATGTGTAGTTGCCGGATGGTGTGATATTAAACCCATAGCTGTGTTTAGCCTGAAAAACCCTACCCGCCTCTATGCCCGCACTATCATTAGCAGACTCCGCAATCTGCCCATTTATCGTCACCGGAATCGATATATCAAAGTCATTGCCCGCAGATGCAAATGCAACTGCATTGACCAAGTAGTATTGCCCAGCAACAAATGTCTCTGTTGTAGCCATCATTACGCATCCGGATGGAGGCGATATTGACGCACACCTATACCACGCTACAACTCCCACATTATATACGCCGGAAGTCGGCGACGTCGCCGTATAATTCGGCTTCTGCCCATGGATCGGCTCTGTCACATTTATCGCCACACTTTTTATCGTTGCCGCCGAAACTGGATCTGACATCAAGAACGGCGACAGAAACGCCACCGCCAGCAAAAACACCCAAATAAATTTCAGATTTTTCATTATTCCTCACCACCTTTCTTGTTATCTTCGTTTTTGACATTATCTTGACTAGGCGCCTTTTCTTGCTTTCGAATAATCAGAAGCGTGATACCGCTACCAATAGCCACTACGACTAATCCGCCGAATAATATCCACAGCCAGTTAAGGCTGCCGGCTTTTAATATCGTCGGTGGTAGGGCATCCTCGCCTGGCTCGGTGATATCTTCACCGTCCGGATTATCGACATCATCCGTTTCTGCTACATATCCTGGGATCGGCTCGAACAGGGCTTTTAACGTCACGGCATTATTCGGCATAGTAAATTCGTCGCCGAAAAGTTCCACCGGACCGCTGATGACGTCCCATTTTTTGAAGATGTAGCCGGCGTTTTCTTCTACGAATAATTTTACGGTAGTGCCGGACGCAGCGGAGGTAACATCGGCATAGGCCGTCCCGCCGACTCCGCCAGAGACGTTGACGGCGTAATGTCCCGATGGTAGAGGTTCGAAGAGAGCTTTGATGACTACGTTAGCGGTGCCCATGATGAATTTGTTGTTGGTGACGGTGACGCCGCCGCTGACTACCTGCCAGCTTTTGAACTTATAGCCAGACTCAGGCGTAGCGATTAGATCTACCGCCGTGCCGGTGGCGGTGGCGGTGGGGCTGGAACTGCCGGTGCCGTGACCGTCGTTTTGGATGGTGATGGAATAGATGGTGGGAGCGGCGGCAGGATTAACTTTGAAACTGACATTGAAACTTTTGGCTGGTGCGTTAGTGCCTTGTACGGTGACTGTCGCGGAATATGTCCCCGCTGCTAGGCCAGTTTTTGGCGTTACTTTGAAGGCCTGGGTGCTATTTGGGCCCGTTGCTGTCAGCGACACAGATGTTGGTGACGTGGTGAAGTTAAAAGCTTGCGGCCCAGACAGAGTAATCATTAAACTATAAGCCGCTTTAGTCTTATTTGAGATCGTAACCGAGTAGGAATCTGCCGAACTATAGCCGACTGTTTTGGCGGGAAAGGTATAGTTTTTTGATGGAGTTAGAGTGAAAGAATAAACCTGTTTGGCTTGGAAAACTTTACTAGTAATCGTTATTGAAGAAAGCGTAGATGCTGCACTGGAAAAGGATGTTACAGGCGAGCCGTTGATAGTAACATTTGCTTGATTGATGTTATGAATTTCATATCCTGATTTAGCAACCAAGACGACTTGAGATATATAATATTTACCACCAACAGCAGTATCAGCACTACTAAGATATGTTGCTTTATCACAAGAACTATAACTGGAATTGGTACAGGCAAACCAGGAAATAGACGCGAATTGATATTGAGTAGAGTTTCCAACACTGCTGGAAGTCATATCGGCGAACTTTTGCTGACCGATTGGTTCTGGTATGGTTGCTGATGCACTGGTGATGGCGGTGGCAGCGCTGGCGCTCATCGGGAAAGCGATGGGGGCTAGGGCGGCGGCGATTAGCCATAAACCCCACTTTGATTTGAGAGTTTTCATTATTCTATCTCCGTCAAGGACTTCCCGATATATTCATAAGTATACCACTGGTTATCAGTTGAGTTTTCCAGCTTTATATTGATCCGTCCGTCGCTAAAATTACTAACATCAACATAAACCGTCTCGCTGTGCTCTGGCTGCAAATCTATATTTTCCAGCTCGGTCGCCATCCTAGCCGGTATCAGCAGGGTCAGCCCAAACGAATTTTCCCCCGTCACACCCGAACCAACAATCTCGCCGCTAATCCAGTACCCGCTTTGCAATAGTCCATATTCAAGACCCTGGCTAGAAAATCCGACGAACCAGGCTCCAGAAACCCAATAACCATCTAGTTCCGCCAAAATATAATCCAGTGCCGTCTGATCTGGCAACATATTCGCAGCATTTTTTATATCGCTATAACCGGTGCTGTTACTAGGCGAATTTGTGCCATTTGGCTCGTTCGTCTTATTCGTGTCATTCGTGTTACCACCCGTTAGAATTATTACTAGCACGATCGCCGCAGCGATAATCGCGACTATCGCCACTCCCGCTAAAATTTTTGTTTTGGTTGATAAATTTTTAAACATAATAACCCTCCTCTCGGGCTATTTTATCATACTGCTGGAGCAAAAGTCACATATTAAACCAACAAAAAACCTTTAACAAAAACTAAAAGTAGTGTATACTAGGGACGTATCATTAAGGTAAGGAGGAAAAAATGCCAATTTGGGGTTGGATAATTATCGCCGTCGTTGTGGTGCTAGTCGTCATCATCGTCGGCATCTATAACGGTTTGGTCAAACTGCGTGTTCGTGTCGACGAAGCGTGGAGCGACATCACGGTGCAGCTAAAGCGTCGAGCCGATTTAATACCAAACTTGATCGAATCGGTCAAAGGTTACGCCAAACACGAAAAAGAGGTTTTTGAAAAAGTTACCGAAGCGCGCTCGGCAATCATGTCGGCGGCCAAGGAAGGCCCGGCGGCGGCTGCCAAGGCTGAAAGTCAGTTCGAGGGTGCGCTCAAATCGCTATTTGCGGTCGCGGAAAATTATCCCGAGCTCAAAGCCAACGAAAATTTCCTGCAACTGCAGGGTGAAATCACCGATACCGAGGATAAAATCCAAGCTTCGCGCCGATTCTATAACGGCGGTGTGCGTGATCTAAATACCAAGATTCAGACTTTCCCGAACAACGTCTTCGCTAGCATTTTCGGTTTCAAGGCGCGTGAATTCTTTGAAGTGGCCGATCGAGCGACGATCGAAGAAGCTCCGAAAGTATCGTTTTAATCAAAAAGGGAGATACCTGAATCGATGTATCGCTCGATTAGTGCCAACAAGCGAAACACTGTCGTCATCATGGCGGTGTTTCTGCTGATTATCGGCGGGTTGGGCGCGCTGGCGGGTTATGCTTACCAGAGCTGGACGGTGACGATCGCGGTGATAATCATCGCGATGATTTACGCGCTGATCCAATTTTTCATGGCTAGTCGCGAAGCCTTAGCCATCAATGGCGCTCGTGAGGTTAGCAAACAAGACGCGCCAGAACTCTACCGGATTGTCGAAAACCTCAGCATCACCGAAGGTTTACCAACACCGAAAGTTTACATCATGCAGGATCCGTCGCCGAACGCTTTTGCCACTGGTCGTGATCCCAAGACCGCCTCAGTGGCGGTGACGACCGGACTGCTCGAAATCATGGACAAACGCGAAGTCACGGCCGTTTTGGCGCACGAAATGGGTCATGTCAAAAACTACGACATTTTGGTCAATCTGGTAGCTTTTGGTCTAGTTGGCGCGATTGGCATGTTGGCCGATATTTTGGCGCGCACTTTTCTCTATGGCAAGAATAATCGCGATAACAAAAATCCCATCATGATAGTTTTTGGTTTGGTTGGTCTAATCCTCGCGCCGATCGCGGCGACTCTGGTGCAACTGGCGATTTCTCGTCAGCGCGAATATTTGGCGGATGCGAGCGGAGCGCTAACGACGCGCGACTCAGAAGCGCTCGCTTCGGCGCTGGAAAAGTTAAAAACTCACGGTCAACCGATGATCAAACAAAACAAGTCGACCGCTTCGATGTTCTTTTCTAATCCGCTCAAGAAAGCTGGTGGTCTGTTTCAAACGCATCCACCACTCGACGAACGGATCAAGCGCCTGCGCGAGAATGCGACCAAAATGTGATGGCCAAGAAAAAACCTTTCATTTTGCTCCGACCGATTTTTGGGACAGGTCGATTTTTTCGAGGTATTTGGCGAAAAGTTGTTGGACGGCAGCGGGATTTTCTATCACGTCGACCACATCGGAGTTTTTATATGACGCCGCGTGAGACAACTCGTCGGACTTTTGGGATTCGTAAATATTTTGCTTTTTCTGGCGAAGTTTGGGGTTTGATTTGGAAAAATAAACGTTTGTTTGTCAAGTTTCTCCTATTATACGCACTATTATCCGCGGTGATTGTTGGTTTGATGAGTCAGGAAAATTTTGCGGCGCTGCGGGACGCGCTGAACGAAGTCCCGAATCTTGGTTTCTTTAATAAATACTCGACATTATTTTCGAATGCGATGACTAGCGGATCTAGCGCGACCGATACTGGACAACAGATTTTAGCAGCACTACTATTTTTATATGGTTGGTTGACGTTGATTTGGCTGCTCAGACGCATCGTCGGCGGCGATGGCCAGAAGCTGAAACTGCGCGACGGGCTCTATACCGGTGGCGCACCGGTACTGGCTACCGCGACGATTTTACTCGTCATCCTGGTTCAATTATTACCGTTCGCGCTGGTCCTGCTAGCCTACGCTAGCGTCACAGCGGTCGGTTGGATCAACACCGGCATCCAGATCGAAAACATGGCGGCCTGGTGCGCGTTGGCGGTGGCGGCCATCATGACGCTATATTGGATTTGTTCGTCCTTTATCGCGCTGATCATCGTCACATTGCCAGGCATGTATCCGTTTCGCGCGCTCCGGGCGGCTGGCGATTTGGTGATCGGCCGTCGTCTGCAATTGGTGCTGCGCCTCTTGTTCATGGTCCTGCCGATGGTTTTGATGTGGCTGTTGGTGCTCATTCCAGCAATTTTGATTGATGGTTGGTTAGGGTTAACTTGGCAACCGCTGGTGCCGATCGTTGTATTACTATTAACCACACTGACGCTAATTTGGTGCGCGACCTATATTTACCTCTTGTATAGAAAAATGGTTGATGATCCGACGCCACTCACACCAACTATCCGTGAAAAATTACGTAAAAATCGACTTTCCGCCGAAGCCAAACTGAAAGTCAACGCTGCGGCTAAGGCTAAAGTCAAAACTAAGAAACATCAGGACGCATAATCATGACGTGGCTGTTCTCGATTATACAACTCATCGCTAGTGCCGGCGGCGGAGGGTCGGGTGGCGGCGGTGGCGGTGGTGGATCAGGCGGCGGGTCAGGTGAAGGTGGGATTTTTGTCTTGGCCTTTTTGGTGGGCTACGTACCAATGCATCTACTGGGGCGAACGTTTCGTCTCAAACAGTCCGAGCACCAAGACGATATTGATTGGTGGACGACCCGCCAGGCCATTACTTGGATGCTAGGTATTGTTTATGCGACAGTTTTGTTAATTGTGGGAATAATGGTCATATCGGCCGATGCTTTCCTCTTGGAAATCTTGTTTTTGACTGCTGCCGTTGGATCATTAATCGGAACTGGCGCTGGCCTGTATAACTGGTTTGGTAAAATGAGGCGTAATAAGCGTGAGGAAGCGGAGCTAAAAGCGTCAGGCTGGGACGAAGTTGCACTAACCGAAGGTGCCAAACGAGTTTTTTTGGCTTATCAAAAGGATTGGAGCAATAACAACGTCGTGCCGATGGCGGAATATCTAACGCCGCGTTATCTCGAACACGCCAAGTTGATGGTAGCGGCATTACAGCAAATCGGGCGACGCAATCACATGGATCAGGTGCAGATTACCGAAGCGCTGATTACTGAGGTTGATGATCACCCCGACGACACACGCGACAGTTTCGTAGTAGGCTTCACGGCGCATGCAACCGATCAGATTGTGGACATCGCGACTAACACAGTCATGGCTACCAACCCCGCTGAATTTACTGAATTTTGGCGTTTCCAACGAGTCGGCAATAGTTGGAAACTCGACGGCATTCAACCTGCTACTGCCAACGAATGGTCGCATAATCCGACTCTAGAGGATTTTGCCATCAACAACGGGCTATATTATTCGTTAGATTGGGGTTGGTTACTCCTGCCGCGCCGCGGGCAGCTTTTTGCAGGCGGTACTTTTGGCAGGTCGGATATCAATAACCACTGCATCGGTTGGGTACAGGGAACGCATGATAAAATTCTGACCCAGATTTATACTTATGCGGCTAATCCAGCCCAGAATCTCAATACCTATTTGATTGCCCAGGCGACTTTGCCAAAAAGCTACGGCGATATTGTGGTACGTCGGCGCAAAGGCGCATTCCAGTTCAAAATCAAGGGTCTCAAAAAAGTTTCAACCGAATGGACGGACTTTAACAAAATGTATCAGGTCTTTGCCACTAGTCCCGAACAAGCCACTAGTTTGGAACTGTTGAACCCGAAATACATGGAACAATTAGCGGCGGTGCAGTTCGAAATCAATATCGAAGTGGTCGATAATGTAGTTTACATTTACTCACCAATCAAAGAGATACGGCAAGTGGGCAAAAAGGCCAACGATTCGATTTACCAAACGCTGGAAATGGCCAACAAATACCAAACTGTCCTCTGGGCGTTACAGGCTGCCTTCAAAGAAATGAAAATGTAAAAGTGATATAATAAAAGGGTGAAAAATCTTATTGAGGCTAGTGAGCGCGCCGCGAAACTGCGGGCGTTAATTGATGATTATCGCTATCATTATCACGTTTTGGACGAATCGACAATGAGCGAAGCGGCGGCCGATTCGTTGAAGCATGAGCTAAGTCAGCTTGAAGAGCAATATCCCGAATTAATCACGCCCGATAGCCCAACCCAGAAAGTTGCCGGCGTGGCGCTAGATGGCTTTAAAAAAGTCACGCACCAAACACCGATGATTAGCCTGAGCGACGTCTTTAATGAAGCAGAAATTCGGGCTTGGTTGGAACGCATCCAAAAGCTTCTACCGGATGCTAATTTCGAATTCATGTGCGATATTAAAATGGACGGTCTGGCCTGTGCGCTGATTTACGAGGACGGTGTTTTCAAGCGAGCGGTGACACGCGGCGACAGTCGGGTGGGCGAGGATGTGACGGCGAATGTGCGGACGATTAACAACATACCATTGAGATTGCGCACATCTGCCGCCGGAGCCGCATCTACCTCTCGCGCAGGCTCTGGCGTTACGACGCCAGCGGCAACGACTGAGCCCCGTAACGACGGGCGCGAGGGAGTGGTGCGCGAAGGTAGTGGGGCGGAAGGCGGCGTTACTGCAACAGAAAAACTCGCAGATTTTGCCGCTGGTCGCATCGAAATCCGTGGCGAAATCGTCATTTTTAAAGGAGACTTTGCGAAATTGAACGAACAACGACGCCGAAACGGTGAACCGGAGTTCGCTAATCCGCGCAACTTGGCGGCGGGCACGATTCGCCAACTCGATCCGCAGGTAGTAGCTGCGCGACCGCTACGTTTCCTGGGCTATGATCTGCTGCACGAAACGATGACAACCAACAAGCAAGTTTACGAAACATTGATGGCTTGCGGCATCGCTACTAGCGGACAGGCGAAAACTTTTAGAACCATCGACCAAGTTTTGAAATATATTACTGATCTAGATAAGCATCGCGAAAACTTGCCGTTCAACACCGACGGTGTGGTGGTCAAGGTCAACGATCGCGCGGAGTTCGCCAAACTCGGCGTCGTCGGCAAAAGTCCACGCGGCGCGGTGGCGTTCAAATATCCGGCCGAAGAAGCCACCACCATCGTCCGTGACATCGTCATTTCAATCGGTCGAACTGGTGCGGCGACACCGGTAGCGGTTTTCGATCCAGTACAAGTCGCCGGGACGACCGTCAAACACGCGTCCCTACATAACGCCGACGAAATCGCCCGGCTCGACGTGCGGATCGGCGACACAGTTGTCGTCTTCAAGGCCGGCGATATCATCCCCCAAATCCAGCGCGTTCTAACCGAACTACGCCAGACTAACACAAAACCTTTCAACTTCTTGCAGGTTCTGACCCTGCAATATCCGGAACTCGAATTCGAACGTCCTGACGGTGAAGTGGTTTACCGCGTCAGGGGCGAAACTAGCGACCTCATCCTCAAACGCGCCGTGCAATATTACGCCAGCCGACCGGCACTCAACATTGATGGTTTAGGCGAAAAAAACGTCATAGCTTTGGTCGACGCCGGTCTAGTGAGCGACGTGGCCGACCTTTATCTGCTCAAAGAATCGGATATTAAGAAACTCGATCGTTTCGCCGAAATCTCCGCCAAAAACCTGGTCGACGCTATTAGTCAAAGTAAAACCCCGCCGCTCAGTCGCCTAATTACCGCGCTCGGCATTCGCCACGTTGGGGCGCAAACAGCGATCGATTTAGCGAATAATTTCAAATCTCTCGAGGCATTTATGGCCGCCGATATGGCTGATCTCGAAAGCATCGATGGTATCGGTATAGTGGTCGCCGAATCGATCATCGCTTGGCTATCCGACGAGGACAATTTAAGATTGTTGTTAAAATTACAACAAATTGGTATCCAGCCAAAACATGTCGATTTATCTGCCGGTAAACTGGCCGGACAAAGTTTCGCGATCACCGGAACGCTAGAATCGATGAGTCGCGACGCCGCGGCCGAAAAAATCCGAACACTTGGTGGGACATTTCAAAACGCTGTTGGTAAATCAACAACTTATCTCGTGGCTGGCGGCAAAATCGGTGCATCGAAACGCGCGGCAGCCGCCAAATTCGGCACAAAAATCATCGACGAACAAGAATTCTTGGAATTGATAAAATAAAACACCCCTGAAATTCGGGGTGTTTTTTGGCGCAACAAAATTATTAGTCTTTGCTACGCGCTTCGCTAACGGTGATAACTCGACCGTCGAGCTCTGCACCATTACCTTTGGCGATGGCTGCTTCAGCGGCTTTGTCGTCTTCGAATTCGACGAAACCGAAACCGCGGCTGCGGCTTGGATTGTCACGCTCGTAGACAACTTCGGCTTTGGTTACTTCGCCGAACTGCTCAAAGAAAGCACGCAGGCTGGCGTCCGTAGTCGTCCAGGCCAAGCTGCCAACAAATAGTTTTTTCATTCTTTACTCCTAAAATTCCAGAGAGTCGACCGTCTCTGGATAGGAACAACCGCACCATAAAACCATCTCTGTATGAGAAATTGTAGCAGGTTACAAGCAAAAATACAATGCTTAAAAATAAGTGTTTTTGCCATAAGCTAATAAAGGTGCTACAATTCATACTGGTACAGTGTGAATTAAAGGAGCAATAATGGACAACGAAAATCAGAACAACTCGTTTAGTCCAGGTGGAGGGCAGGCTTTAGATCCTACCAACCAACCTTTTGGACAGCAGTCCCAGCAAACTAGTGGGCCGAGAATTATAATGCCACCAACTAGTGGCCAGGGTATAAATGAACTACGTCCCGATGATTATCAAAAGCCTAGACCGGTTACCAATGCTGAACAAGTTGATTCCTCAAGCAATCAAAACAATACTAGCACTCAATCAATAAACCCAACGCCGCAACCTATAGATACTACGACAGTACCACCCAATAATTTCACAACTCCACCAGCAGAAAAACCGATTTCATACAGCAATGACGCTACTGCTATGGCGAAAAATGCGTTAATCATGGTAATCATATCTCTAGTTATGCTTATACCCCAAGTTGGCAATTGGATCGGGGGTGTTTTGCTGAAAATTAACTTGGGCGCAATGCTATCCTTAATAATTACTATAATAGTTAAATTAGGGTTGCCTGTTGTTAGCTTGATTTTAGTCATAGTTGCTCTTAGGAAAATGAAACAAACTGGTGGACGAGGGCTAACTTTGGCAATTACAACGCTAGTAATTGACGTTGTTGTTATTGCGTTACTCTTTTTTATACAGGTATTACCACTTATTAGAATAGCCTTTCATATAAATCAAATGGCTCAACAAACACAATCCGAAATGAGTAATGATACGATCAAGAGAAATATGCTTGACTTATCGGCATCGGTTAGTACATATATCTCTCGCAATAATAAGTTACCGACCTCTGCATCTGATATCCAGCCGTATCGTAGTTTTGTGGATAATGTAGGTACTATTGAAATACGTGCTGCAGTAGCCGATGGTTCGGTCAATGTTGAGTTTGGTCGATACGTAATAGTTACTAACGCAAGGTGCGCATCAGCGGATATGCCAAATTACACTTATAGAAATAGTCAATCCGTCGGCACCAGTGCGTGGGCAATATTTTCATTGCTGAATGGCAGCAATGGCGAGAAAATAATTTATTGTTTGGGTTAAAGTTACTTGGCACTTGGGACTTGCGCAAGAAAACTTCTTATGCTAAAATACATTCTGACGCTGGTGCGCACGGGGCACGGCGGTTCGGCCGAAGCCCTGTGTCAGGAAAAATAAAAACCAAAAGGCCCCAGGGTGGGCGCGCAACAGCAAAACAAAAATCTCGTCGCGGCTTCTCCGGGCGAGTTTTTTGATAAGAAGAAACAAGCGTCAGTTACGTCCTAAAGAGCGGCCAGCTTTACTGCAATGTGCATTTGAGATAGAATTATTGGTAATGAACAAGAAAAACTATGTCTTTATTGACGGTAATAACCTGTATTTAGGCGCAAAGTCACAACGCATCAATTTGGACTACAAAAAGTTGCGTTTGTATCTCATGAACAAATTTAACGTTGACAAAGCCTTTTTGTTTATCGGTTATGATCCCAACAACACAAACCTTTACGCTCATCTGCAGAAAATTGGCTTTATTCTGATTCATAAACCGACGGTGGTTTATGTTGAAAATGGCAAGCGTCAAATGAAGGGCAACGTTGATGCTGAATTAGTGTTATACTCAGCCGCGATCGAGTATCGAAATTACGATAAAGCAATTATTATCACCAGTGACGGAGATTTTGCCTGTTTGATGCGGTTCTTGATTAGCAAGAACAAGCTAGACAAAATTATCACACCTACCAAAAATTATTCAAAACTGCTCAAACCATTTGGACAGCACATTTTGCCGTTGTCGGTGATCAGAGACAAAATTACAAAGTAATCAAAAACCGGCATTCGCGTTCGGTCGAAACCTTAGGCTAGTCCGGTTATGGTGATGCCCAAAGTGTATCATACAGCGCAGTCGTTTGTCAAGCGAGGTGCATCCAAGCTTCTCCGGGCGAGTTTTTTGGTGGGGAAAAGGTCTTGCCAAGCCAGATCGATGGTGCTACAATAGCGGGCATGAAATCGGGTTTTGTGCTATATCACTATACTGTCGCCTATCGGCGGCTGTGTTTAGCATTGATTGAAGCCCGGGCCTAGGACGCCTACCGACACAGCCGAGAATAAAAGAGGCTTCGATCGAAGCCGTTTTTTAAATTTAATTAATGTAAAGGAGTTTGAGATGGGTGTTGGGAATAACAATAACAATAACAAGTTGGGTATCAACGAGCTCATGCGTAAAGGCGCTGGGATAAACTGCCCACCTAGCAGATTTCCAGATTGTGCAAAAAATATGGGCCCTCCTCTGGGTCAACTATGCTGCGCGTACTGTAAACTGCATGTGGTGCAGGTGGACGGCATGTCGATAAGAGACCTATTGAGCCAAGAGCCTAAACCAGACGAGGTGGATGATCTAAGGTTATTATTGGAGGATCCTAATACTGAAATCAGTGAAGCTGCCTAACACAAAATCCCTTTAACAATCATAAACAGTGGTCACAAACGGTATGTCTTTCTAGACCGCGCCAGCCGCTTTCTTGCGTCGGGCTTGTCTAATAAAGAAGAACGCGTCGACGAGTAACAGTACAGCAAAGACGGAAACGAGGATCAGGAGGACAATTCCGTTGGCTGGCTCAAAGGTCGCGGTAATCTCGACATTTTCGGCTGGCATGGTGAAAGCCTTGTCATGAATGTCGACACCGTTTTGTTGTAACGACGCCAGGCGGTAACCCTTGTCGGGGGTGATGGTTAACTCGATCGTTTCGCCAGGCAGCGCGGTGACTTGATCGACGACGACCTGGCCGTTAACGGTATCGCTAATGGTTATTTGATAAGGAACAAGTTGTCCGACGACATCGGCGATAACCGAGTGACCGGCGACATTTGGGTGCGGATCAAACAAAGTATCTGGATTGGCCGCGTTAGTGAGCACGGCGGACGAACTATTGAACGCCGTATAAACATCGGCGACGACGTAAGTTTCCGTGCCAGCTCCATCGATGATCGCTTGGTTGATGGTGGTGACACCTTTTTCGGCGAGATCTTCGAGAGATTTGTAGGCCGCATTGAGCGTGGTGATACCTTTGTATGGATTGGCAACGGTCTGGACGATAATTCGAGCATTTGGATTAATTACCTTTAGAGTAGTAATTATTTGCTTGAGATTATTTGTATATTTCGCGCCAATTTCAGTGACATCGATGTCGGCTATGGCGTTCAGTAGACGGAGCATGCCAGAAAGACCTTCCTCTTGAGCGATGATCGCAATTCGTTCAGCAGCGTTATCATGATTAATGCCAAACTGCGCTGTCAAGACGGAAAATAGGGCTTGCAATAGATCATTACCACCAATCGACAGGATAAAAACATCGCCGTCACCTAGCGATTGATCAGCAGCGAGCATCTGTAACAGTCCATCAGAAGTCAAACCATCAATCGCCAGATTCACAATCGAAGTGCCCGTTCTCGCCGCTAAAATCGAAGCATAACTAGCGGATGCTGTAGGAGTTGGTTGGGGTGTGTAACCGGGTAGACCATAGCCAGTGGCGATACTGTCACCGAAAACGATAATCTGTGATTTGTCGCTAGCCGCCATTACGCTGCTGGCTGGCACCAGAACCACCAACACGAACGTCATTATTAAGGAAATAATTTTTTTCACCGAACCCTCCTTTAATTTAAAGTGCTTGGTGGAGTATGGCGGCCTCGAACCGCCGACCTCATGATTGCGAACCATGCGCTCTACCAACTGAGCTAATACCCCACATTTTGAAAAGAACAGGGATATAATAGCAAATTTCGCCAGCTTGCGCAACCTAATCGCTCGTGCTAAAATGAGCAGGTGATTGATCTAAACATTTTTTATTCAAGCTTGGTGACGGTAGGACTTATTATTGTACTGGGATTTGTCCTTGGCAAAACAAAGATTATCACAACGGAAGCCAACAAACATTTGATCAATTTGCTGCTGACGGTGGCTTGGCCGTGTGCGCTGTTTAGAGCCTATCCACAGGAGTTTGATCCAGAACTCCTAGGGCAGTTCCTGCTCGGTCTGGGTGGTGGGGCGCTGGTGCTGGGGAGTTTGATCGTGATTGGCAGGCTGCTATTTAACAAAAAACTGTTTGACAAGGAAGCATCATATCAAGGACAATTTGCATTAATATTTAACAACGCGAGTTTCCTGGGCTATCCGTTAGTACTGGCAATTTATGGACAAGAGGGCATGTTGCCGTATTGCGGATTCATCCTAGTGTTTAACTTGGCGTTATTTGGCTATGGAGTGTATCTGTTCAAGCGCAAACTAGACAAGCAACTAGTCAAATCAACCCTAACTAATCCGAATATCATCGCGGTGCTACTAGGAACAATCTTCTTTATATTTTCGCTAAAATTACCGGATCAAGTCAATGGTGCAATCTCATACGTGGCGGCGATTATGACGCCGCTGTCGCTACTCTGTATAGGATTTATGTTGAGCCGGGCGAATTTTCGTACTTTAGTGAAAAAATGGAAGCTGTTTTTAACAGCGGCGATACAATTAACGCTCGGTCCGTTAGTAGCATTTGGCCTAATGAAGTTGTTTAATTTTCCGGTGGAAGTTGCGGCTATGATGGTGCTGCTGCAGGCGCTACCGACGGCAACGAGCCTAGGGCTATTCGCGGAAAAATACGGCGGAGATTCGGTCAGAGCCAGCGAATTAGTGGTGGTGAGCACATTGATGTCGATAGTGACATTGCCGATTATGCTGGGGTTGCTACTAGCGTAGATTATTCAATTTATTCGGCGTGTAATCTGGTACAATAGTTAATGTGAAGAAGTTTTCCGGTTTATCATCGACCGAGGTGCGTGAGCGCGAGCGGGACGGTTTGATTAATTTGGTGCCCGATAAATCGTCGCGCTCGCTGACTGATATTTTGCGCGCCAATATTTTAACGCGATTTAATGCCCTGCTGGCCGTGCTAGCGGTAGCTGTGATAGCGATTGATGGTTCACCGCTCAACGCTCTGTTTGGCCTGGCGATGATTATCAACAGCGGTGTCGGCATTTTCCAGGAACTACGTGCCAAATACACTCTGGACAAACTAGCGATTTTGGCGACTCCGCGGATCGTCGTTATTCGCGACAGTAAAAAACAAGAAATCCAGGTAGATGAAGTAGTCCAGGACGACACTATCGTCCTTGGTCTCGGTGATCAAATTGTCGCTGATGGGGAAATCGTGGATAGTGAAGAACTCGAAATCGACGAAAGTCTCCTGACCGGCGAATCTGATCCAATTGTCAAGGGCGTAGGCGACCCGGTCCTCAGCGGTTCAATCGTCGTGGCTGGTCGTGGTTTGATGCGGGCGGAAAAAGTCGGCGCGACCGCTTATTCATCACAACTAACCATTCAGGCGAAAAAGTTTCAACGGGCGAGCAGCGAATTGATCGACAGTACCAATCAGCTCTTGAAATGGATTTCTTGGCTACTGGTGATTGTCGCGCCGATTTTGGTGTTTGGCCAACTACGGATTGATTTCGGTGACTGGCGCGATGCGATTATCCACGCGACTGCGGCGATTGTCGGGATGATTCCCGAAGGATTGGTGCTCTTGACATCGGCGGCGTTTATGCTGGCGACCATCGCTCTAGCGCGACGCAAGGTTCTCGTCCAACAAATGCCAGCTGTCGAAACTTTGGCGCGTGTTGATACGCTACTGCTCGATAAAACCGGCACTCTGACCGAAGGTAATATTCGTTTTGAAGCGGTCATTTTGGCCGAAGACGGACGACCCAGCGAAACGATCGAACGTGTTCTAGTGACGATGGCCAGGCGAGCTAAATCACCGACCAACGATGCGATCGAGGCGGCCCTAGATCACGCCAAGTTGCTCAAATTTAGCCACGAAGTGCCGTTTAGTTCGGCGCGCAAGTGGAGTGCGATTTCTAGTGATGATCAGCATTGGCTGCTCGGTGCGCCAGAGATTTTGTTCAAAAACCAGCTCAAACATAGCTTGTGCAGCCAGATTCCCGGTATCACCCGGCAGGGCAAACGAGTGTTAATGCTGGCTTCGTCCAAAACGGCACCGACCGCCGATCGTTTGCCTACATCCTTAACCCCTTGCGCTCTAGTCGTTTTGAGCGAGAAAATTCGCGATGATGCGGCCCAAACTTTAACTTATTTTGCCGAACAAAAGGTTGATATTAAAGTCATTTCGGGCGATGCGCCGCTGACCGTCGGTGCAGTCGCTCGAGCGGTCGGCCTAGAAAATGTCAAAGTTTTCGACGCTCGCCAATTACCGGATCCAAAAAAACAGGCGTCCAAGTTTGCGGAAATTATCCAAACCTATAACGTTTTTGGTCGCGTTCAACCTGAACAGAAACGCGCGATTGCAGCGGCTTTGCAAAGTCAAGGTCACGTGGTGGCGATGACTGGTGATGGGGTCAACGACGCGCTGGCGCTCAAGAAAGCTGACCTCGGTATCGCCATGAATTCTGGTTCGGCCGCCACCAAAGCGGTTGCCGAGATCGTCCTACTCGATAATAAATTTTCGCATTTGCCGGACGTCCTAAACGAAGGTCGCCGCGTCATCGCCAACATTGAACGAGTGGCTAATCTCTTTATCATCAAGAACGTCTATTCGTTGACCCTGGCGCTAGCGGTTACGGTGGCGGGGATGACTTATCCGTATTTGCCAGCGCAAATGGCGATTATTTCGACTCTGTCGATTGGTATTCCGGCGTTCTGTTTGGCGTTGGCGCCGAATCAGACGATTTACCGCGCGGGCTTTTTAAAACGGGTGCTCAAATTTGCTGTCCCTGTCGGTGTGATCGCGGCGATCGCTATGATGGTTAATTACGCTTTAGTGAATCATCGCGATATGTCGATGGACGTGGCTGGCACGAGTGTGTCAATCGTCGTGATGATGATTGTGATTCAAGTCTTGATCCTCCTCGCGCGGCCACTGCGGGGTTGGAAACTCGGTCTAATCATCGCTTGCGCGGCGGCTTTTGTGGCGATTATTCTTTCACCGATCGCCACGCACTTTAATTATGCACTCGATTTATCAATTTTACCGCTAACTCTGGTGATTGGTTTAATTGGCGCTGTCGCAGTGACAGCGGTCAGAAAATTAGTAGTTTTATCTGAACCTTAAAAGATGATACAATAAGTTTATGTTTAAACAGCACATCCAAAGAAAATTGGAAAAATACGCCCGTCGCTATTTAAAAAAGCATCGCCCGAAATTGGTGGTAGTAGTTGGTTCGGTTGGCAAAACGACCACCAAAAGTGCCATCGCCACGGTGCTGTCGACCAAGTTTCGCGTCGTCGCTAGTCGTGGTAATCTAAACGATCAACTCAGCGTACCGTTCGGCATTGTCGGGGTTGAGTACCCACCGTTTTCGGCGTTGAAAAAAATCGGTACTTGGCATCGGGTTTTCAAAACTATGCGTCAGCGGATCAGGTCGAAAACCAACGTCGAAGTAGTGGTTCAAGAACTCGCCACCGATCGACCGGGCGAGATTGCGCATTACCAGAAATATCTTCGTCCCGATATCGCGGTGGTGACGGCCGTGGCGCCAGAACATCTAGAAAATTTCCCGGGCGGCCTGGATGCAGTTGCGCGCGAAGAACTAACCGTAGCGAGATATTCTGGCTTAACGATTATTAACCGCGATGACGTCGATGCGCGATTTGCTCAGTTCGCCGAAACCACCAACATTACGAATTACGGATTAGAAGGTGGAGAATATCGTTTCGAGATAACTGGTGGTACGGCGCTAACTGGCTACAATATTAAATTTATTGGGCCGGAGTTTCCGAACGGTGTCGAATCGACAGTCCATCTGGTTGGTGAACATGTTCTAAAATCCGCTCTCGCGGCGGCCGTTGTGGCGGCGAAGCTTGGTATGAATGCAGCAGAAATCGCGACTGCTCTGCCACAAATCAAACCCGTACCGGGTCGCATGAATGTCCTCCACGGTGTCCGTGGAACGATAATTATTGACGATACTTATAATTCGAATCCGAGCGCGGCGATTGCGGCCCTCCGAACGCTCTATTTAATCGACGCTCCACAACGGGTGGCGATTCTTGGTTCGATGAATGAACTAGGTCCAGATTCGGCGCAGTATCACGCGGCGGTTGGTGCGCAATGTGATCCTAATTTCCTTAGCTGGGTGATCACCATCGGTGCGGAGGCCGAACAACATTTGGCGCCAGCCGCCAAAGCCAACGGGTGTCAGGTCGCGACTTTTCCTGATCCAATTTCAGCGGGTGCTTTTGCTAATAAAATCCTCGAAAAGGGCGGTATTGTTCTCGCCAAAGGATCGCAGAACGGTGTCTTTGCCGAGGAAGCTGTCAAAATTCTCCTCCGCGATCCGGTTGCCCAAGGACCGTGGTTAGTCCGCCAGGATGAAGAATGGCTAGCCAGGAAAAACGCTTGGATCGAATCGATCAGACAGATTAAACACGATGATTAATCTGTGTTATAATCTTAGTTATGAAACGCTACAATCCCAGCGAGGTGGAGCCGAAATGGCAAAAGATTTGGTCGAATTCTAGCACACATACGGCCGAAGATTTTTCTGATCGGCCGAAATTTACGATCTTGACGGAGTTTCCTTATCCTTCGGGCACGGGATTACATATGGGACATTTGCGCGAATATACGCTCGGCGATATCATCGCGCGCTACAAACGAGCGAATGGTTTTAACGTGTTATTTCCGATGGGTTATGATGCATTTGGCCTACCGACCGAAAACTTTGCGATTAAAAATAAAATCTCGCCGCAAATTGCGACCAAACAGAACACCGCCAACATGCGTCGTCAATTCGACGCGATGGGTTGTTCGATCGATTGGAATCGGAGTTTTAGCACCACCGACCCGGAATTTTACCGCTGGACACAGTGGATGTTTTTGCAATTTTACCGCGCGGGATTGGCCTATCAGGACGAAATCGCCATCAACTGGTGTCCATTTTGTAAAACTGGTTTGGCTAACGAAGAAGTGATTAATGGTCGTCACGAACGTTGCGAAAACTTGGTCGAGAAAAAAATGTTGAAGCAATGGATGCTGCGGATTACCGATTACGCCGAACGGCTGATCGATGGTTTAGAAAATGTTGATTATCCCGCCCGCATCGCCGATCAACAGATTAATTGGGTTGGTCGTAGCGAAGGCGCAGAAATCGACTTCGTCATTGCGAGCGAAGCGACCACAGCACCAGTTTCTAGCGAAACAGGTGCTGGGCAAGAGCAATCCAGCCAAAAAACCACACTGGATCCCTCACCACTTTCCGAAAAAGTGGTGAGGGATGACAATCTGATCAAAGTTTTCACCACCCGCCCCGACACGATTTTCGGCGCGACTTTTATGGTCTTGGCACCAGAGCACCCGTTAGTCCAAAAAATCACCACGCTAGAGCAAAAGGACGAAGTCGGGACTTATATCCGCGCGGTTGAGGGGAAATCCGAAATCGAACGTCAGGAAACCGATCGCGAAAAAACCGGTGTACCGACCGGTGCGTATGCCATCAACCCAGCGACAAACGAAAAAATCCCGATCTGGATCGCCGATTACGTTTTGATGGGCTACGGCACCGGCGCAATCATGGCCGTCCCGGCGCACGACGAACGTGACTACGAATTTGCGACTAAATTTAATTTACCAATCACCGAAGTTGTCAGCGGTGGCGATATAACTAAAACCGCCTATTTAGATGAAGGTACGATGGTTAATTCTGGTGAGTTTAATGGTCTAAATTCAACCGAAGCTAGTAAAACAATCACCAATTGGTTGATCGAGCGCGGCGTGGCCAAGCGAAAAACTCAGTACAAACTCCGCGACTGGGTCTATTCCCGCCAACGCTATTGGGGCGAACCGATCCCGATTATTCATTGTGATAAGTGCGGTGCGGTGCCGGTGCCTGAAAAGGATTTGCCGGTTGAGCTACCAGCAGTTGAGCATTACGAACCGACCGATGATGGCGAGTCACCTTTATCGAGGATTGAATCTTGGGTCAAGACGACTTGCCCGAAATGTGGTAAACCCGCCAAACGCGAAACTGACACGATGCCGAATTGGGCGGGGTCAAACTGGTATTATCTGCGCTATTATGACGCGCATAATGATAAAGTTTTTGCCGACCCCGAGAAGTTAAAATATTGGGATATGGTTGATCTCTATCTCGGCGGCATGGAACACACTACTCTGCATCTCCTCTATTCGCGATTCCATCATCAATTCCTCTATGATCAAGGATTAGTGCCGACACCTGAGCCCTACGCCGCTCGACGAGGGCAGGGGATAATTTTGGCGGCCGATGGGCGTAAAATGTCAAAATCCTTGGGTAACGTGGTTGATCCGACAGAGATTATTAACAGTGGTTATGGTGCCGACGCGGCGCGCCTGGGGGTGACTTTTCTGGCGCCGTATGATCAAACAACACCGTGGAGCCCAGAAGCGGTCGCCGGCTGTTATCGCTTTTTAACCCGGGTTTGGAATCTGACACAACAGGTTAAAGAAAAACCAGCGATCAAAGCGGACGATGAACTATTGCGCGCCGAACATCGGACTATCAAAAAGATCACCGACGATCTGGACAAGATGAACTTTAACACAGCAATCGCGGGACTAATGGAATACTTGAACGTGCTGAGCAAAAATCCAGCCAAAGTTAGTCGCGCTAACTTGGAAACATTGCTCGAGCTACTAGCGCCATTCGCACCGCATATCGCTAGTGAACTGTACGAACAGTTGGGAAATCAAAACTCGATTGAAACGACCGATTGGCCACGGTACGACGAAAACTATCTGACCGACAGTCAAATGACGATCGCTGTTCAAGTGAACGGTAAGTTGCGCGGCGAAATCACTGTCGATACCGACGCGGCACAACCTGATATTGAGCGGGCGGCGCTGGCGCTCGACAACGTCGCCAAATTTACCAACGACGAAATTCCCGCCAAAATCATCTATGTACCAGAGAAAATTATCAATATCGTGGTTAAATCCTGAGATTAGATACTTGGCTTGTCGCTCGTTTTGTAGTAGAATAAAGGCAGATAAACGAGAGGAGAAAAATGAGTAGTGAGCCAAAAAAACAGTCCAGCCCACGAAAAACCGGCCTGCGTCGCAGCCACCTGGTGCTGAAATTAGCGCGCCGAGTCAACGCTAGATCACCGATCAAAGCCACCACAACTAAACGCGAGACCGGTAAAAAGGCGAAATAACCTTCTAAACGAACTTTAATAATAGATTAAGCTAAGAGGAGTTTTCCTAAAATGGCAAGCAATCGGCACCTGGGTAGGATTATCGCCCTGCAAACACTTTACGAGTACGATTTTCGACGAAGATTGGGCGATGATAGCGTCGATCTGGACGAGATTTTGACGCGTAATTTGGAACGTTACGACGAGAAAATCGACGACAAAGCATTTGTCAAAAAATTGACGCGTGGCGTGATCAAAACGGCGAAAGAATTAGACGCCCAGTTAGCGCCAGTCGCGCCCGAATGGCCGCTCAATCAGATCGCCCTAATTGATCATCAGATTCTGCGCATGGCGGCCTATGAACTAGCCAACATGACTAAATTGGTACCACCCAAAGTGGCTATCAATGAGGCGGTCGAGCTGGCTAAATCATTCGGTTCGGAAAACTCCTCGCGGTTCGTCAACGGCGTGCTCGGGACACTTTGGCGCCAGACGAACGGAGAGGAAAAGTAGATGACCGAGACTAACGACAAACATGCCGGAGACGCGGCGCCAGATTTGACAACGATTCGCAACGAAAATGATACGGGCGAAAGCGGTTTTGCCAAGCTGACGCGGCCGTTTCGGCGCAATAAACCAGCCATCAACGAAATTGTCCGCGAGGCCGAAGCTGGTGGTGTGGTGTATCGCATCACTAAAGCGGGAAAATTGCAAATTGTTCTGTTCCAGGACGTCCGCGATCGCTGGACCATCCCCAAAGGTCACATCGAAGAAGGCGAAACCGCTCAAGAATCGGCGATTCGCGAAATTAGCGAAGAAGTCGGATTATTCGACATCGAACCAGTTTGCTGGCTCGGCAAAGTCAACTTTCGCTATCGTCGGATCAATTCGTTAGTGATTATTAACATGCAAACTTATCTGTTCAAAGCTGGCAAAAACGATACGCCAAAAAAGGAAGAATGGATGCGCGATGTGAGATGGTTTGACTTTGACGAAGCTGTGGATAAAATCGCCTATGAGGACGTCGCCAAGTTAGTTCTACTGGCTCGGAAACGCCTGCGCCAGAGAGGGGAAATTTCTTGATGCCGAAAAATCCCCGTCAAAAAAAAGCACTGCTGGCAAATTTTGAACGTCGATCCTCAGAGTTGCCGGCTGTGCCGTCGATCACCGGCATTGACTTTACGCCATACCAAGAGTTTGCAAAAAACCGCTTAGGTTTTGAATTCAAAAATCCGTCGCTACTAGTCACCGCGCTGACTCATCGCAGTTATGTCAATGAGCATAAGAAATCGACCAAAACTCACAACGAACGCTTGGAATTCCTCGGTGACGCAGTTTTGGAAATGGCTACCACCGAATTTTTGTTCAATAATTTTGAACAGCCAGAAGGCATCTTAACTTCGTGGCGGTCGGCCTTGGTGCGGACGGAAAGCATCGCCGCAGCGGGCGCGAATTTGAACTATCAATCTTTGATTCGCATGTCGCGTGGCGAAAAGCAAGGCTCAGAAGCCGCCAAATTGCACATCGTCGCCAATGCTTTTGAAGCACTAATCGGCGCGATTTATCTCGATCAAGGTTACGACATCGCGAAAACTTTTATCGATACTCATATCCTAAACCAGATTGACGATATTTTGGAAAACGGCAGTTGGCGTGATCCAAAATCCCACCTCCAGGAAATCAGTCAACGTGTCGATAACGAAACACCAGATTACCGCGTGCTTAGCGAAGAAGGTCCTGATCACGACAAAATGTTTGTGGTCGGTGTGTTTGTCCGCGGCCAGGAAATCGGTCGTGGTGATGGTTCGAGCAAACAAATCGCCCAACAAAACGCCGCCCGCCAGGCGCTGCTAACCTATCGCCAGAAAAATCCCAAGTTGCAAAAATTAAACACATCTGCTACAATGCGCGGTAAACCGTCATAAATTAAGTTTAAATTTGAGAGGATATTGAATGCTAGTAATTCGTCTAAAGCGTTATGGCAAAACGCATTTTACCACCTATCGTGTGGTGGTCCAAGAGGCCGCCAAACATCCGTCCAGCGGCAAGGTGATTGCCTATGTCGGCAATTATAATCCACACACAAAAACCGTTAATCTAGATCAGGAACAGATCGAAAAATACCTGAGCCACGGCGCACAACCCAGTCCGCGGGTGATTAAACTTTTAAAAGATGCCAAAATTAAATTACCGAACTGGGTCCGGGAACCGAATCTCAAAAAAACTCGCACCACGCGCCATCCGGATAAACTTCGCAAAAACCGTCCGGCTGAGGTGGCCGCTGTTAAGGAGGTTGTGCCAGAAGAACCGGCTGAGGTGGCAGAGACGCCAGCCGAAGCGGCGGAAGCACCGATTGAGGAACCTGTTGAAACAAGTGTTGAGAAATCTACCGAAGCTTCCGAACCAGTCAAAGAAAAAGCTAAAGAGTCAACAGAGAGTTAAGACATAAGGACTGTTTCGCTCTGCGATCTCTCTAATTTCCCGAAAAAGTTTCCTTTATTAAAATTTTCGATAGCACGAATACATGGAGTGTGATTCGGAAATTTTAGAAGCGAACTTTTTGTCGCGGAAATTAGTCGAGTGAGCAGGTGAAACAATCCTTATATTTGCACACAGTGGTGATTTTTGCTAAAATTAGCATTAGCAGTTAATTCAGCATGAGGCTGAGAAAGGGGAGAAATGATCGAACAACAATTCATCGAATATGTTGTCAAACAATTAGTCGACAAACCAGAGGCGGTCAAGGTCGAACGGGTCGTTGACGAACGCGGGATTTTGCTTAAGCTCACGGTGGCGCCAGAGGATTTAGGCCGCGTCATTGGTAAACACGGTGCGACGGCGCAGAGCCTGCGAAACCTATTGCGCGCGCTCGGCACCAAAAACGACGAACATTACAACTTGAAAATTATTGATGTCGATAAACCAGAATCCGAGCGCGAAGAAATCGCCACTGTAACACCGATCGACACTGCAGCACCGATCAAAACCGCGCCAATAGTCGACAACATCGTGACAGAAACTACTGACAAAGTCGAGATTGTGGATAAAATCAACACCGAACCTGTGGAAAAGATGAGCGATTTTGCGCAAAGAACTCGCGAAGAGCTTGCGGATTTGGATGATCTTGATATATAATGTCCGTCAGTTCATGCGAGAACTAACACACGATGCGAGACTTATGCGTGTTAAAAATCCCTGTCGTTCGATGGGGAATTTTTAATTGTGCTAGAATAGAAAAGTGAAAAGATTTCAAGTAATTACGTTATTTCCAGAGGTGGTCGAATCGTATCTGAATTCGTCGATGCTCTGGAAAGCCCAAAAAGATAATTTAGTGAAATTCGAAATCATCAACCTACGCGATTTTGGCATCGGCCCCAGAAAAACCGTTGACGATACAGTCTACGGCGGTGGCGACGGGATGCTGCTACGCATCGAACCACTAGTCGCAGCGATTGAACACGCCAAGAAATCAATGCCCGATGCTAGGGTGCTGCTGATGACACCGTGTGATAATCTCTGGTCACAAGAACAAGCAGCCAATTTTGCCCAAACCGACAATGATCTGATTCTCGTCTGTGGTCGCTACGAAGGTTTTGACGCTCGCATCGACCAATTTATCGATGAAAAAATCTCCGTGGGTCAATATGTTCTAACGGGGGGTGAGCTGCCAGCGATGACAATTGTTGATTCAATCGTCCGCCTAATTCCGGGCGTGTTGGGTGGTGAAACTTCGGCCGAAATCGAAAGTTACAGCGATGGGAAAAATCTCGAATATCCACAATATACTCGACCGGAAAATTTCCGCGATCTCATGGTTCCAGAATTGCTGCTCTCTGGCAATCACGCCGCGATCGCCAAATGGCGCCAAGAACACTCAAATTAGCAAAACAGCCCCGGCAGAGACCGGGGCTTAAAAGAGGTGTGTGGTGGAGACATTGAACAAAATTTCGCCCAAGCGCTTGTTTAAAAGTTTTTGTTTGAACCTTTGTTCAGAGTCATGTTACCATGAACATTAACCAAACGCAAGCCCTTTTTCCACAGTTTGCGCGAATCCCTTACCACGTTTTTAAAATCATGACGGTTATGCTACAATAAAATTAACAAAATCTAAGGAGGTTTCAATGAAAATTATTGCCCACCCAGCGCCCAAACCACTATCGAAAAACGCACCAATCCTCGGTCTAGTGGCGGCTGGCATCTTGTTTGTGGTGTTCGGCTTGCAACTAATCGGTTTTAGCAAAGTTTTATCGAGTCTCAGCACCCAGTTTGACGGCCATGACGGTTGGGCGATCGCAGTGGCGGTCATCGCGGTGGTGACCGAGCTCGCGGCGCTACCATTTCTGTTGCGTCGAAAACTCAGCTATCTCGCGGGCATCCTCAGTGGTGTCGCAGCAGTAATCGCGCCTTGGGTCTGGGTACTCGTAATGGTTTGGTCGATCGGCGGACCCGATGTCAATGTGGCGCAGTTCGGCATCATTGGCTGTATCAAAATTGATTGGTGGCTGCTGGCGCTCAATGTCGTCTGGTTGGCCTTTAACTTTTATACCGTCCAACAATTAAATATCGAGAAAATTTGGTATGACGCCACTGGCCTCAAACCGCGGGCAAAAATGACCAAGAAAAAATAGCTCCAAACTCTTTCATCGTGGTACAATGGCTAGAGTGTTGGGGCGTAGCCAAGTGGTAAGGCAACGGGTTCTGGTCCCGTGATCGTGGGTTCAAATCCTACCGCCCCAGCCAAGGTCAATATAAGCTAAGGAGGTAGCAAAATGGATGAGACAGCATCTCATACGCCTGTCCAAAATCAACAGACTGAACCACCAAACGCCAAAGTTAAAAAACTGCAAATGTTTGCCGTGATTTTAATCGTGCTGGCTATTCTGCTCGGTGGAGCGCTGGTCTACGCGTTGGTTACCCGTGATTCTGATAATAACGCTACAAACAATCCAACCAACAACAACCAAAACAGTAATAGCCAAAACGGAAACCAAACCAACAGCACAACAAACGAAGAAGTCCTCGGTAAATTTTCCGTGGCGTTTTCGGATGCTATTTGGACAACGGAACGTAAAACGTTTGCCGATAATACGGGCAGTACTGCGGGCCGTCCCGAAGCTGTAGAATTTCGTCTGCAAGCTAACCCGACTATTGGCGCCAGATTAGTAGGTCCTTTTGACAGTCTCGGTGATTGGTGCCCAGACGCTGAGCCACCAACAACAATTACCAAACTCGGCACCACCAAAAATGGTCTAGCGATTATACAGCAGTCGAAATATGCCTATCCGTGGCTGGACCCTGGGACACCAGCTCCATCTGGCATAATTTATGTTAGCCGCATAGAGTTTGCGTCAGGTTCCACGAGCAAAACGATTTCATGTCAAGAGTCACTGTCCGACTGGGTGATTGATGATGATATCGCCTTTCTCTCACTAAATCCGTGGTCGAGTCTTTCATCCAGTGAACAGGCCGCATTGCTCGAGTTAATGTCGTCGCTGACAGAAAAATAATGATTGCCTAGCCTAGTAAGCATAAAAAGTTCACTTTTTCGTGTTAAAATAAAAGACGATGTCCAAGAAAATTAACTCTGAGAAAATTAATCCAAAAACTGGATTGCCGCTACTCGACGAAGAAAATGAGCTGTCGTTTCGGCCGCGGCATGGGCTGATTTATCGAGTGATATTTTGGCCGGTCTCTGGGCTAGTGCGGATTATTTTTCCAGCAAAAGTCTACGGGCGCGAGAATTTACCGCGAGAAGGTGGCATGGTGCTGGCTTTTAATCATATTTGTAGCCTCGATCCGGCAATCGTGACAGTCGCCGCGCGGCGCAAACTGTTTTTTCTGGCCAAGGTTGAACTAGCGCGTGGCTGGAAAGGCAAAATCCTCAAGAGTTGGGGAATCATCCCAGTTGATCGGGCGCGACGCAACTCGACAGCGCTCAACCTGGCTATCCAGGTTCTAAAACAGGGTGGTATCATCGCCATCGCGCCCGAGGGTCATACCAATCGAAAAGCAGAACTAGCGCCGTTCAAATTTGGTGCAGTGGCGATGGCTGGACGTGCCAGAGTGCCGATTGTGCCAGTGGTGATTGTTGGTCGGTACTTACCATTTCGTAAAAAATTGTCGATTACTTATGGTAAACCGGTGATGGTTGATGCGAATGATTTAAAAAACGCTAACGAAAAATTGTGGTATACTATCAATAGTATGCGAGAGAAAACTAAGGAAGGGATGTAGGTAATGGCGGCAAAAGTTAATGCGCCGTGGCTCAAACAATATGGTCGTACGCACAAAAAGTCGTTAAAGTTTCCAAACGGATCGATGTACGACGAAGTCCGCAGCAGCGCCGAAAAAAACACTGACGAAATCGCCATCGATTATTTTGGCAACAAGATCAATTATGGCACACTGCTGGCTGAGATCGATCATGCGGCACAAGCCTTCATGTCGCTCGGTGCCAAAAAAGGTGATGTCATCAGCGTCTGTTCGCCGAACGTGCCCGAAGCCGTTGTGGCGATTTACGCGATTAACAAAATCGGCGCAGTGGCGAATGTGTTTCACCCTCTTAGTGCGCCGAATGAAATTCGCGATTATCTGAACCTGGTCGGTAGTAAAATCTTTGTGGCGATTGATATTGCTTGGCCAAACGTTAAACCAATTCTGGCCGATACCGAAGTCCAACAAACGATCATTATTTCGCCGGCTGATTCATTGCCGCTGTTTACTTATCTAGGTTATAAATTATTGAAACCCAAAGAACTACGGAAAACTCTGAGTCAGATTCTGCTCAAAAACAAACACGCGATGAGTTGGGAAACTTTCTTGGGTCGTGGACAATATGTGGTCAACGAGGCTTATGAGAAAATGTCCGGCGAAGACGTCGCGGTGGTGCTCTATAGTGGCGGCACGACCGGTACTAGCAAAGGTATCGCTCTGACCAATCTGGCGTTTAATGCGACGGCCCTGCAGGCGTGTAATAGTTTTCCGGAATTAGTCACGCCGGGTAACAGAATTCTCGGCGTCATGCCGATTTTCCACGGTTTCGGCCTCGGTGTCGGTGTCCACACAATGCTGGCCAATGGTATGACCATCAACATGTTGCCGAAATTTGACGCTAAGCGTTTTGACAAAATTCTGGCTGATGGTAAACCAAATCTGCTAGTGGGTGTACCAACACTGTATGAAGCGATGATCAAGAACAAGAAAATTCGCAAAATGGATCTATCGTTTATCAAAGCGGCGGTTTCGGGTGGCGATAACGCGATGCTGCCGCTCAAGAAAGCAGTCGATCGTTTCTTAACCGAGCGCGGTGCGGAAACTAATGTTCTACTGCAGGGTTACGGCCTAACCGAATGTCTATCGGTAGTCTGTGTCAATCTGTTCGATGCGAATCGCGACGAGTCGATTGGGCTGCCGTGGCCAAACAACTTTTTCAAAATTGTTGAACCAAACACGCATATCGAGAAACCCTACAATGAAATTGGCGAAATTGTGGTTAGCGGTCCGACCGTCATGAAAGGTTACGTCAACAACGAAAAAGAAACCAACGAAACGCTCCAGGTTCATCCTGACGGTCGGATTTGGTTGCACACTGGCGATATGGGGTACATGGACAAGGACGGGTATATTTACTTTAGCGGTCGGATCAAACGCTTGATTATTAGCAGCGGTTACAACATTTATCCCAACGAAGTCGAAGCTGCGATTATGAATGTACCAGAAGTTTTGCTCGCAACAGTGGTTGGCGTCGATGATAAATATCGTGGACAAATCGCCAAAGCTTTCGTGGTGTTGCAAAACGGCGTCAAACCTAGTGATCGAATCCGCGAAAAAATCATGAAACAGTGTCACAGTGATTTGGCCAAATACAAATGGCCACGATCGATTGAATTTAGAAAAACTTTGCCAAAAACCAAAATTGGCAAAGTGGCTTATACAGAATTAATGGCAGAAGAAAAGGAGAAAAAATGACTAAACCAATTCATGATTTAGTGATTGTCGGCGCTGGACCGAGCGCTCTGACGGCGGCAATTTACGCGACGCGCGAAAACATCGATACGGTTTTAATTGAAAAAGGTGTGATCGGTGGTTTGCTGGCGACGATTGATAAAATCGAAAACTATCCGGGTTTCCCCGAGGGTATCGAAGGTTTAACTTTGGCCATGGATTTCCAGGCTCAAGCCGAAAAGTTTGGTGCCAAAATCGAACTAGCCGCAGTGCGAGAAATCAAGAAAACCAAAGGAACTTTCCTCATCAAAACTGACGTCGGTGAATTTCAATCGCGTACCGTTCTGATTGCTTCGGGTAGCGATCATCGTAAACTGGGGATTCCTGGCGAAGCCGGACACGCTCATTATTGTGCGACTTGTGACGGCGCTTTTTATCGGGATAAAAAACTGGTCGTCATTGGCGGCGGCAATTCGGCTGTTCAAGAAGCTATCTTCTTGACCAAATTCGCTACCCATATTGACTTGGTTGCACGCGTTGGTATCGAAGCTTCGGAAATATTGCAAAAAGATTTAGCGCAATTTGTGAAGAATAAGCAAATCACTGTCCACGAAAACTGGACATCGGATGAGATCATAACAACCAATGGCCAGATAACTGCCGTCAAAATGCATGCTACCACTGCGCCAGATAAACAACAGGAGCTCAAGACCGACGGCGTCTTCGTTTTTATCGGTGTGGTGCCGAATACTGGTTTTCTGTCAGGTTCGGGAATTAAGTTGGATAGCGCGGGTCATATTATCACGGACGAGAATTTAATGACCAACATCCCTGGCATCTTCGCCAGCGGTGACGTCCGCTCGGGCGCCACCAAACAGGTCACCTCAGCCTGTGGCGAAGGCACAACCGCCGCCCTAGCGATTCGCGAATACCTGGCGACTATTGCGTAAAAGTCAAATCTATGCTAAGATACGATCATTATGAGTGAAACGATGGTTTCAGGTAGTGATACGTCCTCTGACGAGTGGAAAGATTTTGACTTTTCGACCGTCGAAGTGGAAAAACCACGAGCGACGCGAACCCTGCCCAAGCGCGAAGTCTTGCGCCTAGTTGTGGTTGGATTCCTGAGCGGGATAGCGGTGTGGTTGGGACGATTGGCCTTTGAAGAGTGGGCGATGAAACCGTTGTTTTGTCGAACGCCCGACACGGCGAGTGTTTGTGCGAACGCTGGGCTGACTTCGTTTGTTATTTGTTTGGTAGTTGTTGGTATTATTGCAGTGGCGATTTTAGCATCCAATCGTGTTTTTCGTGCCGCGGTGATCACGACGGCAGCTCTCGTCAGTGTCGGTGCTCTCTGGCCGCTGCTGAATGTTCGTGGCGCGGTGGTAGCGACGATCCTGGCGGCGGTTTTTGCAACTGGTTTTTACCTATTATTTGCGCTAATTGCCGCGATTAAACGCTACGTCCTGGCGATGATTTTGATGGCGGCGCTAATTGTCGTTTTCTGGCTGGTGGTGCGCGCGTGACGCTTGTGCTACAATAGTTTTCATGGAAATTGTGACGATTGTTCTACTGGTCGCGGTGCTTTTGGGCTTGCTTGTTTTGACTTTTGTGCAAAGGAAACCAAAAACTAGCGAGGGTGATAAATTTCTCCAAAACGATTTAGCGAATCTGCGACGCGATGTTACGGAATTGTCGGAAAATTTGCGTAAAACTTTTGATGAAAAACTCGATAAAACGCAAGATTCGATGGCGGCGCAACTGCGTAATTCATCGAAAATCGTCGCTGATATTTCGACGCGTTTGACTAAATTAGATGATACTAATAAACGGGTGATCGATGTGGCCGAAGAATTAAAAACTATTCAAAATGTCCTAACTAATGCCAAACAACGCGGGGGTCTCGGCGAATATTATCTCGAGAATGTGCTTGGTAATGTTTTGCCGCCAGGGATTTGGGAAAAACAATATCATTTTAAAAATGGCGAAGCGGTTGACGCGATTGTCAAATTAAAAGATGGTAAAATCCTGCCGATTGATTCTAAATTTAGTCTCGAAAATTACAATCGGATGATCGAAGCGCCGAACAAAATCGAGCGCGAACGGGCTGGTCAAGAATTAAAACGCGATCTCAAAAATCGGATCGATGAAACTGCTAAATATATTCGCCCGAACGAAAACACGATGGAGTTTGCGTTCATGTTTATTCCCAGCGAAGCGCTTTATTATGATGTGATCGCCAGCGATGTCGGCCAGGGTGGCAGTTCGCGAAACCTCATTAATTATGCCTTTAATGAGAAAAAAGTCATCATCGTTAGTCCGACGACCTTGCTGGCTTATCTCCAAACGGTCATGCAGGGTTTGCGCAGTCTAAGGATCGAAGAGCAGGCCAAAGAAATCCAAAAACGTGTCGAAAAATTGGGTCAACACTTGGACAAGTATAGCGAATACATGACCAAGCTCGGCGGTTCTTTGGGCACCACGGTCAATCATTTTAACAGCGCGCACCAAGAATTCGCCAAAGTTGATAAGGACGTTGTCAAAATCGCTGGTGGCGACACGACGGTTGAACCGCTACGTCTCGATAAACCGAGTGAAACTTAAAAAAACTGCCCCTAGTTAGGAGCAGTTTTTCGTTTCCCCAGTTTGATTATTTTTCGCTCAGCGCGTCCTGCAGAGCGAGTCGATAAACCGTGAAACCGGCAGTGATACCGATGATAGTTACACCGATATAGGTGAAGACTGGCCACCAGAAAGTCATCGCGTCTGTGCCGAACGGGTTGACTGCTTCAAAACCACCAATCGCCGCAGCGACAGCTGGGTTGAGAATAACAGTTGCGCCACCAATTGCCAAACCAGCCAATAGCGACATGCCGACAGCCAAACCAGTTTTGACCTGACATTTCTTTTCCGCACAAACCGCGTAACCAACACCGAGGCCAAAGACAATCGCACCAACTAGCTCGAACAATAGGTCGACCCATTCTTTATCAGCGGTCATTTTGTGATCGATAAATTCTGGAGCACTGATGCCTAATTGTTGAGCAACCTCGTCAACAGTCATTTTGTACATCTCGTCGAGGTAGGCAGCGATACCACCACCTTCGTCGACGTCTGCGGCAACAAGATAACCGCTACTAGTCAAAGCATCATAAACCTGCGTCTCCAAGCTGGGAAATGATGCATTGAACAAACCGAGTAGCACACCAAACGCCGCCAGCGCACCCAAAACTTGCGCAAAAATATAAGCGACAGTTTTGACGCCGTCAATTTTGCGGTTGACATATTGGGCGATGGTAATTGCCGGATTGAGATGTCCGCCACTAACCACGCCAAAGATGATCACCAGCATAGCGAGGATCAAAGCTATCGCCATCATCGTCATGAGACCGCCACCAGTCAAATTAATCACTGTGGCCGTTAACACGAATGTGCCAAAAAACTCGGCAATCAGTGCGCCCGGACGCAGTAGCGCAACTTTCTCGCTGAACGTTAATTTTTCTTTACCACCCGTTTTTGCCGCGACGATTGTTGTCTTTGCTGCAACCTTCACCGCGGGCTTTTTGGTCGCTGGTCGTTTTTTTGTGACCTTTGACGAAGAGGCTCGTTTTGTAGCCATCTTTCTCCCTCCTTATAAGTTGACACGATTAATTATAGCACAAACTTTTTAAAAATGTTACAATATCTTCTATGGCAATTATTTTTAACCAGACTGATCACAAAAGCGAACTACAACAACGCATCGCGGCCGAGTTGCGCCAAAAACAAACAAGTAAAAATTTAGTCGACGACGATTTGGCGGCACCAGAATATAACGACGAAAATAGTGCGTATTTGGAACAAACTAAAACAACCACATCGCTTGCTTGGGCGTGGATTTTGATTGCTCTAGCAGTGGTTGGTGTGATAATCTTGATTCTGGTAGTAATTAGTTAATAAAGGAACATCTGGCATGAAAGGATTAAGGACACATCGAAAATTAAGGATAGCACTGTGGTCGGTCGCGATTGTTGTCATTTTGACCTTGTTGGGAGGAGTGATTTTAATCGTCATGGCGCGGTGGGCGATTAGTGATTATCGCGGCGACGCGACGACGCAGCTTAACGATGTGATTGCTGGTAAAACCACTGGCGTGCCGGTCCAACTGCGTGGTGTTTTGCTTGGCGAAACGCTGAGCGGCGACTATCGACAGATTAAAGCTTTGGATAACGAATACCAGATTTTATTGACTGATACTAAAAGTTACGTGGCGGCTCTCGATGCTCATAATGCGCTGGTTGAACAATATAATGCCGGCATCAAAGGCGAAAAACCGCTCGGCGGTGATCTTTTAAAATCTGTTAATAAATACAAGGCGGTCATCGAGAATCGTTTTCCGGGCGAAGCGGATCGCGCTCGGGCGATCGGGGAGTTACTGACCAAAATTACTTCGAGCACCGAGTTTGACACGGTCAGTGGCGACATTGATACCATCCTCCAAAGTGGCGATCAATTTTTAACCGAGCTGCGTGAAAGTTTGAACACTCGCATTACTGAGTTTCAGAAAAAAGTCAATTAGTGATACAATGGTCGATGTGAATATCGATGAGGTTAGGTTAGAATTGTTAAAGCGCGTGGCGGCGTCGGATCAACCACGCTCGGTTTTGCGTGCGCCAGAACTAAGGAAATTGTACGCTGAAATTCCGAAAATTTCGCCAGAAAAGCGCGGTGATTTTGGACGGGAAATTAACGCACTAAAACAGGTTTTAGAAGCGGCGATTTTAGAACGCGAAAACTTGGTTGCTGACGAGACGGTTGAACCGATCGATGTCACTGCGCCGTGTGCAATTAACGAACCTTTGCCGCAGCTGATGACAGCCGATCATGGGTCGCGACATCCGCTGATGAGTGAAATGGAACGAGTGATTCAGATCTATAATCTAATGGGTTTTGACGCGATTGAGTCGCGTCAACTCGATGATGATTATCATATGTTTACCAGCCTAAATTTCCCGCCTGGGCATCCGGCGCGCGATGGTTATGATGCGTTTTGGACCGAAGAAGGTTTCGTCCCGCCTGGGCATACGTCAACCATGCAAAACCGGATTTTGCGAGCCGGTCGAAAAAAACTCGAGGCCGGCGGGCAAATCGCTACCGTTAGCTACGGTCGAGTTTTTCGTAACGAAGATACTGACGCCACTCACGAGCATACTTTTTATCAATGCGAGGGCGTGTTTGTGTCGCGCGATGCGAGTTTAGGCCAAATGATCGCAGTGCTGCGTGAATTTTTCGAAACTTATTATGGACAAAAACTGCGGATAAAAACTCAACCAGGATTTTTCCCATTTACCGAACCGAGTCTGGAATTTTTGATTGAAAAGCCAGCCAGTTTGGGCGGCAAAGGTGGTAGTTGGCTGGAAATGCTCGGTTGCGGCATGATCCACCCGAATGTCCTGCGTGAAGCCGGCATCGATCCGACTAAATATCGCGGTTTCGCTTGGGGCGGCGGCATCGAACGTTTGGTCATGCTAAAATACAGTATCGACGACATCCGCCATTTCGAATCGGGTAAATTGCGATTTCTAAAGGAGTTTCGATGAAACGTGCAATTTTTATTCATGGGTATTATGACAAGGAAAAATATTATGATCCAGAGACGGATTTGATAAATTTCAAAAATTATACACCGTGGTTGCTCAAACAATTGACGACCAAAGATTATTTGGTTTACGCCCCATTGATGCCCAAGCCATTTTTCCCAACTTATGAAAAGTGGAAACGCGAATTGGAGCGTTACGATTTGGATGAAGATATGGTTTTAATTGGAAAAAGTTTTGGCGGCGGTTTCTTGCTGCGCTGGCTTTCTGAAACTGACAAAAAAGTTGGTAAAGTTTTCCTCGTTGCACCATATATAAATCAAGAACAAGATAATGTTAGCGATGATCTAAAAATGCCATTCTTTAATGATTTTAAATTAGATCGCGATTTAGCGAAAAAAACTAATGGCCTAACGATTTTTCAATCAACTGATGACGGAGAGAATATTAAGAAAAGTCGTGAATTTATCAAGAAAAATGTTGATAACTTTCGCGAAATTATGTTAAAAAACCGCGGGCATTTCACCATATCGACTGCCGGTGAGATCAACCGAACTTTCCCAGAATTACTAGAGGAGATATTAAAATGAGCGTTAGCGTGATAAATGATTTAAGAGACATTCTAAAAAGAAATCACGACGACATGTTTAACACGTATGATTTTGATGGTATTGCAGAGGGCGTGCTGAAGCTTGTGTCGGAGATCGACGCAAAATCAAACACTAGCTGCAACCAGGCTAATAATGCATATGAAAAAGATTTCGATGGCTGGAACGAGAACAAGAAACACATTAATTCACGTGCGCATTTTATTGGCTTCAAGGAACGCGAGGTTTGGTATTCGGCCATTGGCGTTAATGTTGGACATGAACAAGATGGTAAAAATGAACTGTTCGAACGGCCGATTTTGGTATTAAAAAAATATAATCATCGCATGCTAATGGCGATTCCGTTGTCTCGTAGAATAAAAGATGATCTACATCATATACCATATTTGTTTGGCGGCAGAATGTATGCGGCGGTGATATCACAAGCGCGCCTAATTGATTCGCGACGACTGTTACGCAAGATATACACACTGCCCACTGAAGATTACGGAAAAATCAAAGAGGCGTTTATTGGGCAATTCACTGAACAAAAATCGGACCTCGCAGTTGCGAGGCCCTCGGAGCCCGAAGGCTATAGTAAACTGAGTATAGCAAAGCCGCGTGCAAAAGTCAACACGAGGAAGCGAAGATGACCCAAACGACAAAACTCACCCCGGCTGAACGCGAAGAAATCATGCAGCGATTTACTGATGTTTGGGGCGTCGATGCTGAAATAAAGATCGCAATCGAAGAAATGGCCGAACTGACGAAGGAGCTTTGTAGCACTTGGCGCGACAACAACAAGGCCAACCCGGAGGCGTTAATGGAAAATCTCCACCAACGTATCCGCGAGGAAATTGCCGACGTGCTAGTGACAGTTGGTAATCTGCGATTGATTTTTGGAGCGGACAAGGTTGACAAAACCATCGACGCAAAATTACAGCGCGGCGCGGCTAGATTAGAAAAATGGCTAAAGGAGCATCAATGACGAAAGATCATTTCAGAATGAAAGTGGCGGTTTACGGAATTATTCGAAATCCGAATGGTCAGGTTTTACTGCACCAGCGTCAAAACAGCGGTTTCATGGATGGTTATTTTGGTCTGCCAGCAGGTCATTTGGACGGTGGCGAATCACCGAGTGAGGCTCTGTCACGAGAAGTCAAAGAAGAAACCAACCTGCATATTAACCCCCAGCAGTGGCGACAAGTTTTCACAATCCATCGCCTGAGCAAACAGGGCATTACCGATGAATATGTCGATATCTTTTTCGAAGTTCGTGATATCACTCAGGAACCGCAGATTATGGAACCAGAAAAACATTCTAACCTCGGATATTTTGACGAGAACGAACTACCAAAAAATACCATCACCTACATTCGAGATGTAATTTCACGCATCGCTCGCGGCGAAACTTATCATGAATACGGTGCAGGGGAGGGGCTAAAATGATTATTTCATTAGATTGGTTGAAAAAATACGTTGATATTGATCTGCCGACAAACGAGTTGGTCGAGCTAATCGGATCACGATTGGTTGAAGTTGAAGAAGTGATCGACTTGGGCGAAAAATATCGTGGGATTAAAATTGTTGAAGTCAGATCGGTTGAAAAAATTCCCGGCAGTGATCACTTGACAGTTTGTCAGGTTGATACTGGTGTCATTGCGAGGAGTGTAACGACGAAGCAATCTAGTGCGACTGGCGATGACCCTGGATTGTTTCCCGCCACGCTTGCTTCGCTCGCTCGCGGTCGCAATGACGGTGGGGCGGATCGCGATGACAATTTAATTCAGGTTGTTTGTGGCGCACCGAATGTGCGGACTGGTATGTTGGCGGTTTGGTTGCCACCAAAAACAGTTTTGCCAGCAACATTTAATTCTGAACCATTGGTTTTAGATAAACGTAAAGTCATGGGGGTGGAATCGGCTGGGATGCTTGCCGCTATGGACGAGCTAGACCTGGGCGCGGATCACGCAGGAATTATCGAGATAAACCCCGAAATGGCGAAACCGGGCGATGACTTCGCCGAAGTATTTGACCTGAATGACACACTACTAGATATTGAAAATAAATCGCTGACTCATCGACCAGATTGCTTTGGCGTGATTGGTTTTGCGCGCGAAGTCGCGGGGATTTTGGGGAAAGAATTTCAAGAGCCAGATGTCATTGCGAGGAGTGTAACGACGACCACAGCACCAGCTAAAGCAGGTGCTGGGCAAGAGCAATCTAGTGCGGCTGATAATGATACTGGATTGCTTCCCGCCACGCTCGCTTCGCGCGCTCGCGGTCGCAATGACACAATAGAATTGGATGTTGAGATAACAGATCCGAAACTTTGCCCACGCTATCAGGCGTTGGTGTTGGATGGATTTGACGACAAGCCGTCGAAATATTTATCCGAGATGGCGGTGCTGCTAGCCAAATCTGGCATGCGTTCGATTAATCCGATTGTGGATGTGACGAATTATTTGATGCTGTTAACCGGACAGCCGCTGCATGCTTTTGATTATGATAAGTTGATAGCCGTAGGCTGTCATCCTGAGCGGAGCGAAGGATCTAAAGAAAGTTCAAGAGATTCTTCGTCTGCGGCTCAGAATGACAACGCTCATATAATCGTTCGTGCGGCGAAAAAGAATGAAAAACTCGAGCTACTCGATGATAAAACGATCGAGCTGGATCCGGGTGACATCGTTATCACCAGCAACAACGTGCCAGTAGCGTTGGCTGGGGCGATGGGTGGTAAAAATACCGAAATCGACGAATCGACCCGCCGCATCGTCATCGAATCGGCGACGTTTAGTTTGTATAATCTACGTGGAACGCAGTTTAGACACGGAATTTTTAGCGAAGCTATCACGCGTTTCACCAAAGGTCAACCACCAGCCTTGACCGATCCGGTTTTATGCGAAGCGATCAGAACGCTGACGAACGACCATGGTATGAAGTCGGTTAGCGAAATTGTTGATGCTTATCCAAAACCGGTTAAACCACCTGTTGTAAAAGTTACAACAGAACAAGTGAATAATCTGCTGGGTAGTGGTTTTACTTTTGACGATATTATTACCACGCTGTCGAATGTTGGGTTCAAAGTAACACTGGGAAGTGGCGTCATTGCGAGCGCAACAAAGCAATCCAGTGCGATTAGAAACGATTCTGGATTGCCGCGTCGCTCCGCTCCTCGCAATGACGGTGGCTACCTTAAAGTTACCGCACCGTGGTGGCGAACGGATATTCATATTGCCGAGGACGTGATTGAGGAAATTGGACGGCTCAACGGTTATGACAACATCCCGGCACGCTTGCCGCGGCGGGATTTTGTGTCGCCGACACCAGATACTTTAGGTGATCTAAAATCGAAAATCCGCCAGATTCTGTCAGAAGCTGGCGCTAATGAGGTGTTGACCTATTCGTTCATCAGTGAAAAGCTGTTAAAAAATGTTGGACAAGATTCCAAAAACTCTTATAAAATCATCAATTCGATTAGTCCTGAATTGCAATATATTCGCCAAATGATAACGCCCAGTTTGCTGGAAAAAGTAAGCCCAAACATCAAAGACAAGTTCGATGAGTTCGCACTGTTCGAAATAAACCAGGTTTTCGATAAAGAATTCATCAAGTTTCATAAGGATCCAAAAGACGGCGGTGTGCCGATAGTTGAAAATGCGTTGGGGTTAGTCCTGGTGAGCGATCAAGAAGGCTCTTTTTATAGAGCCAAAAAATATGCCGAAGATTTATTCAAGGCTCTGGGCGTGGATGTGGTTTTCAAATCAGTCGAAGTGCAAAATTCTTGGACTGTGCCATTCGAGTTGAAACGAACGGCTGATATACGTGATGCGAAAACCGACAAGATTTTGGGTATTGTTGGTAATTATCGTACGACGGTTCGGCGAAGTTTCAAGTTACCCGACGAAGTGGCGGGCTTTGAAATCAATATTAATAATTTAATGGCGGCTGTGTCTGGCGTGAATGATGTTTCGAAACGTAGCGATTTTCCAGAAGTCGAACGTGACATAACTTTTCGAGTATATTCCGATTTGGAATATGCAAAACTCGAAAATCTCCTCTGTAAAACTTTGACCGAACAGAATTTATGGTTTCAGTGTGTTCCGGTTTCGATCTGGCAGGGAGAGGACAAAAAGACCAAAAATATCAGTTTCAAACTAACTTTCGCGTCTTATGAAAAAACTTTGAATAGCAAAGAAATTGCTGGTATAATAGATGGAATTGCGGATCTGGCGAAGAAGGAGCTGAGAGCAAAAGTAATTTAACTGTATGCGCTAAAAGGGAAAAGAGCAGCCGGAGACAAAAACCGCGCTTTTTGTCCCCGCGCGATGAGAAAAACCGTAGGTTTGTCTCATGGGCAGAAAGGAGGAATTATGGCAAAATCATACTATGAAGCCAGGACGCCACGCTGGCAACGTATCACAATCTGGATTATCGCCATCGCCATGGCGGGCGGCACACTGCTCGGGTTTGTCTTTATGGCGCTGGCTGCCAGGAATCCTGAGCTGGCGTCGAGCGGGATTACTGCGAAAAAGACCGAGGAGGCACAAGCGGAATTAGAGAAAAAAGAAACCGAACGTCAAAAAAAGATTGATGCCCAAAACGCAGAACTGACCAAAAAATACTTGGCTGAGCTCAATAGTTACCAGTCGCAGGTCCAAGCGTTCGAACCAACCGGTCTTGGCGATGTTAAAACCGAGGATCTAAAAATCGGTGACGGCGCCGAAATCACTGATGACAACACGAACTACAGCATGTATTATATTGGTTGGAAACCGACCGGTGAGATTTTTGATTCGTCGATTGATGGCGAGACCTTAAAAAGTCCGCTACCTGGTTCGGGCAGTTACATTACCGGTTGGAACGAGGGCGTTATCGGCATGAAAATTGGCGGAGTGCGTCTCATCACGATTCCGGCGGACAAAGCCTATGGTGCGGACGGTTCGGGCTGTGATGAGGATGGGGAAAATTGCGTCATTCCGCCCGATACGCCTCTGAAATTTATCGTTATGGCGATTGCGACACCCGATGATATTCCTTATCCCAAAGGCACGTTGGCGGTTTGCGAGAAAGCTTTCGCGTCGTACGCCACCCAGTATGGCATTCCGGCGGTGGAACTTTGTCAACTATATGGTTATGATAATGAAGAAAAGTAGCCTGAGGACTTGCGTGCGAAAAACTCTTATGCTAATATAGAGGCAGTTAAAGAAAGGTGGGTTAAAAGTGGACGTTTCAACGCTGTTCAGCGAAGATAATGCGAGTGCGAGTAGTGCGCCAGCGGACAGCGTGGCACCGGTGGGCGGTTCGGCGGCGATTGATGCGGATTCATTGCTCGGTGCGGAGAACAGTGACCCTGCTGCCGCCACGACACCCGATCCGACGACTGCTAGTCCACGGGCATCGACAACGCAAATTGGCGATCCGCTAGCGGGTACTGATGATTCAACTACAACGACGACCGCACCGCCTGTTGCTGACCAAGACGACGATATCATACCTAATGAAACTATCGCTACCAACGATTGGTCCAAGGTTGGCGAAACTAGGCCGCCAAGTGCGCCAGTTGAAGATATGTCGGTTTTACTCCCGACCGAGTACGAAGAAGAACCAGCACTCGAATTGCCGCCGGAGTTGATGCCTCCCGCACCAGCCAAAGCGGCGTCAGAGCCGGAGCTGACACCAGAACAAATTATCCCAGAACCATCAATCCCAGAACCATCAATCCCAGAACCGGTCGTGCCGGAACCAGTTATGCCAGAACCAGAACCCGCGATGCCTGAGACGACAACACCAGAACCACCGCCGTTTGCTTCGGAGCTCAAGTTCAAAATGCCCGGTGTGGACGATCCGGACAAAGTGGCTTTCGTTAAAACTTACACGGAGGAATTCGATGAGGCGCTGAGGCGCGCTACGGAGGCTGCACGGAGCATTTTGGAGGCGATCGACAAAGCCGTCCACGAACATTCACCGAGTATCACCGTGCCGAATGTGGCGGATGAATTCTTGATCAAAAAACCGCCAGACGGTAAGGTCGAACGATTCGAAGACGCGCGCGAAATTGTCAACGAGGTTTTGGCGCGTGCGGCTGATGCCAAGGCCGAATCCGCCAGAGCTGCCGCTGAAGCCGCTCGGATCTACGACGAAGTTCAGGCTTTCAAACAAGAAACCGAAGCCAAAATCGTGGCGTTAACGACCGATCAACCAATCACCGACCAGCCATTCGACATGGCGGTGCAGTCGTAAGATATTTTAACCTGCGGGAAAAATCTGATACAATACTTTTAGCGATAGTTAACTAAGGGAGGAAAGATGGACTGGAATCAAGTTTTGGACGCGGGCGATGTTCAGGCGGGCGAAATCAACGTGGTTATTGAAATATCCAAAGGCAGTAACAACAAAGTTGAATGGAACCGCAGACTCAAGGTTTTCGAAATCGATCGCATCGAACCAGCGATTTTTCCAAAACCGACGAATTATGGTTTTATTCCGCAAACTTTGGACGAAGACGGTGACGAGTTGGATGTGCTAGTGATTACGAACGACGCACTGCCGATGAATACTTTTTTGAAAGCGCGCGTGCTCGGAGTGATGAAATTCACCGACGATGGTGAGGTTGATGATAAAATCATTTGTGTACCGGTTGATGATCGCGATAGTGGTAATTCGATAAAAACTCTTAAGGACGTCCCAGAACAATTAATCAAACAAATCGAACATCATTTTAATCATTACAAAGATCTCAAAAAACCGGGTAGCACCATCGTTCAATCGTTTGATGGTTTGGACGAAGCTAAGCAGGTCATCGCTAGCGCGATCGATCGCTGGCGCAAACAATAAATTAAAATTTATTCTTTTTGATCGCTGCCGTGGGCTAGGGCTTTTTCTTCTTCGGCCTCGATTTCGCGTCGAGGTTTGAATTCTTCTGGTTCTTTGGCGGTTTTTCTAATCACGAAAGTGTATAAAATATCTTCCTTGGGAATGTAGAAATCCGCCGTTTTCGAAGTCTCATAGTACATGATCGGTTCGCCGATATCGGTCGCTAGTTGTAACATTTCTTTGAAACTCTCGACCGCAATGTGTTCTTTGTAGTGTTTGGGATTGACCGTCGTGGTGGTCGCAATGATCGCGTCATCGTAATCACTGAGCAACGCATCGATTTCTTCGCGATACCAGGATTTATAGCTGAGGGCTTTTTTGATGCAAAAGAGCATCACCGCGAAAGCACCAATCGCTCCCGCGCCCAGCGCCACTAAAGCTAACACTTCGGCAGTGGTTCGTGATGGTGCATTGAAATCAGTTTCTTTTTTGTCTTCGCCACCCAGTTTGATTTCAAAGTAAGATTGACTAATCGGAATCGTGATCGAACGTTTGTACTCGTTATTGAGCGAAGCGCCATCGCTAGCCTTGACGACGAGATCAATCCGAATTTCACCGCTGACGGTGAAATCCAAACTAGATTTAATCGATGAATACTTATCGCGGAAACGCTCCAAATTAATTTCGGATCGTTCGACTAAACTCGAATTGCCGTCTGGTTGGTCAGCGTCATATTGCCAGAGTGTTTCGACCACTTCCTCGGCGATAATTGGATCAGAATCGCTAATAATATTACCCCGAGCGACACGAGCAATAAACGAAATCGTCGCCGAGTAATTATATTTAACGTTGGTGGCTTGCGACAATTGACTAGTATAAGAATTGGTGAAAACGATACGATCGACAATATCATAAGTATAAGTTTCGTTCATCCCGAGATATGGTTTATTAACCACGCCGTTGTCCGGTTTGAGGTAGACCTGGTAATCGATACCACTAGTTTCGGCCATATGAATATAGTCAGCCGGAGCTTCAGCACCAACGGTTTTTAAAAGGAACGACACTACACCCGCCGCTGCGATTACGAAACACACTACCGCTAGGGCGACAAAACCTGTCCTAACTTCGGCCTTGGTCGATGCATTTTTTGTAGAACTTTTCTTACTTTTCTTCATCATATCCTTTCTATTGTAGTTAAACTTAAACGTTTTGGCAACCCCATTTTATTCCCTTAAACCTTGAAATAGTAAAGCTGGCCAACCAATGAAAGGGGTATGGGCGATGGCCTTGCCAACCACTTGGTGGTCGTAAACCGGCCAGACATCAGGAGTCGCATTATTATCGCCCTGGGTGACAAAATAACGCGCACCGCTCGGCGTGTATTTAATGTCGATTATCCGATGAACAATCGAGATGTTGCCTTGGGTATATTGCAAAATATCGCCCCGCTCCAAATCATCAATCGGTATTTTGATGACATAAACCAAATCGCCATGTTTGAATTCGGGTGACATCGAATCAGACGCCACCGCCACCGGAATAATCGGAAAAATACCTAGACCAAACATCACACAAACCGCTAGCACGATCCCGGGGAAAATCATCACCCACCAATGACGTTTGTCGTGATATTGGACATTCAAACCATCGCGGCGTTTGGCCATCCATTCGATACTGTCATAAATAATAAACATAATAAAGGTAATACAATAAATCGCAATCGCATCGAGAATTTTCGGAATATTCGGCAGAATCGGACAAAATAGCGCGACCGCGTAATAGGCACAAATGAAAATCAAGTTACTAGTTAGACCACCATTGAGCGCCGAATAAGACAGCCAGAGGTTCAGCGCCAGCAGCGGCAGCAGCGTCGTAAAGATATAATCAACCTGTTGCCAGAGATCAAAACGCAGCACATTTGGTAAATTATCGATACAGCAGAACGTAAAGACAATCGTCATGACAATGCACATCCAGTATTTCGACTTTTCGCCAAACGACGTCATAATCTGGGCGCGCAATAGTTCACGAATAACAATCACCAGGAGATACGCCCAACCATTGCGCAACAGTCCCAGCGGCGAAGTATCCATCGCATTGGCCGCAAAATTAGTGAACAATCCGGCAGCGAAAGTAAATCCAACATAGAGAACCACTCCCAAAATCGCCACCATCGTCAGGGTAGTTTTCCCACCATGCAGCCGGTAATTCTTGCCAAAACTAAAGTAAGCAAAAATCACTAGCGCGATGTAGGCGAGCGGTCGGAGGATATTAAAATAAGTATCATAAAAATTCGCTGGAATAACTAGAGCCAGACCGTGAATTACCACCATGGCGGTGTAAATAATTAAAACCAACCACTTTTTCTTGATCATAGGCTACATCCATAAGTCGCGTCACGCGGATAATATTTCACATAAATATGCGTTTGTTTGATCGGTTGGAGATAATCCTCGGCGACAGTGTATTGCACCGTAATAATCGCTGAACCCTGAGTAGCAGGTTTGCCGAGTTGGGCCTGGAAAGCAAACGTCACGGTGGCGGAATTACCAGCCAACAAAGTCGTTGGTGAAACCGAACTCGAGTTAAAGGTAAAGGAATTATTTGCTAGACCTCCCTGATTGACCGGCCAGGGTGAAACGAAGCTGGCACTGCCACTCGTCCAGTCATAAACTGTTGGATTAGCAAAAGCAAACGTAAACGACCCCGAAACATTACCGTTGTTCGAGTTCATCGCACAAATTGACAGATACAGGTCACCGCTCAGGTAATCCTGCTCAAGAATTTGCACTGTACCATTACCAGTAGCATTAAATGTAAAATAATCTCCATTACCATCTGGCGTCGGTGCGATCGGCAAAATCAACGGATCGAGTCCACTCTGCACCATAAAGAACGCCTGCCCGCTAATCTCCATTTGGCCCGCGCCAACCGCATAGGTAATCCCTAGACTAATCACCAAACCAGTAAAAGCCATCACCGCGCTAAGGCTAGCGATTTTGCGAATGGTTCTTTTAACTGGCACTGTCATTTCTAATAGATCCTCCTTTTATGGTCCATATGGTAAACTAGCATTCTGAAAACTAAAAGTCATCGAGAAATTACGAAACAAACCGGTATCAACATTCGTCGCACTAACATCCCAACCAACAATAATCGAAAAAGTATCTGACGTTGTACCTGGTGTTATCACATAATTCGTTAGATTGGGCGTACCACCAATATCATCCGGCCACTGCACAGTTAGCCCAGTACCGCTACTCTCGACATAAGGCGACAGATTCAGCAAACGAATCGCCTGGTTACCAGTATTGGTAATTTTGAATTGAATAGTTCGCGAATCGCCCGGTCCAGCCAGCAGCAACGAAGCATTAATCACCCGATCAGCATCCGCCGAGGAAATTGTCACAGTTTCGCCCGCCCGCGGTGCTCCGACCAAATTCGCCGAAGAAAAAATCGCTTGGATAATTTCGGTGCGCGCCGCCAGACCTGTCATTGTCAACCAACCGGTCGACAACGCATAAACCGACGAAACCGAAAACGAAAAAGCAAAAACCATGATGGCGATTAATAATTTCACACGTGCCGAATAACGCCGTTTATAGATATTGACGGAACTATGACTCTTTAATTTATCATCATTAAATTTGCTCATAATTAATACTCATATCCATCGTTGCTGAATAAGGACCGCTCGTTGGCATCGCCGTGTAATAAACCTGGACCTGGGTTAGCGTGTTACAGACAGTTTGCCCAACGTTCAACGTCACCCCCGCCAGCGCTGGCCAAATCACCGTGACATTCGGATCGGTTGGTGGTGAAACCGTTGGTGTGCTAAATAACACGTTCGCAGCACCATTATTGGTCAGACAAAAATCAATCCACTTTGGTGTATCGATTTTCTCAAATTCTAGATGAAAGACTATGGTTTTACCATCCATCGAAACACTTAGACTATCTCCCGGATTACTCAGGTCACGGAGTTTACCGCCAGTAATATCAACATTAGTTTGACTAAGCCAAGCCGTTGTACCAAACCAGCGTAATTCGCCAGTCACCGCCGCATAGGCTAGACCTGTCGAAATAAAACCGAGGAAAAACAAAAATATCAACGACATACTGACGCGATGTCGTTTAGCGAACGCGACCGCTCTTTTAAAACTCGATTGCTTCTTTAGTTTCTTTGCCATGGCTGTTGCTAGCTTTGGTCAAGCAAACTCCTTCCCCTATTATTTAGGACTAATCTGGAACGTATTCGAAATAATCAATCCTGGCTGACATTGTTTCAGTGGTTTGTGACGACGGATTAGACGCCCACTCGACTTCGATCGTCATCGTTCCGGTCGAAGCTTCTGGCTCGAGTTGAAGACCATCGAGATCTGGCCAAGTCACAGTGATACCATTACTGGGCGAGGTCAAAATTTCTAACTCACCGAGCTCTTGGTAACAGTTGCCGACATTGATCACCTGGAAAGTGATTTCCTTGGCGGGATCGCCATAGGTCAGGTTGGTCGAAAAACTCAGAGTTTCGCGCGTCGATCCATCAACCGTCGCGGTGACGGTCGGATCCGCCTGATAGAGCGTCGTCGAACTAGAATTGACATTGCTCGCTGCCTCAATATTTAATTTACAGCTGGCATTCCGCCCGACTGAACCACTAAAATTGAGATAGCCAGAAGCTGCGGCGTAGACGATACCAGACACGACTAACACCGCAGCTACTGCAATTGGCGCTGCTAACCTGCGTAAGTTAACTCTTTTTCGGAGCGCCATTTCTTCTCCTAACTTTTCGTCTTTTTAGTTACGTTTCTAGATACAAGCAACGGAAGCTTCCGCATAATCAAGATCGGCTGCAAACGACGCATCGCCACTCGCACCAGTCAAACCTGATGGCCAAGTCGCCGAAATGGTGAATGGTCCAACCTGATCACCTGGCTCGAGACACAGCGGGGAAGCGAGTCCTGAAGCATAAGTACCACCGAGCGTGATATCATTACCAGTTGGGCTGGCCCCAAAACCGGTTGTATCAGTCACATTAATTGCGCTAAGAGTTGTATCAACCGCACCAACGTTCTTGATATAGAACTGGACAGTTTCCGCGTCGCCAGCGTCACCTAGGAACATACCAAATGTCAAAGTGTCGTTAGCCCCGTTAGCCACGGCCGGTCGATTACCGATCACGAGACCGCAACCGAGGTCACCGCCAGCCGCGCCGGTCGAGGTGACACCATCGGTGCCATAACCGGTTTTCGGCGTAACGCATGATGCCGTGATAAAGTCGAGGTCAACTGATGTACCGCGACTGACCGAACCAGTGATTTGTAGCACACCCGTCGAAGCTGCCCAGACAACACCGCCCAAAACCAACACCGCAAAACCAGCGATGATGTAATTCAGGGTCTTCTTGTCGAGCCCTAGATTTTTCTTTTTTGCCATTACTTATTACCCTCCTTCTCAACAATACTTGAGAATTTAAATTGACGTCCCCTATTGTAGCACAAGCATTTTTATCATGTCAAACATTATTTTTTCTGATTAAGTTTTTGACGAATTTTCGAACGAGCGTGAGTGGTAAAAATGCGATTTAACCATCGAAAACTCGGTTTGGTTTTGGGACTGGTGATGACTTCAACGACGTCGCCAGTTTTCAGCTCGGTGTTGGCTTTGGCGATGCGTCCGTTGATTTTAAAACTATGGGCTTGGTTACCGATATCAGAATGCACCCGATAAGCAAAATCGAGTGGTAGCGAACCTTTCGGCAGATCAAAAATGTCGCCCTGGGGGGTGTAAACAAAAACCCGATCGGAAAATAAATCGAGTCGGAGAGCGCTAAAATCAACTTTTTTGCCAGAACGTAATTTGGCGACCGCCTCCTGCAGTTGGCGAATCCAGAGCAAATTTTCCGGTAACGGCGCCAAATTTCCGGTTTTATAAACTTCGTTCAATTTTTGCTCGTTATAATGAAAGGAAGCCGCCAACCCGTGCTCGGCGAATTCGTGCATCGCTTTCGTGCGGATTTGAAACTCGACGATTTGTCCGTTGGGCGTTTGAACGGTGGTGTGCAGCGACTGATAACCATTCGGTTTTGGTTGCGCGATATAATCCTTGATCCGACCGATCAGCGGCAGATACATCGAATGTAATAGTCCCAGCACCAAATAACAGGTCGTCACATCATCAACAATAATCCGTAGCGCAATCAGATCATAAATCGAATCGAGATCCTCCTCACCCTTGTCGTTGGTATATTTAGATAATTTTTTATGAAGAGAATAAATCGATTTAACTCGACCGTCCATTTCGAAATCGAGTTTTTCTTCGTGAAGTTTGGCGATAACTTCGGCGCGAATTTGATCCAAGCGTGTCTTGGCGGCCCCGAGGCGTCGATCGATCTCACTCTTTAGACTATTATAACGTTTGGGCGCGAGATAACTGAAACTGAGATCTTCGATTTGGACGCGAGTCTGTCCCATATTCAATCGATCCGCCAAAGGTCCAAAAACTTCGAGCGATTCACGAGCGAGTTTGAGTTGTTTCTCGAGCGGTTGAAATTCCAAAGTCCGCAGATTATGCAAACGATCGGCCAATTTAACGATGATCACTCGCACGTCCGAACCGATGGCGACTAATAGTTTAGTCAAATTATCGCGCGTTTCCGGCAGGTAGGTCGTAATATCGCGACGACGAGCACGCGCTTTGCTGACCTTGGTGACGCCGTCGACGAGGAGGGCGACGTCTTTGCCGAACAGAGTTTCGATTTCCTGGAGTCCAGTCTCGGTGTCTTCGGCAATATCGTGGAGCAGTCCGGCGATAATACTATCGATATCCATGTCCCATTCGATCAAGGTCGCCGCCACGGCCAGCGGGTGGGTAATGTATGGATCACCACTCAGCCTGGTTTGGCCAGCGTGTTTGTCGGTCGCATAGGCGACAACTGCGGCCAACTTTTCCTGGTCAGCTGCTCGTGGGAATTTTTCCTTGACCAACTTATTGAATGCTGCAGGTTTCATACCTAGGCTATTTTACCACTTGCGCGAGGTTTTATAAACTGCTAAAATATGAACCATAACTAAGGGAGGGTATATGGCAAAAAAAGTGGCAATTAATGGTTTCGGGCGGATTGGGCGTAACGCGCTTAAAATCGCTATCGATCGTGATGATATCGAAATTGTGGCGGTCAATGATCTGACGGATACGAAAACTTTGGCTTATCTATTAAAGTACGATTCGACGTACGGGACCTACGATCGCAAGGTCAGCCATGACGACGAAAATATCATTGTCGATGGCCAGAAATTTCGCGTCTTTAGTGAAAAGGATCCAATCGCGCTGCCGTGGAGTGATCTCGGGGTGGATGTGGTTATCGAATCGACTGGTTTCTTTTGCGAGCCCGACAAAGCCCGCGCTCACATCGATGCTGGTGCCAAAAAAGTCATCATTTCTGCTCCCGCCAAAGGCGACGGCGCTGACACGATCGTGCTCGGTGCTAACGACGAAGCCATCGCCAGTGCGGGCGAAATTATCTCCAACGCATCGTGTACGACCAACTGTATCGCGCCCGTCATGGCAGTTTTGGAACGCCATTTCGGCGTGAAAAAAGCGATGATGACGACGGTTCACAGCTACACCGGATCGCAGCGCTTGCTCGACGCCCCAGCCAAAGATCTCCGCGAAGCCCGCAGCGCGGCCGAGAACATCGTACCAACGACCACTGGTGCCTCCAAAGCTGCCGCCCTGACCGTCCCGGCCCTCCAGGGCAAATTCACCGGCCTGTCCGTTCGCGTGCCAACTCCCGTCGTGTCGCTGGCTGATATCACCGCTGTTTTAAAACGTAAAACCACCGTCGAGGAAATCAACGAAGTCATGAAAAAGGCCGCCAAAGAACCGTACTATCAAGGAATCTTGGATGTCACAGAGGAAGAGTTGGTCAGCAGCGACTTTATTGGCAATGCGCACAGCTCGATTGTCGACCTTAACCTGACCGACGTCGTCGAAGGTGATCTCGTCAAAATCGTCACCTGGTATGACAACGAATGGGGCTACTCTAACCGTTTGGTCGAAATCACGGCAGATGTGGCGAAAACGCTCAAGTAGTTTGTCATTCTGGATACATTATCAAAAAGGAGGAAGAACTTGAGAATCTATCTAGGCGCAGATCACCAGGGTTTTCATCTCAAAAACAGAGTCTTTGCGTATTTGGTCAAGCGCGGTTATGATGTCGAAGATGTCGGTGCCGACGCACTGAAACCCGACGACGATTTCCCGCAGTTCGCCCAGGCAGCAGCCTTGAAATTAATTGACGAAGAAAACGACACCGATCGGGCGATTTTGATCTGCGGTGGTGGGCAAGGCATGGCGATAGCGGCCAACCGCTTTCGCGGCGTACGTGCAATTGTTGCAACGACCGCCGAGGATGCACGTTACGGCCGAAACGATAACGACGCCAACGCTCTGAGCTTGCCAGCCCGAATTCTCGATAACGACGACGATCGCTATTGGCAAGACATCGTCGACACCTTTCTCGAAACCGAATTCTCCGGCGCCGCCCGCCACGAACGCAGAAACCGCGAACTCGACGAACTTTCGTGATAAAATAAATATTATGAGCTTGGTTGTCCCAACTATCACTGCTGCGACGCCCAATGAGTATGCTTCTCAACTCACGCGCCTCGATTTCGCGCCGCGAATTCATCTGGATATCACTGATGGCGAATTTGCGCCGAGCGAAACGATCAACCTGAACCAGGTTTATTGGGATAACTGTCACACTCGTCATTCTGAGCGTAACGAAGAATCTCCGCAAAACAGCACAGATCCTACCAAGTCGCCGATTTCTCAGAATGATAGAATAGTTGATTTGCATTTAATGATCAAACGACCGATCGAGTGGTTGCACCAGATTGTTGCGCTCAATCCCGATTTGGTGATCCTCCATGCCGAGAGTGATAATGCAGCAGAAAACTTACCACGAATCTTTGCACATCTCAAGGAATTTGGCATTAAATGTGGCGTGGCCATCTTGCCGGAAACTGCGCCAGAAAAAGTCGCAGAAATTATCAAGGAGATTGATCACGTGCTAGTTTTCGGCGGACGTCTCGGTTACCAGGGTGGCACCGCGGACTTAAAACAGCTAGAAAAAGTCGCACAGATCCGCGAGATTCTGAAACAAGTTCAGAATGACGGGTGTGAAATCGCCTGGGATGGCGGCGCCAACGCCGAAAACATCGCTGAAATCGCCGCCGCTGGCGTCGACGTTATCAACGTCGGCTCGGCGATCGCCAGAGCCCCCGAACCCGAAAAAACGTATGACACTCTTGTAATTGCGGCAAAAGTGTAGTATAACAAGAGCATGAGTATACACTTTGAAGGTGTGCCAATATCTGAGAGGGGGGGGGGCAACGACTTAGGCCTAGAGGCTGACTGGTACGACAAGCAGGTCGAACGAGAAACCGCAGAGGATCTCAATAATGTCGCACGGGCTCTGGGTGATCTGCTAAGATCTTATCGCGCAACTGACTATGTAATTCCAGTTGAAAGTACGTCAGACGAAGATCGTGTTACCGCTTTTGCGTCTGTTCTTGGTCAGTACTGCGCCCAGCAGTTGGAAAATTTATCGCAAAGTATTGCTCTCGCTATATATAACTTAGGACGAACAGAGGCTGATGATGCTGCAAGAAAAAATTTCTTTGAAGCGCTCAAAACACCCCAAAGGATATATATCATGGATGATACTTTATCGCCACATGTTTTTGATTCGCGACTTGCTGATGCTATGGAGGAATTCACAAAAAACGGTGGTGAAATCTCTATCATTGCTGGGTATGTGCTTGAGATTATACCGAGTTACTACATGTTCACTCCTCAAGATTTGGGACTCCTCTATGAATTAAATAACCAACTAGATCAACTCAACGATGAATCAGAGCTGCCTGGAGCAGCTGTCGCCTTGCTGCTAAGTATCATGGACAGAACCTCCACCGAGAAACCCGACGAATAACTGGCCGAAAAACTACACAACGACAGAAGAAAAACCTTAGAACGATAGTGTGCTAAAATATCTATGTGCCAACAATCAAAGTAATCGAACAACACGCCACCAACATCCGACGCAATATTATTCGGATGATTGCGGCGGCGGGGTCGGGACATCCGGCGGGTAGTTTAGGGTTAGCAGATATTTTCGCGGCGCTGTATTTTGAAATTCTGAAATTTAATCCGCAGAATCCGGACGATCCGGATCGTGACATCTTGGTGGTGAGCAATGGCCACGTTTGCCCGGTGCTATATGCAACGCTGGCCGAGGCTGGCCTAATTCCCGAGGAAGAACTCATGACTCTGCGTCAATTCAATTCGCGTTTACAGGGTCATCCTCATCGCGCAGCATTACCGTGGCTAGAGACGACGTCCGGACCACTGGGCGAAGGCCTCAGCCAGGCGGCGGGTGCTGCCTGGGTCATTGCGAGCGCAGCGAAGCAATCCAGTGCGACGGAAAATGATTCTGGATTGCTTCGTCTCTCCACTCCTCGCAATGACAGGTACGTCTATTGCATCACCGGCGATGGCGAATTGGACGAAGGCAATATTTGGGAAGGCGCGATGTTCGCAGCTAAGTATCGTTTGGGTAATCTGATCGTGATTGTGGATCGGAATAATATTCAGCTGGACGGCGATACAGAGGAAATCATGCCGCTGGAAATTCTGCACGATAAATGGGCGGCTTTTGGTTGGCAGGTGATTGAAATTGACGGCAATAATGTACAAAGTATTATCGATGGTTGCAGTGAAGCTCGGGCTGAAACCGACCGGCCGAGTGTGATCTTGGCCCACACCACCCCTGGCAAAGGCGTTAGCTTCATGGAAAATGATTATAAATGGCACGGTACCGCACCGGATGAAGAACAAGCTAGGAAAGCGCTAGAGGAACTACGATGAAAAATGCTAGTATCCGTCAAGCCTTCGGTCGCGGTCTAGCGCGGGCGGCCGAACTAGACGAAAATGTCGTGGCGCTGGCGGCGGATCTGACCGATTCGGTGGGGTTTGGGGAGTTTGCGAAAAAATTTCCCGATCGATTTATCCAAGTCGGCATCGCCGAACAAAATCTAGTGACGATCGCTAGTGGTATGGCGCATCTGAGTAAAATTCCTTTCGCAGCCAGTTATGCAGTGTTTAGTCCAGGCCGAAATTATGAGCAGATCCGGACGACGATTTGTATCAATAATCAACCAGTCAAAATTATCGGTTCACACGCTGGGGTGAACGCCGGGCCGGATGGGGCGACGCATCAGATGCTCGAAGACATTGCATTGATGCGAGTTTTGCCAAATATGATAGTGATCGCTCCGGGTGATGCGATCGAGGCCGAGCAAGTAGCGGTGGTGATGGCCCGCGACGCCCGGCCAAATTATGTGCGTTATCCGCGGGCGGATTCGTCAGTGATTTTTGATAATCAACATCAGTTCGAGATCGGTCCGGCCTATATATTAAAGTCCGGCCAGGACGTCACTCTACTTGGCACCGGGACGATGACGGCACAACTACTAATGGCGGCCGAAATGTTAGCGGATAAAATCGATTGCGAAGTCATCCATGTACCAACTATCAAACCGTTGGACGAAAAAACCATCCTGGAATCGGTCAAAAAAACCGGTCGAGTGATCACCGCCGAAGAACATCAAATCGCTGGTGGCTTTGGTTCGGCGATTACCGAACTGTTATCCGAAAAATTACCAACACCTGTTACAAGAATTGGCATCAACGACCAATTCGGTCAATCGGGCACCGCGGATGAGCTGCTCGACTTTTACGGTTTGACCGCCGAACGAATCGCGCAACAAATCGAGCAATTGGTTTAGTTATGTTATAATTGTCGGTGATGAGTAGAAAAATCCTTCTGATCCGCCACGCTTTGTCGGAGGCGAATAATCGCGACAACATCGGCAAACCGATTCATGGTTCGTGGGGTGCGCCACTCATGGACGAAGGACGTGAGCAGGCCAAAGAACTGGGCAAAACTCTCGAAACTATTTACGGCATCGATGTTGCTAACACGCCAGTCGCAGTCTCAGAAATCAGGCGAGCCCAGGAAACGGCCGAATACGCTGGCTTTACCGAGCTTCAAGCCTATTCCTCGCTCAACGAATTTGACGCTGATGACTGGCCGGGACTGTTGCAAGATTTAGCCGACGGTCACCCGCCGCGGCAGCTGCTAGACTGTGCACGGGAATTACTCGCTAATCCACCAGAGGAAAATATTTGGATTACTCACGGGGTGCTGATCGCGGCGATTGGTTATGTCCTGCGGGTTGAACGCTACGGTCGTCAGTATCCGTATTTTTGTGAAATTACGCCAATCACTATCGATTAAAGTGCGTCGAAAAAATGTCTTTGTGCTAAAATGTTAGCATAACTAGAAAGGAATTTTATGACGATTCAGGAAATTCGTGAACGGACGAATCAGGCGCGCGAGTTGATGCAACGTGCGCGGACTGAACAGTTCGCGGTCGGTGCATTTAACGTTGATGATCAACAAACGCTCCGAGCGATCGCGACGGCCGCCAAAAATCTCAATTCGCCAGTGTTGGTTGAACTAACGCACGACGAAGTCCAGGCGATCGGTATCAAAAATATGCGCGACATGGTTAACAACTATCGCGCAGAACTAGGTATCGAAATCTACCTTAACCTCGATCACAGTCCAACTGTCGAGACCTGCCGGCGGGCGATCGATGCTGGTTTTGAATTTATCCACATTGATATCAGCCAGGCTGACCACGACGCTAGCGACGAAACCATCATTGCGGCGACGCGCGAAGTCGTCGAATACGCGCGGACGACTGGCGCTATCGTCGAATCTGAACCGCACTATTTCGGCGGATCATCGAACCTCCATAGCGAAGAAATCGACTACGAAGAAATCAAGAAAACTTTTTCTACGCCCGAGGGTGCGGCAAGATTCGTGGCCGATACTGGCATCGAGACTTTTGCGGCGGCGGTCGGCAATTTGCACGGCAAATATCCAGTACCGAAAATCCTTGATCTCGAACTGTTGCGGCAAATTCGCCAGGCGATCGATTGCAATATTTCGCTCCACGGCGGTTCGGGCACGCCTCGGGAATATTTTGAACAAGCCGCCCGAATCGGCGTCAGCAAAATCAATATCAATAGCGATTTGCGGTTTGCTTATCGGACAACTTTGGAAAAAGTTTTGCGCGAAAATCCCGGTCAATACGCTGTTGTCAAATTGATGGGCGCAGTCCGCGACGCTGTCCAAACCGTTGTCGAGGAAAAAATTTCCGCCCTCGGTTCGGCGGGCAAAGCCATGTTGTAGAGCGACGAGTTGTGATATAATTTTTGGTAAGGAGGAATAACTATGAGTTTAACGAAGGATGATTTACAGCAAATTGGCAGCGTAGTCCGCGAGGTGGTTAATCCACGGTTCGACGCGGTAGATAAACGTTTCGGACAAGTCGATCAACGTTTCGATGCGGTAGACAAACGTTTCGAACAAGTCGATCAACGTTTCGACGCAGTAGATAAACGGTTCGAACAAGTCGATCAACGTTTCGATGCGGTAGACAAACGTTTCGATGCGGTAGACAAACGTTTTGAACAAGTTAATCAGCGCCTCGAACAAATCGACCAACGATTCGACGAACAGGATGAGATTTTAAACAAATCATTTTCTGATATTCAAAATCAGTTTGATTTAATAAATTCACGACTTGATCGGTTAGAAAAGGAAGTCAAAGAATTGCGGACGGACTTGGATTTAACGAAAACAGTCGTGGCTACCAAGGGCAACAAAAAATTAAGCGGTAAGATTTTGGCTGAGCTGGCGGACATAGAAGCGCGGCTTGCGGAGATACGGCAACTAGCAACGGCCTAGCTTGGGGGCTATGCTGCAGCGATTGAACCAGCTTGTGCTATAATGATTTCATGCCAAATTTGAAAAAACCTCGAACTTTTCTCTGTGTCGGTGCGGCCATCCAGGATGTCTTCTTGAGTAACTCGTCGGAATTTGCACCAGTTTGCGATAATCCTGACGATTGCTTTTTCGAAATTCCGCTCGGCGCCAAAGTCAACGTTAATTATATTCGTTTTTCGACTGGTGGTGGGGCGACTAATGCGGCGACAACCTTTGCGCGGGCTGGCGAAAACGCCATTTTTATGGGGCAGGTGGCTAACGATCCGGCGGGTGCGGCCATTATCAAGGCGCTGGACGACGAAGGCATCAGCACTGCTGGTCTGGCGATTAGCGATGACTATCACACCGCTTATTCGGTGCTGCTACTCGCGCCGAGCGGCGAGCGGACGATTTTGACTTATCGTGGTGCGAGTACCCACTTCAAACTTGACAATTTTGATCTCGCCAGAATCGAACAGGATTTTGATTGGTTGTACGTGACGACGCTGAATGGACATTTTGAAATTTTGGACAAATTATTTCAAGAAGCCAAAGAGCGCGGCGCCAAAATCGCTTTTAATCCAGGTCGAGGCGAATTAGACGATTCACCAAAACTGCGCTCGCTACTATCGGACGTCGATATTTTGATCGCCAATCGCGAAGAATTAAAACAATGTTTTACGGGTGAAACTTTAGAAGAATTGGTGCATCGTGCCCGCAACTATTGTCCAGTCGTAGTCGGCACTGATGGCTCGGCGGGCGCTGCGGCTATCGACAAAACATCGTTCGCGGTCGCTGGATTATACAACCCAGAATCGCACGTCGTTGACCGCACTGGCGCTGGCGACAGTTTTGGCTCGGCGTTCGTGCTGGGCTACGCGCGCGGCCTGGGCCTAAAAAAAGCCCTCCTTTACGGCGCCGCTAATTCTGACGCAGTCGTCCGAGCGATCGGCACCAAAACCGGCATTCTGTCATCGTACACCGACCTCCACGACATGAAAATCAACATCCGCCCGGCGAATTATTAATTGATATTTTGACAAACGTCATGTCTGATTTTGTGCTACAATGAAAAGATGACAAAGTTTCACCTTCATACTAAGTTCAAGCCAACTGGCGACCAGCCAACAGCGATCAGCCAGCTGGTTGGGGGATTGAATGATGGTGAAAAATTTCAAACTCTGCTCGGGGTGACGGGGTCGGGCAAGACTTTCACGATGGCGAATATTATCGCCCAGGCACAGAAACCAACGCTCGTTCTTGCGCACAATAAAACTCTGGCGGCGCAGCTTTTTAGTGAGTTCAAGCAATTTTTTCCCAAGAACGAGGTACATTATTTCGTATCCTATTTCGATTATTATCAACCCGAGGCCTACATCGCGTCGTCGGATACTTATATCGAAAAGGACAGTCGAATCAACGAGGAAATTGATCGTTTGCGCCACTCGGCAACGGCGGCGCTATTGACCCGATCTGACACGATCATCGTGGCTAGTGTGAGTTGTATTTACGGCATCGGCTCGCCGGCCGATTACGCCGAAATGTCGATCACCGCGACGAAAGGGCAAAAATATAAACAGGACAAATTCGTTCGTCATTTGAACGATATTCAATATCATCGCAACGACATGGATTTTGCGCGCGGCAATTTCAGGGTGCGCGGTGATACGATCGATATTTTGCCGGCGGGACGCGAAACGGCTTATCGTTTGGAATTTTTCGACGATGATATCGAACGAATTTTGGAGATTGATCCATTGACTGGCGAAATCCTGGCGCAACCGGATACGATTAAGATTTTCCCGACTTCGCACTACGTCACGCCGCAAGAACGGGTCAAATTAGCGATTTCCAAAATCAAGGAAGAATTCGCCGAGCGGCTAGATTACTTTGAAAAGCATCAAAAATATCTCGAGGCGCAACGTTTATCCCAACGGACGAAATTTGATCTCGAAATGTTGGAACAAACTGGTTTTGTCAAAGGCATCGAAAATTATTCGCGCTATTTGACCGATCGCGAACCTGGCGAACAACCGGCGACACTGCTCGATTATTTTCCGGATGATTTTTTAATGTTTATTGACGAAAGTCACATGACAATCCCCCAAGTCCGCGGCATGTATAACGGCGATCGCGCGCGAAAAGAAGTTCTGGTCGAATATGGATTTAGATTGCCGAGCGCGCTCGACAATCGACCACTCAGGTTCGACGAATTTGAAAATCACGTCAACCAAGTCATTTTCGTTTCGGCGACGCCAGCGGAATATGAGCTACAACACTCGCCAAAACCAGCCGAACAGGTGATCCGTCCGACTGGACTGCTCGATCCGAAAATCGAAGTTCGTCCGTCCGAGCATCAAATTGACAACGTCATCGCCGAAATTCGCGAACGCGTGGCGAAACACCAACGTGTGCTAATCACGACACTAACCAAACGCATGGCGGAGGATCTGACCGCCTTTCTCCAGGAGCTCGACATCAAAGTCGCCTACATCCACAGCGACGTCGACACACTCGAGCGGTCGGACATTCTGCGCGATTTGCGCACCGGCGTTTACGACGTTTTGGTCGGGATCAATCTACTCCGCGAGGGTTTGGATCTGCCGGAAGTTTCCTTAGTCGCGATCATCGACGCCGACAAGGAAGGATTCTTACGCTCCGAGCAATCGCTCATCCAAACGATTGGTCGCGCTGCTCGGCATATCGATGGCACAGTGATAATGTATGCTGACACGATGACCGGCTCGATGCGGCGTGCCATCGATGAAACCAATCGTCGCCGCAAAATTCAGGATAAATATAATCAGGATCATGGCATTACTCCACAATCGATCGCCAAAGCCATTGACGAAGGTCTCCGCGCCATCGTCCCGCTAAAAGAAACCAAACCGAAACTCGATCTCAAGAAAATCCCGCGCGAAGAATACAAGGACCTCATCGACGACCTCACCACCAAAATGGAATTTGCCGCCGCCAACCTCGAATTTGAAAAAGCCGCTGAACTGCGTGATCTAATTAGTGAAATCAAAAACAAATTATAGATAAACAGAGATTTATTTGGACTCAAAAAGGGGAATAATTGCTGCTTGAACAGCTTTAATCCACTGAATGGTGGTTGGTAAATACGCGTGCATTTCGGTTAGGCTTTTATTATATTCTGGAATATCGATTCTGCCCTTAATAAATTCATCTAGCACAAAGCTATAGTATTCGTCCATCTTGACCAATTTATCGAAAGTTTCAACCAGATTATATTCACTAGATAATTCGCGACTACTAAATAATTTGCGACCGAGTTCTATAACAGCTGGTTTATTAACAGCTGAAAATTTTTCAGTGGGGTAAACACCGGCTGCACCTAATGCTTGCAGGGCTTTGCGCGCCATAGCTACGGGTAATTCTAATTGACGCTGCAAGCCGTTATAATACCCGATATCCGAGTCTGGACTATTATAAGCATCGCGCAGCCTACGATTTTTTTGGATAATGTAAGAATATAAAACATCACGAGGAAGTGCACCATTTGCTAGTATGTATCTAGCAGGGTCACGACCAACTGTTATACGATCAGGACCAATAAGCGTCTCTATGAAAAATTGATCAAGTTCATGATCTCCTGATAGAGTAAAACTAGCTGGTTCGACTAGAGGACTATCAACCAGGACACGGCCATCAGTCATACGATCTATAGTCTTCAAAATACGTAGCGCCGCAGAACGCCATTGACCACCTCCGCTCGTTAGTAAGATTAAAACGTCCATATCACTACGAACAGTTTGAGTACCAACCGCTACCGAACCATATATTTCACCGCCGTAAAAAAGACCCAACTCCACACCTGCGGCTACACTGCCAGCGAATATTTGTTTTGCGATTGCAAAATCATCGAGCGAAGGATACATACCGCGTTGGATTTGTTCGGCCGAAAAAACTCTCCCCATAGGGGTATTCTACATTATAGCTACAAAATTCCCAAGCATAAGTCAAATAACTATTAGGGTAAAAAACAAGTTGTCGCCGAACGTACAACAAACCAAAAACCGCGCCAAAATTCGCATCTCGGCGCGGCTGATTATAAAATATTTATTTTACTAACAGTAATAACCCGTGCAGCCGTGACCGTACAGACCAACAAAGGTGGCAATAATCGTTAGCAGCAGAGCAATCCCGGCTACGCCGAAAATAATGTAGGTCATAATCGGCAACAGTTCCTTCATGCCGCACTTGATTTTCTTGACCGCCATGAGCAAACCAGCTGTCACCACCGCTAGACCGAGCAGTGGCAGGAATCTGTCGAGCCAGAGAGTTTGTTGCGACACATAGTCGGAGCCGACTGCGAACAGAGCGTAAAGCACCAGGCCAACCAAATATGAAGCCATCAAAACCAGCTCGGCGAGCAGGATTTTCTTGGCTACGCCGTAGGCTTTCTTGACCATGTCTTGATCAGTGATTTTACTCGCCGTCAAAAAGGCAATTACCCCAAACGCCACAGCCGAAATGCCGAGCTGGAGCGGTTCGAGAGCCATCGTCCCGCCACTGAGGCCGCCCGTGGCCAACGCCTGAATGGCCAAGATCAGGGCCCAAGCACCCGCCTGCACAGCGTAAACCACCGAAAACGCGTTGGCTGCCACGATAAATGACTGGGGCTTTTTATGATTTTTGGTTTTGTCCAAAACCGGTTCATCTCCCATAATAACTCCTCCTTTATTACTTTGTAAGGAGATTATATGTCAAATAGCGGGCGAATGCTAGACTTGATTTTATAAGCATATGTTGCATGGTGCGCAAGAAAGTTCCGTACAAATAGTTTTCTTTTTTCTCATTTCGTAGTAAAATCATTGTTATGAATGCGAGAAATCCTCTTGGGGTTGACCAAACGACCGTGGAACATTTAGCGAGTCTGGCCAGTATTACCGTCAGTGACGAAGAATTGACATTGCTAGTTGGCGATCTCAACAAAATCATCGGATCGATTGACAAACTACAGGACCTTGATACTAGTGGTGTCGAACCAACTTGCCAGGTGACAGGTCTAACTAGCGTCTGGCGCAACGATATCATCGAACCGCAGTTGCCGCGTGAGAAATTACTCGCGCTGGCTCCTGATTCTAAGAATAATCAAGTAAAGGTACCCAAGGTATTATAATGAGCAACCACATCATCATTTATTCGCACGGTTTCGGCGTCAGAGCGGACAATCGCGGAATGTTCACCGAGATCGCGGCGCAGTTTCCGGCCGCTGAGCATATCATCTTTGATTACAACAAAATCGACAAAGCGAAAAAGACGGTGACCGTTACGCCGCTGGACGAGCAGGCTAAAATGTTGACGGATATTTTTAATCAAGCCAAACAGGACAACCCGACCGCGATCATCGACATTATCACCCATTCCCAGGGTGGCACCATCGCGGCGATGGCCCAGCTCGACGCGCGCCGGACGATCCTCTTGGCACCGCCGCTCCAGATATTGAACTCTGGTGACAAAGTTCGCTACTATCTCGAACATCGGCCGGGCGCGGTCGTCACAGACGATATGGCGACCATCCCGCGTCGCGACGGTACCACCACAATCATCGGCGCAGATTATTGGCGGAGTTACAATAAAATACCAGATCTCACACCGCTGTGTAATGAACTGGCAAAGTTGACCAAGCTAACGATTCTCGTGGCTACCGAGGACGAAGTCGTCGACGAGCAAGATTATAGCGGCCTTGCGGACGATGTGAAACTAATTGAAATCCGTTCTGACCATAATTTCAAGGATACTGCCAGACAAGAAATGATCGATATTGTAAAGGGGATTATAGATGAGCCAACCTCCAAAAAACGCTAAAAATAAAAACGTCAATCATCTGATCGGTGTATCGTTCGCGATTGACGGGCGTATTTTAGCTCTAGGCCGCGAGAGCGCCGCGACGGGCAAAATTATGGAAAATTTCGTTTCGCCGGTGCAGGCGACGGCGGTCGATCGGCTGCTGGCCGATGGCGCGGTTTTGGTTGACGCAAACATTAAGTCATTACGGGGGGCACACCACACGGTCATTGCGAGGAGTGAAACGACGAAGCAATCCAGCAATAAACCTGGATCGCCACGCTACGCTCGCGATGACACGTTAGTTGATTCAGTCGTGCATGGTGCAACAAAATTTGCACTAGGCGTTGATACTGGCGGTTCGGTTCTACAATCAGCGGCGAGCGGGGGTGTGATTGGTTATAAACCGACCTATGGTATGATTAGCCGCTACGGCGTAGCAACTATGACCAGTAGTATGGACACGATTGGCGTGATCGCGAGTTCGATCGCCGACATCGAATCGGCTTGTCAAATTATGGCTGGCCCGGATGATCGTGACAGTACTTTGCTTAATAAAGAAGATTTTAATTTTGACAATGTTGTAAAAAACACAACATCTAAAATTGGTGTGATTAGAGAATTTGTGGGCGGTGAAGGAAAAACCGCGAATCAATTAAGGAAAAAATTAACAGAGGTGAAATGTTCAGTTAGTGAGATTTCGCTCAATATGGCGAAATATGCTCAGTCGATCTATTGGACGCTAATGCCAGCGGAAGTTAGCTCGAACTTTATGCAATACGACGGGATCAGGTATGGTAAACGTGCAGATGCGAAAACTCTGTCTGAGATCTATAGCCGTTCACGGGCCGAGATTTTTAGCGACGAAATGAAACAATATATTTTGACTGGCTTTTATGTGCTATCGTCCGAGAATTTCGAGAAATATTATATGCAGGCTATGAAGGCGCGAACGATGTTGATTAGTGAACTGGACAAATTATTTGATCGATATGATTGCTTGGTTTGTTCGGCTGATTCGACCGAGGCGAGCATGATGGCTAGCCTGGCTGGGTTGCCCGCCATGATCCTACCAAACGGCATACAGATCATCGGGCCGATGAAATCTGACACAAAACTACTAAACTTCGCCAGGGGAATCGAACAATGAATTTGTCGCTCATCATCATGATCACAGTTGCCGCCATCATAGGCGTGATTTTGGTGGTTATCATTATCTTGACACGTGGACGGAAAGGATTGCTTGACCAAGAAAAATATCGCGTGCGTTGGTTGGAAATCGAAAACGGTTTAGACAAAAACAATACTGCGACCTACCAATTTGCTGTCCTAGCGGCGGATAAATTGCTCGAGCAGGCACTGCACGAATTGGGGCTGGCTGGCGAGACAATGATCGACCGATTAAAAAATGCCAAAAATAAATTGAGTAATCCGAACATCGTATTGACTGCCCACAAACTGCGTGACCAAATTGCTCGCAAAACCGACGCCAAAATCAATACCACCAGCGTGCGCCGAGCGCTAGCGATCTACAAAAAATCATTAAAAGAGCTAGGAGCAATATGAAAAAGCCAAAACCAGGCAAAATTATTGAGGACCCGCGTGCGAATATTCGTGATCACGAGCGACGAACAGCACGTGCGTTAGCGAATTCTGGTTATACGGTCGAATTTATCATTGCGAGTAGAATTGATGGTAAAAAAAGTGCCGATGTTTTGATTGACGGTATGATTTTTGAAATAAAATCGCCAATTACCAACAAAATAACGCAAATTGAAAAGAATTTAAAGAAAGCAAATCGACAAGCGCAGAATATCGTAATCGACTCGCAACGTATGAAGAACTTTCCTGATAAGAAATTGACCGAATGGTTGAAAAAATATTTTGTGGCGAATAAATCCATTAAAATTTTATGGCAAGTCACGCACGATCGCAAAGTTGTTAAAATTGGAGAGCGGAAATGAACGTCGTTGCGAAATATACGCGAATTTTGCGAGGATATTTGACTTTGCGAAATGTATTTGCTACAATGTCCGCAATGGTGTGTAGCCGGGGCAGTATGTTCCAACCCTACGCACCTCTTTTGTTGAGTAGAAGATTGGGGGCGATATAATGGATCACGAACTTTTTCAAGTTAGCGCGAAAGCGATTCTGTTAAATCTTTTGCGAGATAAAATCATTTTACTTCGCAGCGCCAAAGGGTTTTGGACGGCACCAGGCGGACATTTGGAAAATGACGAGCAACCGATTGAAGCAGCACGGCGTGAAATCCGCGAAGAATTGGGGATAAATTTTCAGGGAGAATTAACGCTGAAAAAGGCCGAAAAATATTACCCGTACGAAAGTCTCGCGAAAAAACTGACACCGGAAAATTTGGCAAAATACGAATATCTTAAAAATGTCGGGAAAATTGATTTGTACTTTGTCGGTGAATTGGACGAAAAAACGCCGATTGATATTTCACGAAACGGCGATGAGTTGAGCGAGTATGAATGGGCACCACTCGCGAAAATCTTGGCGGGCGAATATGAAGATTGGCTGGTGCAATTGGTGAAGGAGTTAAAATGATGAACGACGGTTTAGATTCCGCTGGCAAACATGGCAGTGAGATTTCGGACGATGTTAAAAAATACTTGGTTCGTAGATATTTACCAACCATTGGGATTGAATGTCATGTTCAGCTAGCGATCTACAAAAAATCATTGAAAGAATTGGGGGCGATATGAAAGTTGTCATAATCCACGGCACCAACGGTGATCCAAAGGAAGGTTGGTTTCCGTGGCTAAAACACGAATTAGAGGCCAAAGGCCACGAAGTTCTCGTACCACAATTTCCAACCCCAGAGGGGCAGAATATCGAAAGTTGGAACAAAGTTTTGCGTAAATCCATGCCAGAGTTTGACGAAAACACGATTTTAATCGGACATAGTACGGGAGCAGCCTATTTATTAAGCGTGCTGGAATCGCTAAAACAACCAGTCCGTCAAGCCATTTTGGTTGGTGGATATATCCGCACTATTGGTGATCCACAATATGACGAATGGAATAAACCTTTTTATGATAAAAAATTCGATTGGGAAAAAATCCACCGCGGTGCCAAGCAATTTTTCGTACTGCACGGTGATAATGACCCGTATGTACCGATCGAACAAGCACAGGAAATCGCGCGCAACCTGCATGTTGATTTGGATATCATAAAAAACGGCGGGCATTTGAACGCAGAATCTGGCTATACAGAATTTCCGTTAATACTTGATATTATAAGGAGAGCAGAATGATCAGTAAGGAAACCCGCGATAAATATTTACCGACGATTGGGATTGAATGTCACGTCCAGCTGGCGACCAAGACGAAATTGTTTGGCGGCGTTGATAACGATGCGCGCGAAGCCGAGCCGAACAGCAAAATTAGCGCTGGCGATTATGCTCTGCCGGGGATGTTACCGTATCTCAATCACGAAGCGGTGCGGCTAGCAGCGCGGGCAGGTAAAGCTTTGAATTCGAAAATCGCCAAGGTCAGTAGTTTCGATCGCAAACATTATTTTTATCCAGATTTACCGCGGGGGTATCAACTGTCGCAGATGTTCTATCCAATAATCTTAGCAGGATATGTTGATTTGCCGAACGGCGAGAGGGTCAGAATCAACCATGCCCACCTAGAGGATGACGCGGGGAAATTAACGCACCACGGGGATTATTCGTTGATCGACCTGAACCGTGCCGGCACACCGCTGATCGAGATCGTGTCTGAACCCGATATGCACAGCGCGGCGGATGCTAAATCTTACGCCCAGGAGTTGTGGCAATTGATGACTTATGCGGGCGTGACTTTTGGGAATTTGTATTACGGTAATATGCGGTTTGATGTCAATGTGTCGGTCGCGCCGGTCGGTGCGAAAAAACTTGGCACACGGATCGAAGTCAAAAATATCAATTCGTTCAAAATGGTCGAACGGGCTGCCGAACACGAGATCGATCGACAGATCGAAATGATTGAAAAAGGTGAAAAGTTTGTCCAGGCGACCCGCGGCTGGGATGACGTCAAAGGCAAAACCGTTCCGCAACGCGACAAAGAAAACGCCCAGGATTATCGTTACATGCCCGATCCTGATGTTCCGCCAATCGTTTTAACTGAGGCTGACATCGCCGAGATGCAAAAAGATATGCCGATGTTACCACCAGAATATCGCGCTAAATTCGCAGCGTTAGGAGTTGATGATTCGGTCATAAATGCGGTTTTGGCTGATCAAAATATAGCCAAGAAACTAGCGCAAATTTTGGAAAATTCCGACGTCGACACCGCACGGCGAGTTGCGAATTGGTTTGCATCGGCAATGGTCATTGCGAGCGATAGCGAAGCAATCCAGTCAGATAATCTGGATCGCCACGGCGATAAATCGCCTCGCGATGACAAACAAAAACTTCCTTCAACCAAAAATCTGATCAAACTGTCCCAGATGACGGGCGAGAACAAACTCAGCTCGACTGCGGCGAAGGAAGTTTTCACCGAGATGTTAAATAAAGACATCGATCCTGAAAAAATCGCCGAGGCCAAAAACCTCCTCCAGGTCAGCGATACCAACGAAATTGAGAAAATCGTCGATGAAGTCCTGGCTGACCCTGCCGCTGCCCAAGCCGTCGCCGATATCAAAAACGGCGAGCTAAAAGCCATCGGATTTGTGATAGGATTAGTAATGAAGAAATCCCAGGGTAAAGCCAACCCTAGTATAGTTAATAAAATAATAAAGGAGAAGTTACAATGACACAAGTTTACAGTTATTGGAGGGGCGGCTATGTTTGTTCAGAGACTCCATCGGCACGAGAAGCCATCGAGCTCGATGACGGCACTGTTTGCTATAAGCATTCTGATAATGCTCTATTGGGATCTGGAGAATATGTTCTGAAGCTTCGTCCGGAATTTCGATATAGCGATTCCTCACAGGTTCTTCCTGCAGATAAGTACGAGCTAGTTAAGAAAAAGCCGAAGCTTACTTACGAGTTTTTATTAGCGTTGTTAGAAAAATTTTTAAATAAGCAATAATAAGGAGGAATCATATGAAAAAACCAACCAAAGCCATCATCACCGACGCGGGGTTCGCTAGCCGCTATCTGCCGATTGCCAAAACTATCCCCAAAGGTATGCTGCCGCTCGGCAACCGTCCGATTATGGAACTAGTGGTCGAAGAGTGTGTGGACGCGGGCATCACCGAGATTATCATTGTGTCGACACCCGAAGGTCAGCCGATTTACGAAGATTATTTCAACAACGCGGTCAATCACGTGCGTAAACAACTGATTACCCAGGGCAAGGAAGAGCGTTATCAGGTGGTGCGACACGTGCTAGACTTTCCCAAAATTCGGATTATTGTCCAGGATCCCGCTCTGCCGTACGGCAACGGTTCGCCGATCGTCAGCGCGCACAACTATATTAGTGATGATGAAGCATTTCTCGCCATCTATAGCGACGACGTGGTTTTCGGAGCGAGCGACGCGAAAAGCCTGATTGATGCTTTTACCAAACATCCCGACGCAGCAGCGATTATCATGGCTCAAGAGGTCGATCCATCGGTCGTCGATCGATATGGGATTATCAGCCTGAAACATGGCGACAAATTGGACAACATTGTCGAGAAACCGGCTGTCGGCAAAGCCCCTTCAACGCTGGCCAGTTATGGTCGTTACCTACTCACGCCAGAAGTTTTCAATTACCTCAAACCCAACATGACCGGTTTGGATAATGAACTATGGACGGTCGACGCGGTGACCCAAATGGCGGTGCGCGGCGATGTTTATGTCGTCAAAACCAAAGGTCAGTGGATGACCACCGGCGATCCGAAAAACTATTTTCTGGCGCACCTGAAATACGTGTTGGATAACGAAGATTACGCCGAGGATGTCCGAAATTTTTTGAAAAAGGATTGACGCTGGTCGCACTTGACTCCCCAAAACGCTTGTGCTATGGTATCAGGGTATAGACAAACATAACCGGGAAAGGTAGAATAAAAACATGGACGCATTTCAAATCTTGGTCATCATCCTATCGGTGTTTTTGGCGATTTTCCTACTGCTCGGGATTATCCTGAGCATTCTATTTATTAGGATCTCACTCAAAATCAAACGTGTGGCGGTCAAACTCGACGACGCGGCGGCCAATGTCCGCGATACCACCGAAACTGTGAAAAACACTGTGGCAGATGTTAGTCGATTAGCTAGTCCTGCCGTTATTGCCAAAATTGTGGTAAAATATGTACGAAAATTCATTAATAAAAGGAGGAAACACGATGAGTAAAGCAAAATCAGGCGGTAAATTTTTCCTAGGGGCGATTTTCGGCGGTGCGGTTGGCGCGATCGCTGGACTACTCAGTGCGCCGAAATCGGGCAAAGAAACTCGTGAAGATATCAAGAAAAAGGCTGGCGAAGTCAAAAAAACCGCTGACGAAAAGGTCGAAAAAGGCAAAAAAGCCGCCAAATCTTGGAAAGATAACCTCTTCACCCGCGGCAAAGACGACGAACCAAAAACTCCCACCAAAGAATAATCCTATCGACAACTAAACTCAACCAACCCCTGTCGCTGATTGGGTTTTTGATATACTGAACGACCGCGCGACAATATTAAAAATTTGCAAATTCACGAGATTATTATAAACCCCCTTGACTTTTTGCGGGGGGGGGGNACACTTGTAGTTGTAATAGTTTAATGCGGTGGAGAACAGGAAGGGACGCTTATGGGCAGAGGCACACGAATTGGCACTGAACAACCTGCAAAACAAGTCATCAACGAAAGTGACTTCAGGGACTTAGTTCTCCCAGATAAGTATGAACAAGGCCTGGTGAAATACGTTAGCACCGTGCTACAGCTATATGGTGGACTACAACTAAGCAGCCAAGAAGGTTTTGTCGAGATGTGGCGTGACCAGTACTTAAAAAGCCTCAATGGCTATTGTGGTAAGAATAAACTACGGGCCATGCCTATATTGGTCCCTCTACAATCGCTCGAAAAGAATATCGCGGTCAGTGATCAATTCGGCTTGTATGGCGTGGAGCAAACGGGCATCACCCCCTCTTTCTACGTTAACAGCGATATAGATAATCCGCTCAAACCAGAATTTAACAGCATTATGGGCGAGATTTACGATGAGAGTGATATTAAATTCGCACTAGCCCTTGTCCTGATGAAAGGAAAGTTTGAGTTTGAGGATATGATTCACCGCACTGTGCCAGCTGACTGGCAAAGGGTGTCTTATGATGGGTTGGATAGTAACCTGCAGGAAATTACTTATAGTGTAAAATATGGCCTGGAACATGACCGGAATAGGGATAAACACGTAGTCGACGACATGCGAAGTTTGCCAGAGGGTCAGCGGCCTATGGACCCACAGACTGGTTTTGCGTTCCATGGCATGCGTCGCGCGATGCGAGCTGCCGGTTCTACGGCTTCGGGCATTGGTGGGGATTCATATGTGCTAACACCAATCGATGTTAATACTAATAATAACGGCCGTATCGAAAATTTGGGTGGCAATTGGCTCGTGCCAGCAATTAAGACGGAGCACTACAAGAAAAGAATTAAGAAGCAGCGAGGCCTCTCAGGCCTCGTACTAGAGGTTGTGTCTCTAGGGACGTGGGAGCCTGAGTATGAAGACCAGTCCTACGAACGACTATCGTTGGTAGGGGATGCAGGGGATGATCCTCGTTCTGGGCGGTGGCCATCATTTGGGCGGCAGTATGATTGGATGGCGATCGACACTCTAAAATCATCAGGTCACAAGACTGTCCTTAGCCTTGAGCTAGACAGCTAAAATAGAAAAACCCTAGCGCATTGTGCTACAATGTTCATGAATGAATAAGGGGAAAATTCAACTGTCGCCGCGTGATTTTGTGCATCTGCATAATCATACGAATCATTCGGTTTTGGATGGACTGACCAAGATTCCTGAATTGATTGCCATTACTAAAAATTTTGGTCAGGATGCGGTGGCGATGACTGATCATGGGACGCTGAGCGGTTGGATCGAGTTTTATAAGGAAGCCCAGGCCAACGATATTAAACCAATCCTCGGCATCGAAACCTATGTCGCGGCGCGCGGCCACACCGATCGCGATCCGAGTAAAGACAAAATGCGTTATCACTTGACGCTGCTCGCCGAAAACGAAACGGGGATGAAAAATCTGATGCGGCTCAGCACTATCGCCAATCTCGAAGGTGTTTATTATAAACCACGCATCGATCATGAACTGCTCGAAAAATATAAAGAAGGAATTTTCGTGCTGAGTGGTTGTGCGTCCGGCGAAATTGGCGAGAATTTGCGGGCTGGCGATTATGAAAAGGCTAAAAGTATCGCCAAATGGTGCAAATCGGTTTTTGGTGATCATTACTATATCGAAATCCAGGATCACGGTCACCCAAACGCGCCCAAACATTGGGAAATTCAACAAAGGATTAACGAAGGTGCGCTGGCCATCGCTAGCGAACTAGATATTCCGGCGGTGATAACTTGCGATGCGCACTACGCCCGAATCGATGACAGTGAAACACACGAAATTCTGCTCTGTGTTGGCACGGGATCGTTCCTTAGCGACAAGGATCGCATGAGCTTAGCCGATTTCCAACTTCACGTAACTGATCCGCGGGAAATTATCGAACGTTGGGGCGGGGAACATCCTGAGCTAATTCTCAATTCTCGCAAAATTGCTGATGCTTGTAATATTGAAATTAAAATGGGCGATATTTTAATTCCGAAATTTGATTGTCCTGACGGGGAAACAGAAAAATCCTATTTGGGTAAATTAGTTTATCGCGGACTAGCTTGGCGGTACGGTGCGGCGCCGCAAAATAACGAATTAAGTGTTGAGCGTGCGAAAAAACTTTTACCAAAACACATTCGCGAACGAGCTGATTACGAACTAAGCGTCATCGAAAAAATGGGTTTCGATGGTTATTTCTTGATCGTTTGGGATTTCATCAATTGGGGCAAAAACCAAGGCATAATTTTTGGGCCGGGACGTGGTTCGGCGGCTGGTTCGATTATTTCGTATGCGCTGAGAATCACCGAACTCGATCCGTTGGAATTTGATCTGCTGTTCGAACGTTTTCTCAATCCCGATCGCATTTCGATGCCCGATATCGATATTGATATCCAGGACACTCGGCGCGACGAAGTGATTGCCTATTGTACGGAAAAGTACGGTGCGGCGCGGGTGGCGAACATCACGACATTCGGCACGATGGCTTCGCGCCAGGCGTACAAAGATGTAGCGCGAGTACTCGAGGTACCTTACGCGGAGGCCGATCGTATTTCTAAACTAATTCCGCCACCCGTGCAAGGTCGTCATCAAAAACTCCTGGACTCGATCAAGAATAATTTCGATCTGGGGGAAGAATATGAAAATAATCCGATGGCCAAACGTTGTCTCGATTTCGCCATGCGCCTCGAGGGCACGATTCGTAGTCACGGTGTCCATGCGGCGGGTGTGGTGATTGCGCCGGACGAACTGGTTAAATTTACACCTCTAGAAATGGCCCAAAAAGGCGTCGTTGCTACGCAATTTCCGATGGATCCAATTATGGATCTGGGGCTTTTGAAAATGGATTTCCTCGGTTTATCAAACTTGACGATTATCAACAATGCCATTAGGATAATTCGTAAAGTTTATCAAACAGAAATCGATCTATCGAACTTACCGATGGACGATGCGAGTACTTTTGAATTATTCCAGCGCGGTGAAACCACAGGTGTCTTTCAATTGGAATCGGCCGGCATGAAACGTTATTTGCGCGAACTAAAACCATCGCATTTCGACGATATTATCGCCATGGTGGCGCTCTATCGTCCTGGTCCGATGCAATTTATCGATAGTTTTATTAAACGAAAAAACGGTCAAGAAAAAATCACTTATCTCGATTCACACATGGAAAACGCGTTGCAATCGACCTATGGGATTTTGGTTTATCAGGAACAATTTATGCAAATTAGCAAAGACATGTGCGGTTTTAGTGGCGGTCAGGCGGATTATTTGCGCAAAGCTGTCGGCAAGAAAAACATGGACATGATGAAGAAAATCAAACCAGAATTTATTAATGGTGCGATTGAAACTTCGGGAGTTGGTCGCGATGTCATGGAACAATTTTGGTCACAGTTAGAGGAATTCGCCAATTATTGCTTTAATAAATCGCACGCGGCCTGTTACGCGATGATTGCTTATTGGACGGCCTATCTCAAAGCCCATTATCCGAGCGCGTTTATGGCGGCGCTAATGACGAGCGATTCGAGCAATATCGATCGATTAGCCATTGAAATCGCCGAGTGCAGTCGTTTGGGTCTCAAAGTTCTCAACCCAGATATCAATGAATCATTTCCTGAATTTGCAGTTGTGCCAGAAACTAGCAATATTCGTTTTGGTTTGAACGCCGTCAAAAATGTCGGCACCACGGCGATTGATGATTTGATGAATCAACGTGACCGGGTCGGCAAATTCACCAGTGTCGAAGATTTTGCCCGGCGCGTTAATTCGCGCGTTTGTAATCGTAAAGTTTGGGAAGCTTTGATCAAATCGGGCGCCTTTGACGGGTTCAAGAACGATCGTTCTGATCTATTATTCAGTCTCGACGGGATTATCGCTTTTGCTCATAAAGTTCAAAAAGAAGCCGCCTCCGGCCAGGGCGATTTGTTCGAAATGCTCAGCGCGGACGCGGCGGTAGCTGGCGCCCAAGTACACCTGGCAATTACTCCTAGTCCGTCGAAAATTTCCGACAAAGAACGACTGGGTTGGGAGCGCGAACTGTTGGGGCTCTATCTCAGCTCGCATCCGTTAGATCGATACGATAGTTTTCTGCGCGAGCAAACTCACGCGATTGCTGATCTAAGTTCCGATCAACACGGTTGTGCCGTCGAAATCGGTGGTATTTTGAAACGTTGGCGCGTGATCCAAACCAAATCTGGCGGCAAAATGGCTTTTGCGGCGATCGAGGATAAAACTGGCGAAATCGAAGTGATCATTTTTCCGAAATTGTTCGAAAGTTTACCGACTGATTTAGAAATCGATGCGATTGTCCGAATCAATGGTCACGTTAGCGGTCGCGATCGTGATGGCAACAAATCGTCCAGCCCGTCAGTGATTGCTGATACTTTAGAAATTATTGATATTGAAAAATTAAATAATTATCAGTCGACCGGTCAACCAAAAGCCGGGGTCGAGCCGAGCCCGGACAACGGCCAATCATCGAAAGGCCAGGGAACAGCCAGAAAACAGACCGCGCCGGCTGTCCTTCATCAGCGCAGCGCCCTGTACATTCATATCAAAGATCCGGCGGATGGTCAAAAATTGCTCAAATTAAAAGAAAAACTCAAAAAACATCCCGGGGACGATGAAATAATTTTGGTGCTCGGCACCGACAAAAAGGACGCTATGCGGATGCCTTTTGGGGTTGAAATGAACGACAAGTTGTTGGACGCTGTCGGTCAAATTTATGGTGCGGATTGCGTGGCGATCAAATGATATAAAACAATTCCCGTGGCGACTGACACATTGAAACTTTCTTTTTGACCAAACATCGGGATTTCGACAAGGTCATCACACGCATCGCGCAAGCTCGGCGTCAATCCGTGGACTTCTTCGCCTAGAATCAATGCGATTTTGGCGGACTCTTCCTTTGCAGGGTCAGACCCTGCAAGGGTAGGAGATTTGCAGGACCGGGTCCTGCAAGAACGGAGCTTATGGGAGTAGTTGGGCAAAGGAATCGCGCGAGCGTCCTGTTCGAGGCCGACGATGCGAAAATCTTGAGCTCGCAACTTTTCAATCAATTCCATCACGTTGGGCGAAAAACGAAAATCAACAACCTCCTCGGCACCGAGCGCGGTTTTATGAAGTTCGCGAGCCAATTTCTGGCGGATGTGCGGTAATAGTTTCGCCTGTGATCCGTCCGTCATCACTTCTAGGTTCGGCGTATAACCCGTCGCCAAAACTGTCGCGACACCGAAACCTTCGCAGGTGCGCAAAATCGCACCAACATTCATCATTGATCGAATATTATGGGCGATAACAACAACTGCGCAACCTGACGACACAAATTCTCGCGATTTCATACGAATATCTTAGCAAATTTTTCGGGCTTATGCTAAAATGTACGACATGGACGAAGCAGAACAACAGCGTCGTTTTCGTGACGCGGACGAGGCCAATACCGCCAGACGGGCGGGGATTTTGGGTGCGCATTATCGCGACATGCGCGATGAAGAAGCCACTGTCCCGCTGGCCGAAGGTGTCATGGAGGTCAGCGACATGTATAAATATCGGATGGTGCCTTTGGCCGAGGGCGATCACGAACATCCGAGTTTGTACGGAATTACTCTTTCGACTCCCGAATCTTATGCCAAGAAAATCAGTGAAGAAGCGGCCCAGGATGCGCGTAATGTCAACTTTGATTTAATTTCTGATTCGTCTTTTCGGATGATGATGAAGCGTTACGATCCGCCCAAAGAAATTCGTTATAGCGATGTCAAAATTACCGGAGATAGCACGTCGGATGAACGCCTAGCGACCATCGCGTCGATGTCCGAAGCGCTCAGCCAGGTGCGCAGTGCCGACATGTTGGGTTATCTAATCTTCCAGGCCGATCGTCTGGGCGCCAGCGATATTCATTTGGAAAATGAGCGCGCAGCAGTGCGAGTGCGTTTTCGCATCGATGGGACGTTGCACGAAATTGCCAACATTAATCGCGAAAAGTATCGCGAGCTGTTCTTTGCGATCGCCTCGGCAGCCAATTTGTCGACGGCTGCGACCGAGGCTCAATCGGGACACATCGTCCGCGAAATCACTGTCGCGGATGCGTCCAAATTCAGTGATGCGAGCGATGAAACTTATCAGGATCATACTCTAAATATGCGAATTGAAACCGTGCCGACTGCCTATGGTCAGGACGCAGTGATCCGGTTGTTTAACTTTGACACGCGGATGCTGAACATTGATCTATTGGGCCTTAGTAATGAAGAAAAAACGCAACTAGAGGAAATTGTTTCTCATCCGCGCGGCATGGTTTTGGTGGTTGGTCCGACGAGTAGTGGGAAATCGACCACTCTCTATAGTGTGCTCAATGCGCTCAATAGTCCGACGCGTAAACTGTTGACGCTCGAAGACCCGGTCGAATTTGACGTTCCAGGCGTGACGCAAATTCCGGTTGATACCACGCATGGTCAGACATTTGCTGATAACGTCCGGACGATTTTGCGTCTCGATCCTGATGTCATTATGGTTGGTGAAATTCGCGATCAGGACACCGCCCGGACGGCGATCCAGGCAGCGATTACGGGGCATCTACTACTGGCGACCTTGCACGCCCAGAGTGCCGCGGCGGCCTTTGCCCGAATGATCGACATGATTGGTATCAACCCGATTTTTGCGACGGCGATTCGTCTGGTGATTGGCCAAAGGTTGGTCCGTCGTCTCGATGACGAAACTAAAATCGAATACCAACCAGACGCAGCGACCAAGCAGTGGGTGCAGAACGTGCTCAGAGATCTACCTGACGGTGTCGAAAAACCGAACCTCGACAACTTTTCGCTGTGGCGGCCAGGCACTTCCGAAGACCGACCTTTCGGCTATCACGGGCGATTGGTTTTAATGGAACAATTGATCGTTGATGACGAGATTGCTGGATTTCTGCGTGGCGACGAGCAAGACGTTCATACCAGCACCATCGAGAGAGTCGCCCGCGGACGAGGTATGGTGACGATGCTCCAAAAAGGCGTCCTCAAAGCCCTAGCCGGCGAAACGACGCTCGAAGAAGTCGGTCGGGTGCTGTGAACGAGTCTTGTCAATCCGCTCTATCTATGCTAGAATCGAGGACAAGGAATTTTGACGTTGTCTAATGTTAAGGAGAATCAAGTGAGTTTGCAATTAGTTAAATCTGTCGCTGATGCGCAAAAAAAGCGCGAAGTTGTTGACGTTCGCAGCGGTGACACAGTGCGCGTTTACCAAAAAATCAAGGAAGGTAATAAAACTCGTATCCAGATGTTCGAGGGTGTGGTCATTCGCACTGATCGCAAAAACTCGCTCAACAGTCGCATCACCGTTAGGCGCATCACCAGCGGCGTCGGTGTCGAAAAATCATATCTCCTGCATTCACCACTCGTCGAAAAAGTCGTCGTGATCAAACGTGGCAAAGTTCGTCGCAACAACTTGACCTACTTGCGCGAACGCGCCGGCAAGAGCGCGCGCCTGACCGGCAAAGCTTTCGATAAATCAATCAACGAAGTCTACGACCCAGAGGCCGAGAAAGCCGCCGAGGAAGCCAAAGAAGCCGCCAAGGCCGCTGCCGAAGAAAAAGCCGCCGCCCGCGCCGCCGAAGAAGCCGAACTCGCCGCCAAACAGGCCGAGGTCGAGGCCGCGCACCAAGAAGCTGCCGAAGCGTAACCTAGACCTAAATCGTTTCATTAGGAACTAGTGCTGCGATTAGCACTGCTCAAACTACTGGTGTCTGAATGTTAGCTTTTTCGCGCATTTTTTCTAGCACGATTTTTTTGTCCCGCAGGCTAGCGCGCACTGTGTCACCACGACCAATTTGCTTGGTGATTAACTGTTCAGCGATCAAGTTTTCTAGCTCATTTTGCACCACACGTTTGAGTGGGCGGGCGCCGAACTTTGGATCGTAACCTTTCTTGATCAGGAATTTACGTGCCGAAGCGGCCACGACCACGCCGACGCCTTTGACGGCCAGGCGTTGATTGAGATCATCGATCATTAGATCAAGAATTTGCGATATCTCGTCGCGAGTTAGACTATCAAAAGTGATAATCGCATCGAACCGATTCAGCAGTTCCGGCCGCATTAGTTCGCGAAGGCTCTTAGGGATGTCGTCGAATCTGTTATAGTGATTCAAATCTCTATTTGACGTCGTCCGGAGCGACGGGCGAGGAGAGAGCGGCGAAACCCGTGACGACGGGCTTGAGACGCGTACGTCAAATGGAGTATTTGAATCACGATTACTGCCAAATCCCATCTTATCTTGCAATAATTTTTCCGTCCCGACATTTGATGTCAAAATTACAACAGTATTAGTAAAATCAACACTGCGACCATGTCCGTCGGTCAAGCGTCCATCCTCGAGAATTTGGAGTAATAAATTAAAAATGTCAGGATGAGCTTTTTCAATCTCGTCGAACAACACGACGCTATATGGTTGACGACGAACCTTTTCGGTCAAATGTCCGCCATCGTCGTAACCAACGTAACCGGCCGGCGCACCGACTAGGCGGCTGGCGGTATGGCGCTCGCTAAATTCACTCATATCGACTTTGATCAGGTTTTTGTCGCTACCGAAAACTTCACGCGCAAGCACGCGAGCCAGTTCAGTTTTACCGACACCAGTCGGACCAAGGAAAATAAACGAACCAATCGGTCGTTTACCGTCCATGATACCGGCCCGGCTGCGACGAATCGCTTGCGCGACTATCGTTATTGCCTGCTTCTGACCGATAATTCGCTTGGACAAATGCTTTTCCAAATTAGCTAATTTAGTAATTTCCGATCGCTGGAGTTGTTCGAGCGGGACGTGAGTCATCGCACTGACGGCCGTCGCTACATCGTTCAGTTTCAAAGTAATCCGTCCGTTATCCGCATCCAACTTTTCGACTTCAGCGATTTTCTCATTGAGACGGGAAATCCGCATTTTACTTAGCGCTGCCTTTTCATAATCCTCTCGTGAGACAGCGTCCTCCATCGCTTCGGTCAAACGTCGGAGTTCCTTCTGATAATCGCGCAACTCGTGCGTTTTGGTGTTCTTGTTACCACGCGCGATGTGAACTCGCGCTGCCGCTTCGTCGATGACATCGATGGATTTGTCTGGTTGAAACCGCTCGGGCAAGTAGCGTTCGGCCAGCCGCACCGCTTCTTCGATTACCGACGGGGACAATTTAACGGCGTGATGCTCTTCGTATTTGGGTGCGATGCCGGTCAAAATCCGTACGGTGTCTCGAGGTGTCGGCGGTTCAACGATGATCGGTTGCAATCGACGCGCCAGAGCAGTATCCTTTTCGATATATTTGCGATATTCGTCCAGCGTAGTTGCGCCGATCATCCGAAAATCACCGCGCGCTAATGCCGGTTTAAGGATGTTCGCAGCGTCCATCGAACCCTCGGCCGCACCCGCGCCAATTAACAGGTGTAGTTCATCAACAAAAACCAAAATGTCGTGGTCATTTTTAACTTCGTCGAGCACTCGCTTGAGGCGCTCCTCGAATTCACCGCGGTATTTGGTACCCGCGACCATCGCCGCTAGGTCGAGATCGTAGACTTTTTTATCAAGCAGATGATCTGGCGCTTCACCGTTCGCGATTTGCTGGGCTAAACCTTCGACGATGGCGGTTTTACCGACACCCGCTTCACCAATCAGCACCGGGTTATTTTTAGTCCGACGACTAAGGATTGTGACAACATGATCGATTTCCTTCTCGCGTCCAATTATGGGGTCGAGTTCGTTTTTTTGCGCCATAGCTGTCAAATTTCGGGAAAATTTGTTTAAAAACGAACCATGCGTTTGGCGATTCAAGCGACCTTTTGCTAATTCTTCCTCACGCCCAACGAATTCACCACGCCCATGCTCCAAATAATCCTCCAAATCCGCCAAAATCGCGCCGGCGTCGACGCCGAGGTCGTTTAAGACCATAGCCGCGCGGGCGTTTTTCTGATTGAGCAGGGAAAACAGGATATGTTCGGTACCACAATAATCTTGGTGGAACTCGCTGGCTAGCTCGATCGACATCCTCAGCGTCAATTTCGCAGTTTCGGAAAAACCCTTGGTTGGTGCTAGCGGCACTTCGGCGGTTGGTTTTGGCACTAACTGTAGGGCAGATTTAACTTGTTCAAAATTAACTCCAATACCGCGCAAAATGCGCGCGCCGACCGAATTCTCCTGCGATAGAATCCCGAGGAGCAGATGTTCCGTCCCAACGTAACCCGAACCAGTCACGCGGGCTAAAACTTCGGCGTGGGCTAGAACATCGCGGGCGTTATCGGTTAATCTTTTGCTAAATTCCATATCTGAACCCATGAGACACGGAATTTTCAACTCGCTTTCGCTCGTGTAAATTCCATTTATCATCGCGCGGGGACAAAAAGTGTGATTTTTGTCTCCGGCTGCTCTTTTTCCTTTCGTTATATTAAATTTTTGCAAATTTTTGTTCAAAATCCATTGTAACAAAATAGCACTCACTGTGCAAGAGTGCTAATTTGAATAAAATATTCGACAAAGTAATAGACTTTTTCCAGATTTATTCTGTGGCGATATCTAATTCATAACCAGTGAGAACGCTGGCCAAACGGACATTTTGCCCCTGTTTGCCGATGGCGATTGATTGTTGGGCTTCGGCGACATAAACGGTGGCTTTTTTGTCGTCTTCGTTAATATCGATGCGCGAAATCTCGGCCGGGGAAAGGGCGTTGGCGATAAAATTCTTGGTATCGGCGTCCCAAGTCACGATGTCGATTTTCTCAGCATCACCAATTTCGTTCATCACCGCCTGGACGCGGACGCCTTTGCCGCCGACGAACGTACCGACCGGATCGACGCCCGGCACCGATGACGACACGGCGATTTTGGTCCGACGGCCAGCCTCGCGGGCGATGGCTTTGATCTCGACCGTGCCATTGTCGATTTCGGGAACTTCTTGTTGAAACAGAATTTTGACAAAGTCCGGCGCAGCGCGTGATAGGATAATCTGCGGACCGCGTTGATCGCGCTCGATGTCTTTTAGCAGGACCTTGATGCGTGCGCCAACCTGGAGGCGTTCGCCCTGGATTTGTTCGCTGGTCGGCATGATGCCAGAACCGCGACCGATTTCGATCCGCACAATGCGTGATTCAATGCGCGCGACAGTGCCAGTCAGAATTTGGCCGATTTTGCCGTCGAATTCTTGGGCGACGACTTCGCGCTCAGCTTCACGGAGTTTTTGAAGCAAGACTTGCTTGGCGGTTTGCGCGGCGACGCGGCCGAAACTGGTGGCTTCGAATTCTTGTTCGATAATGCCTTCGAGCAGGGCGTTCTTATCAATCTTCTTAGCCTCTTCGAGCGACAATTGTGAAGCATTTTCCGGTGTTTCAACAACATCGTAATGAACGATGATTTTGGCTGTGCCGTTGTTTTGGTTGAGGATCGCTCGTACGTTCAGCTCGCGGTCGCCGTTATCACGTCGCCAGGCTGCGGCGATGGCTTGTTCAACCACACCGAGCACGGTTTCCTCCGGTAAGTTTTTTTCCTCGGCGATGACGTGAATCATCGCAGTCAGTTGTTTCAAATTTAATCCATCCACTTTCACTCCCTTCTCATTAAAATAACCGACCTTGACGGCCGGAACAAGAACATTATACCAAGGAAATTTTTTTTGCGCAAGCGGGTGTTTTAGGATAGAATATTCAACATGAAAAAGTCGGTCAATCAACTCATTGATTTTTTTGCGCCAGAACATTATGATTTGACGCTCGATATCGATCGGATGGGGCGGGTGTTTCGCGGCGTGGTCCAGATTCGCGGCTGGCGGGTTGGTGAGGAAATCCGTTTGCATGCCAAGGATTTAGAAATTTCGCGGGCGAGCGTGAACGGTGCGACGGTAGCAGTAGAAAAACATCCGAACGACGAAATTTCTTTGCAAGCTCCGTGCTTGCAGGACCCGGTCCTGCAAAAGGAAATTGTGATTGAAATCGAGTTTGCGGGCAAAATCACTGACTTGATGCACGGAATTTACCCCTGTTATTATGAATTAAATGGCGAAAAGAAGGAACTGCTGGCCACGCAGTTCGAATCACATCATGCTCGTGAAGTTTTCCCCTGTGTCGACGAACCAGCCGCCAAGGCGACGTTCGATTTGACGCTGGTCACCGAAACTGGCGTCAAAGTTCTTAGCAACATGCCCATTTTGCAGGACCAGGTCCTGCAAGAAAGGCTAACGACGAAGTTTGCAACCACGCCGAAAATGAGCACATATTTGTTGGCGTTCGTGATTGGCGATCTAAGAAAGAAAACCGCCAAAACCAAATCCGGCGTCGAAGTCAACATTTACGCCACGCCGGCGCAGAAACCCGAATCGCTCGATTTTGCGCTAGACACGGCGGTGCGCACCATCGACTTTTACGACGAATATTTTGGTGTCAAATATCCGCTGCCGAAATCCGATCACGTCGCACTGCCAGATTTTAGTAGCGGCGCGATGGAGAATTGGGGGCTGATTACCTATCGCGAAGCGGCACTGCTCGCGGACAAAAACGCCGGTCTGGCGACGAAACAATACATCGCCACAGTCATCACGCACGAACTCAGCCATCAATGGTTCGGTAATCTAGTGACGATGAAGTGGTGGGATGACCTCTGGCTCAACGAATCGTTCGCCTCGCTATGCGAGCATATCGCGACCGATGTGCTGTTTCCTGATTGGCAAATGTGGCTTGGTTTTGAAACGTTGGACGTCGTTTCGGCGCTCCGACGCGATGCTTTACCGGGCGTGCAATCGGTTCGCCAAGACGTCAATCATCCCGACGAAATAACGACTTTGTTCGACTCGGCCATAGTTTATGCCAAAGGCGAGCGGCTGCTCAAAATGTGTCGGGCATTTATCGGCGAAGATAATTTCCGAGCGGGACTGCAAAAATATTTCGAGAAGTTTGCTTACCAAAATACCGAGGCCGATGATTTGTGGCAATGTTTATCCGACGTTAGCGGTCAGGATGTCTCCGGGCTGATGACGCCGTGGCTAACGCAGCCGCATTATCCAGTTATCCACGCTAGCTATGACGAAGCAACTCGCGAAATCACCCTGACCCAGGAAGTATTTTCAATGACTAAGGATGCCAAGAACGATGACACTTGGCCGATCCCGCTATTTTCGGGCGACGAGAATTGTCCGAAAATCTTGACCCAGAAAACCGCGAAATTCATGCCGAAAAACTTGAACGATTTTCAATTAAATGTCGGCAATCACGCACATTTTATCACCAGTTTCGACGAGATCCTGCGGGCGACGACGATGGAGTCGCTAGGCGTCCTGAGCGAAACTGACCGCCTGAAGATCCTCAACGAAATGATGCTGCTGGTGCGGGCTGGTTATGAATCGACGACGGATTATCTAGCGGTACTACCGCAAATTAAAAGTGAAAAGTTCTGGGCAGTCCAAGAAATCTTGGCACTAATGATTGCGGATTTGAAAAAGTTTGTCGAGAATGACGAGAGCGCCGAAAATAACTTGAAAAGAATGATCGGCGATTTGGCCGGTGAACTATTCCAGGAATTAGGAATTCAACCGCAACTAGCCGATAGCCTAAATGTGACAAAGCTACGGCCGATCATTCTTGGCGAAATGATTTACGCCGAAAATCAAACTGCGATCGACGATTGTCTAACGGAATTTAACGAGAATCGTGAAAATTTGACGGACATTCCGGGTGACCTACGAGCGACGATTATAGCAGCGGCTGTCAAATTTGGCGACGACGAAACTTTTGATTATTTAGTGAATATGTACAAAAGTACCCAGGACGCCGACCTGCGAGAAAGTCTCTGTGCTGGGCTGACCGCGACGCGGCGACCGGACCAGATTGAGAAATTGATTGCCAACTTGACGACCGATGTCGTCCGTCCACAGGATATCTTTTATTGGTTCACTTGGTTGCTGGCAAATCATCACGCGCGCACGAAAATTTGGGCGTGGTGCCGAGATAATTGGTCGTGGATCGAAAAAACGTTCAGCGGCGATATATCGTTTGATATATTTCCGCAAAGCGTCGGTAACCGACTACAAACTCGCGCCGAACTAGCCGAATTTGACGAATTCTTTACTGACAAAAAAGACGCCGCTCTACAACGCGCCATCAAAGTCGGTCACATCGATATTCTAGCGCGTGTCGAATGGATTGAGCGCGACCGCGCGAAGGTGCTGGCGAGACTCAATCAAATCAACAATAAATAAGCGTTGTGAGATTTACAACTCTTGACGCAGAGAGAGAGAGAGTATTATTGGTATTGCTTATCTAATAAAGAAAAAGGAGGTAAGATGCAAGACGATTATGATTATAAAGGTGAAGGTGGTTATGGTGCTGGTGCAGTGGAAATCAGTAGTGACGACGCTATGAACAGTGATGACGCTGTGGCCAAGGAAACCATGGCACGAGCGGCTGGTATTAACATAGATGATGACGGAGCGTTAAATGTAGAAACTGAACCTACTACAGGCAATGAAGAATTATTAGAAAAAATAGATGGTATGCGACGGTCTGGCGATGCATTGAAAGAATTAACAGAAAAAGGAATTCTGCGCAATATGGATGACCTCCAACATTGTATAGACCACCTTATGCTCATTGTTAGTGGCCCGAGAACATATGCATCGGGGAGCGATAAGCCGAAGGCTTTCTAGCCAAAGTCTCACGATCACGAATGAGTGAATTTTTCCTAAATAACATTCTCGATAAATTCATCAACCTGCGGCGGAGTTTGAGAAAGGGAAATTACGGCGATTTTGATGTCAAAATCTTTAACCAGATCGGCGTTTTTCAGCAAATAAAAATCGACGGCGAAACGCATTTTACGTAATTTTTTTGGCGTGATCGCGGCCAGGCCATCGCCGTGGCGAGCGTTGGCGCGATATTTGACTTCGGTAAAATAAAGAGTTTTTCGGTATTCGGAAATAATATCGATTTCGCAGAATTTGGTTTTCCAATTCTGAGCGATGATTTGGTGACCGAGTTTTTCTAAATAATCCGCGGCGACATTCTCGGCCGAATGTCCAGAATAATAACCTGCCGTGCCACGTAGCAATCGACGCTTCGCCAAATCGTCTTGCGGGAGCACGCGAATTTCACCTGTCGTCACAGGGAAATTCGCTCTCTCCTCGTCGTAACTGCGGACGGTTTCGCAAGGAGATTTTGGCGTCGCTAAGGTTGCGGCTCCGCGAGTAACTTCCTGAATCGGTGCAAAACTCTGGCGGTGGATGCCGTCGATTACGCCAAAATCATGTAATTTTTCCTGGTGAAAAGTCGTGCCGTAGCCGACGTGCCGGGCGAAGCTGTAATGCGGAAAAACATGTTCTAGTTGCGTCATATAGGCGTCGCGGGAAACTTTGGCGACGATGGCGGCGGCGGAAACGGCGGCGATTTTACTGTCGGCCTTTGGCAGAGTCGTAACCTTATTCATTGCAGGACCTGGTCCTGCAAGGAAGTTTACTGTGCCGTCAATAATGATTTGATCAACTTGGTCAAAAATCTCGCGTGGGATTTGCCTGATCGCTCGCTGGGTCGCCAATTTCAATGCTTCACTCAAACCCAATTCGTCAAGTCTAGCGGCGGAAACCCAACCAACGCCAATGGCAACGGCTGTTTTTTTGATCTCGAGGGACAACATCCTGCGCTGTTTCTTGGTCAACTTTTTCGAATCAGCCAAACCAGTCGGCGTAGAATCGGAGTCGAAAACCACCGCGCCGACCGTGAGCGGCCCAGCCCAGGCGCCGCGTCCGACTTCGTCAATGCCGAGTGTTAACATGGTACAATTGTAGCATGATCGTTACGACAAACTTGTCTGCGCCAAAACCACGGCGTCACCTCGGCAGGCGGATTTTTGCCGCAGTAATCTTTTTCGGGATTATCAGTGCCAGCATCTGGGCGGCCTGGAACAGACAATTCATCATCGATCAATTCACAGTCTGGCAATACAATATGCCTGCCGCGATGGCGACGCTGGCCGACGACAGCGGCATGAACGAACACGGCAAATTCCTGCTTCAGGCCAGTCGATCAGAATTAAACAACCGAGATGATTTCAACAAAAATTGCACGATGCGCGAGAGCCAGGCGATCATCCTCGGTTGCTACGCGACGCGGCGAATCTACATTTTCGACGTGGAGGACGAGCGAGTGAGTGGCGTGCGAACGGTGACGGCGGCACACGAAATGTTGCATGCGGCCTATGATCGTCTCGGTGCGAGCGAGCGAAAAAAGGTTGACGAACTACTGGAAAAACAACTGACGCAGACGACCGACCAAGAGCTGCTCGACTTGGTGAAAATTTACGCCGAAAGTGAGCCTGGTCAGGAGATGAACGAACTTCACTCACTGTTGGCGACAATGGTGAACGACTTGTCGCCCGATTTAGAAACTTATTATAAAAAATACTTCACCGATCGCAGCAAGGTGGTACAAGTGTATCAAAAGTACCAACAAGTTTTCACTGATCTCAACACGCGCGCCGAAAATCTAAAAAAGGAATTGGACACCAAAAGCGCAGCAATCGCGGCGGCAGTTTTAGAGTACGAGCGCGATATTGCTAAACTGACATCAGATATTAGCGAATTTAATCGTTGCGCTGAGAGGCAAGATTGCTTTGCATCGCAAACAGCGTTCCAACAAGCCCGAGCGACGCTGATTGCACGACAAAATACTTTGCAAACCACAGCTGATCAGATTAATACTCAAATCGAACAATATAACATCGACGTAGCCGAACTGAACGCACTCGGCATCGAAGCCCAAAAATTAAACCAAAGCATCGACAGCCATGCACCGGTGATCGAATGATTTTATTCTACACAGGCCACGTAGATGTCTTAGTCAACGCTGTTGATACCATCATTATTCCCACAATTCAAATTCATCTGGCATATATGGCCCGCCGTGGGCGCGGTAGAGGTAGGCTGTTTCCACTGAAAGTAAAAAATCTTTCCCAGCAAGCAATTCTTGATTTTCGCACTGCAATATGCGCGCTATCATAGCGGTTACTAATTGTTTGTCCGGGGGCGCATATTTTACTCCTATATCAGGCATATCTGGCAACTTCTCAGCTTTAACCAAAAACGGACACGTATGTCCATCGTTACAAAAATTGCCCAACCCACAAAGAGCCATACAGGTTTGCACTCTCTTCTCTCGAATTGCATTACGACTGAGCTCGAGCTTGTCTAACTGATAATACGTTTCGTCAGAAGGTTTAGTCTGGCGGTCGCTCGCTATATCAACATCTAGCCTCCCTACCGGAGATGCTGGAAATTTCCTGAAAGTGAGCCACTCATCATTCTGTTTAACGAACTCTTGGAGTGTCGCATTCGCGTCTAATTCAGCTCCCCATAGGCCCTTTAAATGATCTAGATCGTTTTTACTCATTAAATAATCTAGATCGTTTTCATCCACTAAATGATTTGGATCGTTTTCCGTATCGCAAAAAGGCATCACTTATCTCCATTCTCCACACCCTGTAAATTAATAATGCAGGCCAAGTATATGTCAGGGGGGGGGTATGTCAAGGCTTTTTGGTTAACGAGTTGAAAATGGAGTATAATTAAATCATGAGCAAAATGAGGATGGTGCTACAAACTATTAGCTTGACGCTCGCAGGACCAAGCTCCGAACCGACCACATGCCCCTGGCTTAGCATTTTGGTTGAGTCGTGGTAAAATGAAACTATGGTAAAGGCGAGGGTCAAATTTGTTTGTCAGCAATGCGGCGCGAGTTTTCCGAAATGGACGGGCAAGTGTGAGAACTGTGGTGTTTGGAATTCGCTGCTCGAATCAGCGCCGATTGAGGCTGGCAAGTCGGTCGTAGCGCGGTCGAGTGGGCAGGCGTTAAAGGTCGAGCGGATCGCTGGTGTCAAAATTGACACAGTGTCGGATCGGGTTTCGACCGGGATTTCTGATCTCGATTTAGTGTTGGGCGGTGGACTGATGCCGGGCGGTGTGGCGTTGGTGGCGGGCCAGCCGGGGATTGGTAAATCGACGCTACTGATGCAGATTTCAGCGACGGTGGCGCTCGGAAACGAAGTCTTGTACGTCAGCGGCGAGGAAAGTGCGTCGCAAGTTAAACTACGCGCGGAGCGGTTAGCCAGCGGCGTCATTGCGAGGAACGCCCCTTCTGTCATTGCAAGGAACATCCCCTCTGTCATTGCGAGGAACGGAGTGACGAAGCAATCCAGCAAATCAGAGTCTAATAGCGAGAGTCGGGAGTCGAGTAGCCGCACTGGATCGCCACGCACCACAAGTGGTGCTCGCGATGACATCGCACTAGACCTAGTCAGCACAACCAACGCCGATGACGTCGCCGCGACGATCGCCAGCGGCAAATATAAATTGGTCGTGGTTGATAGTATGCAAACTATGGCGATGGCCGAGATCGCGTCGGCTCCCGGCACAGTCAGCCAGATCACCAATTCCGCCAATATCATCATTCGCGCTGCCAAAGCCAGCAACACCGCTGTGCTGTTGGTTGGGCACGTCACGAAAGAGGGCTCAATCGCCGGTCCGAAAGTGCTGGAACACATCGTCGATGTAGTTTTGGAATTTCAGGGTGATCGTTATGGCGGGTTCAAAATCGTCCGCGCGATCAAAAATCGTTATGGCTCAACGAGCGAAGCGGCGATTTTTGATATGACCGAAAATGGATTGGAGATTGTCGAGAATCCCAGTGCGGCGCTGCTAGCCGAACGTCGCGACGAAGACGGCAGTGTGGTGCTGGCCACTATGGAGGGCAACCGCCCGCTACTCGTCGAAATCCAAGCACTGGTCAACCCGACTAATTTTGGTTATCCCAAACGGGCCGCCAGCGGCTATGATCTGAATCGTCTGACACTGCTAATCGCGGTGCTGGAACGCCGCACGAAACTAAAATTGTCGGACAGTGATATTTATCTGAACGTAGTTGGCGGGATTAAAATCAGCGACCCAGCCGCCGATTTGGCGGTTTGTATGGCAATCGCCAGTGCTTCGGCTCAGCGGAAATTGGCCAAAGGCGCCGTAGTTTTCGGCGAAGTCGGCCTGGGTGGCGAAATCCGCAGCGCATCGATGGTTGATAAGCGCATCGCCGAGGCGAAGAAACTCGGGTTCAAATACGCCATCGCACCCAAGTCTGCTAGTCGTGATAAATTCGTAATTGGTGCCGCCGACCTACGTGATGCCCTTAATCAGCATTTGAAAAAATAAAGGAGAAAATAATGAAGAAAATTTTAATCTATGGCGCTATGAAAAACTTTCCGAAATTATTTGATATAATATAGAAGCGGTAGAAATTATTTAATTAAAACTAGATCCCTCATCACTTTTTTAAAAAGTGGTGAGGGACGGCGGCGGGGTAATAGTTGCAAAAGAAAGGGTGAAATGAATATATTTGAAATAACAGTTATTGTACTAATGACACTAACTCTAATAGGGGTGGGGTATTTAGTAATTATGAAACTGCGGCAGAGGACGCTGAAGGTAGCGCGCGGATCGTTGCTGCTTGACACGTCAGCTTTGATGGACGGGCGGATCGTCGAAGTGGCGAGGTCGGGTGTGATTACGGCCGAGATCATCGTCCCGCGGAGTGTGATAAATGAGATGCAACTACTCGCCGACAAAGCCAATCACGAAAAACGCGAGCGAGCGAGGGCGGGACTAGAAAATGTGCGAACTTTACAAAAAATGGCTGGTGTGACGACCACAGTTGTGAATGACGGCGAGTTATCAGAAGGCGGTGTTGATCGACGATTGCTCGACCTAGCGACAAAGTACGATGCATCAATCGCGACGACTGATTTTAACCTCAATAAAGTCGCCAAAGTTTCCGACATCACAGTCGTCAACGTTAACGAACTGGCCCAGATGCTGCGAGCACAACTACTGCCTGGTGAACGAGTTGAAGTTAGTATTATTCAAATTGGTCAGAATCGCAATCAAGGAGTCGGCTATTTAGATGACGGCACGATGGTAGTCGTCGAAAGTGCTAATCGCGATATCGGCACGAAGCAGAAAGTCGAAATTATTCGCTCGCTCCAAACCGAAGCCGGCCGGATGATGTTTGCCAAGAAAATCACGCCACCAACCCACACCAAACCGGCGCCGGCCTTTCATTCTGAACAATTGAAAAATAATCAGCCGAGGCGAAAAGGCAAATCAAGAAAAAATCTACATCAGGATCCTAGCGCATCCGCCGAAGATTCAATGGTTCGTTTGGCGAACCGGGAGTAACCGCCTTTTTAGATTGATCGCCCAGCACATAATGCCAAAACTAATAAATAGTTCCAAATATTCAGTCGGCGTGCCGGAATTACGTTGCCAAACTTCTGAGACAAATAAATTGAAGAATAGGGCAATCGCAAACACACCGAGCGTCAAACAAATCCGCTCCGCCAAAATTCCGCGCGCCGGCACGACTAAGTAGACCAAGATTGCCGCCGTGGCAATCACATTAAATAAATTTGAACCAAAATGTAAGCCAGTGCCAGCGACAATCGCGTCACATAAACCAAAGGCCGCGGCGAAAATTATCAAGAAATAAGTTGGTGGCAACCAATCGCCGAGAAAAGAAATTTTCTTGAATTTACTGAGGAATTTCTTGAGGCAATTTCGCCAAAACGGCAGAGCGACCAAGAGTAACCAACCGCCAAAATAGAGGGTGTTTTGGAAAACTTGCGTGAACAAATTGTGCAGATTTGTTTCGTGCTGGGCGTTAATCGCTTTCCAACTATCGGGCGTTGACCAATGAAAAATACGTTGTCCCCAACTAAGTTCCTCGCCAGCCATCAGTATCAAAACAGCAATAATCAGACAAGCAAAAATCGCCGGCAAGAGCTGTTTCTTCTTGATGAAACTATGGGCTAAAATGGCAAAGAATATTGCTGCGACTAACTGGAACGCCGCTTTGACGAAAATCGCATTGCGATAAAACGGCCAAGATTCTTTGCGCACCAAGAGCACAGCGAACTCGGGCCAAAAAACTTGGATTAGCACAAAAAGGAGGACAATCGCGGGGACGGCGATCATTAAAATCCGCGCCGACGGAGGCGCTTTCTTGACCGATTCGGCGAGCTGATGATCAATTCGATAACTTAATAATAATCCGAGGAAACCGAGCATAATCGCTATGCGTACTAGATTAAACCACAGATCATCCGCCCACTCGGCCGGCATGAAAAATGTGAGCACCGTCGCGGCACCAAACGCGGTGGTTAATAAATATCTGAATCTTTTCATGATTAGAACACTATCGTATTAGAGCCCCCACCAGTGTAATAAACATTGTCAGTCGCTACCGCGCTGACGGAATATGTTCCGGGTATATTGTCAACAATGATACACCAACCGCCATCGATCATAGCGTACGGGGCAGCATTATAAGAATCACCATTGAACGAGATAACTACACTGCTAACGGGGTATGTACCAGACGCGACGGTAGCACAAATGTACTCTCTCCCCGGTCCAGCGGAGCCGGGCGAATCCACCAAAGATATAAACGGCGGTTGGTCAGTACCACATTGGTGAACATCATCGGTGTTTTCAGCATCATAACCATCGGGCGGCGTGTAGATCACCTGTTTGGTCAGCGGATCAGTGTTCTTGATGACTTCTAGTTCTTCGCGGGCGGCGGGCGGGGTACAATCGGTGGCGAGTTTCTTGCTGACTTTATCAAAGACCATTTTCTCGGTGACGGCTTTGGCTTGATTCTTGTTATACCATGAAGGATAAATATCAGTCCGACCATTGATGTTCAAGGATTGAATACCGGACGGCCGGGTGAACCAATCGTTGGCTTTCCAGGTGCCGTCGGCCTTGAAGATATCGTTGTGTGCCGGTACCATAATATCGCGCAACATTGACGCAATATTGGATGACGAACCGCTGCGGAGAGCTTTCGGAATGTGGTTACCCCACCAAATCGCCAGGGTGACTTTCGGTGTGTAACCAACCATCCATAGATCTTTTTTGAGACCACCAATGTCCGAAGTACCGGTTTTAATGGCAGTTCTCACACCGCCCGACATGTTGTGTACACCATCGAGCAGCGTGCCAAACAGGCCGCGTTTGGCGTTACGATCATTTAAAATATCCGAAATAATATAAGCGGTTTGGGGATCCAAAACCTGTTTGCCTACGTCTTCCCATTCGTAAACGATTTGTTTTTGCGAATTGCGGACCTCGAGGACGTCGGCGATTTCCTTGTACGTGCCCATGCGGGCGAGAGTCGCAAAAGCGTTAGCATGCTCGACTTGCTGGACACCGCAAGAACCGATCGCTGCCGCCAGGCCGGCAGCTTGTTCGACACCTTCGGTGCAATAGCTGAGATTACCAGTTTCGCGGATTTTGTCTTTGGTGGCGTCGACACCGTTCAAGGCCATCGCGCGAATGGCCGGAATATTGCGCGATTCGCCGAGGGAAGTTCGAATCGAGAGATTGCCTTTGAATCGACCGTCGACGTTAACCACAGATCGACCGTTACCAGTTGTGTAAATACTTTGCGGAATCGGTGCGTCAACAATTAACGAACCAGCCCCAAAGGTGCCGTTGGGTCCGTCCTGATTATCAATCAATGCAGCATAAACTAGCGGTTTGATCGTTGAACCAGGTTGAATAGAAGCCGTCGCTTCGTTAACGGCGCCATAATCGGGATAATTATAATCACGACTACCGCGTAGTCCCAGAACCTGACCCGTTTGATTATCAATCATCGTCACCGCGGTGTTATCAAAACCGTATTGATACGGTAGATTGCTATTAAATAATTTATCAACCTCCGTGTCGATGATGTTCTGGACGCGCAAATCGAGCGTCGTTTTAACGATTAGACCGCCTTGACCAACAACCTTGGTGCCGAGTTTTTTCTCGAGGTCCTGTTTAACCATTTGGACAAAGTGTGGGGCTTTAGCACTTTTCAGCAACGAATCAACCGGTTTGATGAGGTCGAGAATTGGCACGGCTTTGGCCTCGTCGATGACTTCTTGAGAATATTTATCAGGCATATATTTGCGCATTTGGTCAAGGACGTAACGTTGGCGATCGATGAGTGATTGATTGCCGTCGACGTTGTAAGGATTATAGAGCCCAGGACTCTGCGGGATCGCGGCTAGTAACGCACTTTCAGCCAGATCGAGATCTTTTGCTGAATGGCCAAAATAAGTTTGCGCGGCCGATTCCACACCGTTACGTCGACCGCCGTAGGGCGATTCGTTGAGATACATCGTCAGGATTTGATCCTTGGTGTAGATGCGCTCGGCCTCAACCGAAAGGATTGCCTCCTTGATTTTGCGGGGGAGACCCTTGATGCCGCGCTCGGCCGCTTCTTCCTTGAAAAAGACTTGCTTGACTAGTTGTTGGGTCAGCGTCGAACCACCCTGGGTATTGCCAGTTCCGCGGACGTTGCTCACAACCGCGCGCAACATTCCCTGTAAACTAACGCCGCCGTGTTTATAAAATTCATGATCCTCGATGGCGACGGTGGCGTCTTTCATGGCGGGGCTGATCTGGTCAGAATCGACAACCAGTTTGTAGTCACCAGTGCCGGTGTCTTCCCAGAGCAAGTTATCATCGCAAGCTTTTTCGTCTTTGGCGAGCGCATCGAGATCGCAGTTGCGATCGTAATAGCGCGTCACCGTGGTAGCCACGCGCGCTCGCAGACTGGCGATATCGATCATTTCCAAATCTTTTCTAAAGTACATAAACAGCGCGCCGGCCGCCAGGACCACTAGTAGGGCAGTGATGGTGATAATCTTGATAATCATTTTCAGACCGCGCCAGGAAAACCAATATTTCAGCACGCGCTTGGGGTGAAAATGCGCCAAAAACCGCAGGATGGGATTTTTCGGCAGAGTGGCCAAATACTCAGCATAGGCGCGCTGTTTGGAATCCTTTTTCAGCGCTCGCCGACTTTTTCCTTTGTTTTTCGTCAAATTAGAATAAGTCGTAAACTGTTGCTTGCCTTTACGGGACTTGGATTTAGTAAGCTTGGTAGACTTTCTCGCCATAAATTTCTCGCCAATTATTAACATGAACATATTATCACAAATTTTAACGCGCGCAAAGCTTGCCTTCGTGCGGGTTTTTGTGCATAATAGACCGCATGAAACTAAGTGAAGAACTGATTTATCGTGGGATGGCGGGTCAACACACATTTGATGCGCCGACGGACTTGGACAAGAAAAAACATAAATTCTATTTCGGTGTTGACCCGAGCGATAGTTCGATGACGATTGGTAATCTCGCGGCGCTAATGATGTGTCGGGTTTTTGTTCGGCACGGCTACGATCTGACTCTGTTGGTTGGTGGCGGAACTGGTCTGATTGGTGATCCCAAAATGGACAAAGAGCGCCCGATCAAACCACTCGAAGAAATCGAACGAAACGCGAAGGGTATCGTTCAGCAGTTCAACCAGCTAATGGGTAGTAAAATCAAGGTAGTGAATAATTACGACTGGTTGAGCGGACTCGGTTTTTTTCAATTTTCCCGGGAAGTTGGACGACACTTTTCGATGACCCAACTACTCGATCGGGATTTCGTCAAGGCGAGAACTGGTGAAGGTGGTAGTGGCCTATCGGTAGCAGAATTTTCGTACTCTTTGCTCCAGGGTTACGATTTTCTGCACTTATATCGAACGTATGGAATTGATCTACAACTCTGCGGGGCCGATCAGATCGGCAACTGTATGAGTGGTGTGCATCTGATTAATAAATCCGAAAATGCGCGCGGTTACGTTTGGAGCTGTCCGCTGGTGATTGATAAAGTTTCTGGCCGCAAATTCGGCAAAAGTGAGGGCAATGCTGTTTGGCTCGATCCGGAGCGCACCAGCCCGTACGAATATTACCAATTCTGGTTGAACACCAATGATGAAAGTGTTGGTGACTTACTGAAAATCTACACCGAGATCGAGCCAACCGAAATCAACGAAATTTTGAGTTTGCATGAGAAAAATCCGGGTGCACGCGGTGCTCAAAAAGCCCTAGCGCTAGCCGCAACCGAGATTTTGCATGGTCGCGAAACAGCCGTCAACGTCGCCCGCGTCAGCAACGTCCTCTTCGGCGGCGAAAACGTCCGCGAACTACCCGCCGAGGGTTTGAAATTGTTGTCCGAAGTCATCCCAACTGTCCCTAAAAACATAACTGCGGTCGAAGCCCTAGTAAAATCCGGCCTAGCGACCAGCAACGGCGAGGCTTTACGCCTAATCCGCGGCAACGCCATATCGGTGAGTGGTACCAAAATTTCCGCAGACACCAAAATCACCGAATTATCCTTAATTAAGAAAGGAAAAAACCAGTTCGTTATTGTTAAATAAAAACCATGGATGAAATCCGTAAACAATTAGTAAAACTATCGCGTGGTAATCAAAAATTCGCTGAATTTGCGAAGAAGATTATAAAAACCGAGAAAACAATTATGGGGGTGCGGACACCAGATTTTCGGAAATTAATGAAAGGTTTGTCGCGGAAAGTTAGCAGTTCCGTCGAGATTGAAAATTTGTTCAGTCAAATAGACAAAAACGTTTATGAAGAAATATCGGTAGTTGGGACTTTGATTGTGGGTTCAAAATTATCGGACGATGAAAAAATTAAATTGATCAAGAAATATTTGAAACTGGTTGATAATTGGGCACAAATTGACGGAATGGTAACACGGAATATGAATTCGGATTTGTGGTGGGAATTCGCTAGTGAGTGTTTGAAATCGGACGAGGAATTTGTGGTGCGGTTTGGGGTGATTTGCTTGATGAATAATTTTTTGATCGACGAAAAAGTTGACGAAGTTTTTAGCAAACTTTGCGATGTGAAACACGATGGCTATTATATCAAAATGGGAATCGCTTGGGCCTACGCCACTGCTGCTGTGAAGTACTACGAAAAAACTTTATCCGCAGTCACAAATCTTGAAACCTGGACGCAGCGTAAAGCTCTAACCAAAATGCTCGAATCCTACCGATTCACCCCCGAGCAAAAAACCAAAATTCGCGAACTACGTGCGCGCATCAAATTGTGAATAACTCTCTTGTTTGGTAAAATAAAGGTGTTAGATAATGAAACAACCCCGTACTCAACATAAATTCTCGATGGCACGATCACCGTGGCTGGTGGTGGTCGCGGCGCTGACTTTTTTCGTGATGATTGCCACGACTGTGGCGGTGGTGGTAGCGACTAGTAGCACGGTTAATGCTGATAAACAACAATATCACGTGGTGACGATTTATGATGATGACGCCGAGCAAACGATAATCACCACGGGCGGTAATGTGGCGGATGTTTTAAAGGTGGCCAACCTGTCGCTTGGTCAGCACGACAGCATCGAACCGGCGCTCGACCAAGATTTGAGGGAAGCCATCTTGATCATCAAAATCCATCGGGCGCGTCCGATCATGGTCATCGATGGCCAGCGTCAGGTGCGAGTGATCACGGCTGCGCAAAACGCGACCGAGATCGCGGCCGCCGCGAACATCCGGCTATATCCCGAAGACAGCGCCGAACTGTTGCTGACTACTGGGCTGTCGTCTAGCGGAACTGGCCTACAACTCGCTATTACGCGCGCCAAAGTCGTCAATCTGCGACTATATGGCCAGAATTTAACCGTGCGGACCCAAGAAAACACGGTTAAGGAATTCCTTCGGGAGAAGAATATCCAGCTTGGTTCGGATGACGGGATGAATTTGACGTTGGACGCCGAAATTAGCGATGGCCTACGGCTACAAATTTGGCGCGAAGGGTTGCAAACAGTTACTACGACCGAAGTTATACCGTTCACCACTCGGACGGTGACCGATGCGACACGCAAAGTTGGTTATCGCGAGATTCGCGTTACTGGTCAAAATGGCCAAAAAACGGTGATTTACGAAATCGAAACGCGCGATGGTCAAGAAACCAATCGCAAAATAATTAGCGAAGTGATCGACACGCCAGCGGTCGAACAGGTCGAAGTCGTCGGTATCAAATCGTCGCTCGATGGTGTGCCGCCTCTGACCGCCCGCATGGGCGCGCAGACTTACTGGGTTGGACCAATCTTGCGCAAAGAAACTTGGTATGATTTACCGATGAGCGTAGTCATGCGCAACTGTGGTCAGGGTGGATATTACAGCGTCCGCGCCGACGGCGTCAAAATCGATCGCGACGGCTTTGTCATCATTGCGGCGAACCTTAATCGCTATCCGCGCTGCTCGGAGGTCGACACCAGCCTCGGTCGCGGCAAAGTCTATGACACCGGCGGCTTTGCGGCCAACAATCCCGAACAATTTGACATCGCGACGGATTGGACGAATCATGATGGGCGATAAACCGAACAAAAACCTCGGGCAACATTGGCTAAGGGATAGGGCTACCTTGGAACAGGTCGCTGCGCCCGCCGAACTGACGACCAGCGACACAGTTTTAGAAATCGGCCCAGGCCTGGGCACGTTGACCCGAGTTCTAGCCGACCACGCCGGCCGCGTCATCGCCGTGGAATTTGACCGCGAACTAGCCGATGAGCTTGAAGCCACTTTTGCAAGCCCCATTCTTGCAGGACCGGGTCCTGCAAAGGTAGAGGTGATCAATGCGGATTTTTTACAATTCGACTTGAACCAGCTGCCGGCTGGCTACAAAGTCGTCGCCAACATTCCGTATTACATCACCAACAAAATCATCATGAAACTGCTAACGTCGGAAAATAAACCGGGCGTGGCGGTTCTCCTGGTGCAAAAGGAAGTCGCCGAGCGGCTGGCGGCGAAGCCTGGTCAAATGTCGATTTTATCTGTCGCTGCCCAATTTTATGCCGACGTCGAACTCGGTATCGTCGTGACGGCCGACAAGTTCGACCCACCACCGAAAGTCGATAGCCAGGTCGTCATTCTCCATCCTCACCTGGCAAATCCCATCCTTGCAAGACCAGGTCCTGCAAAGGATATCGACGAAAAACAATTTTTTCGCATCGTCCGGGCTGGCTTTTCCCAGCGACGCAAAAAGTTACATACTGCGCTAGCGGGCGGCCTAAACATCTCGACTAGCGAAGCAAAAAAACTGTTACAAACTGCCGGTATTGACTCAAATCTCCGTGCCCAGGATCTAACGCTCAGCGACTGGCATAATTTAGTAAAACAAAGTAAAATATTCCTATGAAACAGTACATCACCACCGCTATCCCGTACGTTAATGGGCCGCCGCATATCGGGCACGCCATGGACTATCTGCTGGCCGATGTTTGGGCGCGCTACCAGGCGCAACAGGGTCACGAAGTCAGATTTTCGGCCGGCACCGACGAACACGGCACCAAAGTTGCCAATATCGCCGCCGAAAACCAGCAATCTCCTCAGGAATTTGTCGATGCTCTGGTACCCGAATTCCAAACGATGATCGAGAAAATGAACGTCAGCGTGACCGATTTCGTACGCACAACCAATCCTGATCACGTCCGACGGGTCCAGGAGATTTGGCGCCGACTCGACGCGGCTGGACTGATTTATCGCGACACTTATACGGGGTGGTACTGTAGTGGCTGCGAAGCTTTCATCGCCGAAGCTGAAGCCCGCGAAGCGGATTATGTTTGTGCGAATCATCAAAAACCGCTGGACAAGATCGAGGAAGAAAACTATTTCCTGCGAGTCAGTAAATTTACTAAACAGATCCGCGAATTCGCGGCGCACCATATCGTACCTGAATTTCGCGGTCGTGAGATTTTGGAATTAATCTGCGACGGCGCCCAGGACGTGTCGATTTCTCGTCCCCAGGAAAAGTTAGCATGGGGCATCCCAGTCCCTGGTGACGAATCGCAAACGATGTACGTTTGGATCGACGCGCTGAGCAATTACATCACGGCGCTGGGCTATCCAGATGACGACTGGTCCAAGGGTTTCTGGCCCGCGAACGTCGAAGTCATCGGCAAAGATATCCTACGTTTTCACGCCATCATTTGGCCAGCTATTTTACTCGGCCTAGGGTTGGAACTGCCCGAAACACTATTAGCACATGGTTTTGTCAATGTTGATGGCACGAAAATGAGTAAAAGTCTAGGTAACGTCATCGCACCAGACCAAATTATCGACAAATTCGGCGTCGATGCGTTTAGATATTTTTTCCTGCGCCATATTCCGACGTTCGACGACGGTGATTACACCGAGGAAAAGTTTCTCGCAGCCTACAATAACGAACTAGCCAACGATCTGGGGAATTTGGTCTCACGGACGGCCAAGATGGTCCAACGTTTCGCCAACGGTTCTACGTCCGATCCAGAACATTTTTCCTGGGATAAATCAAGTCTTGACAAGTATATGACAGAATTTCGTTATGATCTAGCATTAGAAAACATTTGGGGATTAGTGCAACATCTCAACCGCTATATTGACGAGAAAAAACCTTGGGAGCTAGCAAAAAAAGATACTATTGCTAACACTCATAATCCTGTTATTGAGAGCACTTTTCCCGTCATTGCGAGGAACGAAGAGACGAAGCAATCCAGCGAGCTGGAAGGAGTAATGTCATACCTGGTCGCTGGCCTGCGTCTACTCGGCGACGTTCTGACTCCATTCCTCCCCGACACCGCCACTAAAATCACCGAAATTTTCGGCGGCGAAAGCATCACCACCGCACCAATCCTTTTTCCAAAAATCGAAAAATAACGACAAAATAAATCTCGGGCGGTGGGGTTTCACCAGATACATCACCCAGAGACAAGCACTAAAAATAAATAATCCACTTGACTTTTTATGGGGGGGGGGTACACTTAATTGTGGAAGCAGTTTAATGTGGTGGGAGAGGAGAGCCAAACTAATGGCAGGTAACCATGAACTGGGTAACGGAGTAGAAACAGAAACGCCGATCGAGCTACCGTTAACTAATCTGGAAGATGCGGAGCAGTTTCTGGAGCAGACATCCCAGCGTATTGAAAAACTTGTTGTCCACCAGTATAGTGATGCTTGTAGTCAGGCGGTCTATGGGCAGAAATGGGCACGCTGCTTATTGAAGTCTCCGCAAGCCGATGATGGTGCTCAGAGCGTTATTATGATGAGAGCAAATGGTATCTCGATGACAGCATTTAACTCTGCGTGGTGGAGACCAGGGCACGTATGTGCCCAAGATGGAGCCATGTCGGGTATCGGGGTCTTGACAGATCTACTCCGGAGCGACTTCAGGTCAGAGCAATTTTTTTGGCATCAACAAGAGAACTATGAGACTGAGGAGAACTACCAGAATTTACAACTGTATAAAGATGACGAGATTATGAATTTGGATAGTCTGACAAGAGAAGTTGAGCAGATTATTAACTCTATGATCGCCGCGACTATTGGCAGGATCGATGACGTCGAGGCTGATGAAAGTGACGAATATCATATTGAGGCTATTTCGACTTTGCGAAACTTGCAAGAAGGTTGGAAGAGCGATCTTGAAAATAAAACAAGTGAAATAATAAATAATGTGTTAGCGCGGTATCGGCCGAATGATCTAGAGGAAATGTACAATAAACCACCAATCTGGTTGGAACAGAATGCATTACGGCAAAGTGCACTAGCAGTTATCGAAAGGTTTGCCGGTGGTCTTGGCGAGATGGTAACCCAAAACCTATTTGCATCATGGAGACGCATACAGGACCAGTATAACAAATGGTGGGAGTTTTAGGGCGCGTAAATATATAAAACCACTCCGCGCGAGGTATTGACAATGGGCAAAACTTAATACATACTTTAGGCATGAACGGAGATCCGACGAAGAAGCGGCCCGAAGTGCCTACGCTCACAGAGGCCACCGAGATTATTGAAACTCATACTAGGAAACTATACAAACTAGTCCACGGCCTGTTGGTGTATCTGGCGGGCCCAGACATTTTCAATGAACAGGGGATAAACAGGGTTCTTGCGCGTGCAGCGTTGGCTGCGGACACGGGCTTTAATGTACTGACGCCAGTTGATAATAATGCAAAAGTTCGTGCGGGGGGGGGTGCGCCTAGTGAACAGGCCATGGACGTTTTTTGGGGTGATGCAGAAATGGCTACAAAGTGCGATGTTATTATGGCGAATGTTAGGCTTATGCCGAACAGTCTCGAACCAGACAGCGGTACTTGTTTCGAGATAGGTGCGGCTTATAGGAGTGGTGCGTTGGTAATATTGTACGTAGAAGGCGGCTCGGACATTGGCCAGATTGGCGAGCGATATAAAGACACCGAATATGGATATCTCCACGAGGGTACCTTAACGAGTTTCGGGCAAACTCATAATTTGATGGTAATAAATGCGATGATCAACTCATTGTACCAAAAAAGTGGCATAAAGTATCCTGACATGTTGGTATTCCCGTCATACGAACAGGCGTTGGCGTTTCTCCTACAGTTTAACGGCCTCGACCGGTGGCGCAAATCTCAGCCCCGATGGCCAGAGATGATGAGCGATTCAGAGGAAGCCCGGCGAAGAAACAACCTCATGGACCTATACCGCGCACAGGGTGGGGTGGTGCTGGATCCGCCGCTAGCGGCATAGTAGCTAACCTGCGTTTGACAAATATAACCATCCATGCTACAATCATCGCGTGTAATGAGTTAAATGAGAAAGGTATAATATGACCGAGACTTTAGGGGGGGGGGCAGGAGGGGCAAATCACAAAAAA